>JAFDZQ010000066.1:10954-24912 GCA_018266895.1 Bacteroidota bacterium
CTTGCAACATTCTGGCTGAGGCATCAGATACAGTTCAGATATCTTAAATACGTGAACAGAAAGATCATTGCTCTTAATGTATTCTTTTTAATGTTTATCGGATTTGTTCCTTTCTCAGTCGGACTTGTGATGAGATATAATGACATTCAGCTTCCGACTTTGATTTATATTTCAAATCTTCTTATGATATCAGTAATTCTCACATTACAGGGCTGGTATATTTCAAGAAACCCGAAAATCAGATTTGAAGAAATTGAGCCAGAAATTCTTAAGAAATATTTTATTTTCACAATTGTGCCGATCGTAATATTTTCCGTTTCCATTATAGTGTCATTTTTTAATCTCAGGTTAGCATTCCTGCTAATATACTTAGATCCTATTTTTTACAGCATATACAGAATTGTCAAAAAACGGACAACTGCCGGGAAATTTAAACTTAAGAAATAAAAACAGATTGTTTATATTTCAGTTAATTCACAGTGGCAGAATACTCTTCCCTGATTCTGATTAAATTCCTTCGTTTAATTTTAAATTAATATTCAAATGGCAACATTAAAAATTTCTTCCCTTTTCATAATTACTTTTTTTGCATTAAGCTGTATTAACGCTCAGCCTGTCAAAAGTCCTCTTGAATCATACAGTCTTGTTAAGATCAATATTAATTCAAATGAAGATATTATGAGACTTCAGATGAATGACATAACTGTTGAACATTACAGGGGTAACATTAGAACAGGAATTGAACTGGTAATTAATCAGGAAGAGATCAGCCGTCTTTCAAAATGCGGACTTAGTTACGAAATAAAGATAAAAGATCTTGATTCATATTATCTTCGCAGAAAAAGGTCTTCTCAGACTGAACTGAAGAAAAGCTTTAATATTCTGAATGAAAATAATATCAGCAGTTTTTCTTATGGCAGCATGGGAGGATATTATACTTACGATGAAATAGTGCAGAAACTTGATTCAATGAGATTAATATATCCGAATCTGATATCTGTAAAACAAAATCTCGGACTTTCAAATGAAGGCAGAGCGATATGGGCTGTCAAAATCTCCGATAATCCCGGAATAAATGAATCTGCAACCGAAGCTGCGGTTTATTTTGACGCTCTTCATCATGCACGGGAACCGCAGTCAATGGCATGTCTGATGTATTATATGTACTGGCTTTTAGACAATTACGGTACAGATCCCGAAGCTACTTATCTTGTAAATAACCGTGAGATCTATTTTGTACCTGTGGCAAATCCTGACGGTTACGAATACAACCACACTACAAATCCTAATGGCGGCGGAATGTGGAGAAAGAACAGAAGCAATAACGGGAGCTGTTACGGAGTGGATCTTAACAGGAATTACAATTACGGCTGGGGAGTTAACAGCGGTTCAAGCAATGATCCCTGTTCGGAAACTTACAGGGGACTGTCTGCCGGATCCGAACCCGAGACGCAGGCGATAAAATCATTCGTTCAGTCTGTTCTTCCTAAAATTTCTTTTTCTATGCACTCTTATGCAGGCAGATACCTTAATCCTTACAGTTACAATGACACTGCTGTAAGATATGATATTTACTCCGAGTTCTCATCCGATTTTGCAGCAAAGAATAATTACTATTACGGCACAGTAATCGAGATGCTTTCATATTATTCAAGCGGAACTACAAGGGATTATCTGCATTCACAGGGAACATACTGCTGGACACCCGAAGTCGGAGGAAGTGATTTCTGGCCTTTGCAGTCTGAGATTATTCCAGTTGCAAATGAAAATCTTTACGGTATGAAATATCTCTCCTGGGTAGGCGGAGCTTATGCGGATTTTGTGAACTATAAAGTAACGGGCAGCGGATTTGTCAATGCTAATGATACTCTTAATCTGCAGATAACATTAAAGAACAGAGGGCTCTCGATGACATCTAAAAATGTAACTGCGGAAGTAACTTCACTTTATGCCAATGCAGTGGCTTTGAATTCATCAGTAAGTTTTGACAGTATTCAGGCCAGGCAGCTTAAAAATAATTCCGGAAATTTTTTCAAGTTCAGACTTTCTTCATCCGCCGCTTACATGGATGAAATGAAATTCTCAGTATCAGTCAGGCAGGAAGGAATTGAGACATCAAGGGATACCATAAGGATCAATGTAGGAAAACCGGTTGTCCTGTTTTCGGATAACGCTGAGAACGGTATTTCAAAATGGGTAAGAGCCGGAACCGGACTGTTGTGGGACACGACTTTTACAGATCCTTTTGACGGCAATAAAAATTTTGCTGATTCAAGATTCGGTAATTCAAGAAACAGTTCGAACAATACTTTTACTTTATCAGATACGATCAGTCTGATAAACACCGTTAATCCCCGTATCGAATTTTCCGCAAAATGGGCTGAAGAAACTAATTTTGATTATACAAGAATTCAGGTCAGCACTAATTTCGGATCAACCTGGGTAAGTCTTCCAGGAAGATACACGGTTTTAATTTCCGGTACGCCTTCCTTTACTTCCATAAAGCACTGGGTCAGCGAACAGATAAATCTTAATGCATACACCGGTCAGAAAATCAGGATCAGATTCAATCTTGTAACTGACAACGGAGTTCCCGGAGACGGATTTTATTTTGACAATTTCAGGGTTGTAAATTATAAAGATGAAGGCACATCCGTAAATCAGATAAGTGCAATTGTTCCTTCGGAGTATATGCTGTTTCAGAATTATCCTAATCCTTTTAATCCTGTCACCCGTCTCAAATTCGGAATACCTGCATCAGGAATGGTATTATTAAAAATATACGATCTGCTTGGAAAAGAAATTACAACAATAGTTAACGAAAAACTATCACCCGGTATTTACTCGGCGGAATTCGACGGCAGTAAATTATCAAGCGGTACATATATTTACAGATTAGAGTCCGGTAGTTTCACCGGAGTCGGAAAGATGATACTTTTGAGATAAATGATTCCGTATTTTTAATCCGGTTTTCACTTCTTACTATTTGTATCTTTATCCCTGAAAGGCGGATCAGTTTTTTTTATTTCCGGCTGACGGGAAATATTTTTATTGTTTTCAGCAAGAAGCTGATCTCTGTAACTGGCAGCTTGAACATAAGCGGAGTCATAACTCACGCCTCTTGTCATCAGTTCTCTGATCTTCAGTTCAAGCGCAATCGAATAATTTGTTTCCTCGCAGCTAATCTGACCGTCTATCCATATTTCACCATTTGGAATGAACATATACTCCTTATCATTTCCGCTGAAGTCAAAATCCGGAAAGATATCCCTTCTTACGACATAACCGTCAACGATCCAGATCTTTACGCCGTCTTTTTCCCCAAGCGGAATCCTGTAAACATTTTTTAGTTTTATTTTTTCAGGCAGTGTTACAATTTCCATTGTAGTATCAAAATCTCTGGGAGTAACGCTGTCGAGCTTTGTTTCGTGTTCACTGCAAATTTTTTCCCACTGTTTTCTCATACTTACTTCAAGCGCCAGGGCAGAATCGTGGGCATCAGCATACAGCAGTCCGTCACGTGCCATCAGTTTTCTCTCTTTCAGTTCATGAGCAACCGTTGTTTCAAACTCTTCCGAAGAAACGGAATTATCAACCCAGATCTCATCAGCAGGAATAAAAGTATATCTTTCAGAATTTCCTCCGTAAACAAATTCATTGAAATATTTTTTTCTTACTTCATCACCGTTGACTATAAATATTTTAAACTCTTCGCGCTCACCTTCATAAGAAAGATAAATATTTTCAGAATTTTGGTGAGGTTTTTCGTTCTGATCTTTGTTGCACGAAACAAATACCAGTGAGAATAAAAGCGATAAAACAAAGATTGAAAATTTAATCAATTTTAAAACTATTTAGTTTAATTCAGGTTTTTATTCGAATTTAACTAACTGTACTATGGAACAATGAAATTTGTTGTTGATGTATAAGCATTGTTATCGCTAACTCTATGTCCGCTGAAAATAAAAGTCCAAGCCTGACCGGTTGATATTCCATTATATTCATACCAGGTATAAAATGAGTCTTTACTGAATACGTAAGCAGTGTTTGTATTTGTAATTGTATCTGAATAAGGCTGTGCAGGTAAATTTGCAATAATTCTAGAAATTCTCACATCTACACTTGGTCTGAAATAGAAATTGTAATTTGCGCCGTTTACCTGACCTTGTATAGTAAAAGTCACGTTAGAGTTTGCAGGTGTAGGTGAAACTGAAATTAAATTTGACCTAACACCTTCATAATAATTATTACTTGCAGAAATTTGGTAGTAATACTGATTAAAATTTATAACGGCTGAATCAACATAGGAAAATGTTGAATCATTTACAATAATAAGTAAAGTTGTATTATTAGGTGTAGTTCCTTTATATATCTTATAATTTATAATATTTGAACCTCCATTATAAACAGGTGCATTCCAATTAATTGAAACTTTATTATTACCAGGTAAACAAGTAAAATTAGTTGGCTCAGTCGGTCTGAAAAAGGTTTGGTTCACAGATAGATTAACTACATTTGATTTCGAACTTTCACCAAATTCATTTTTAGCTGACACTGCATAATAATACAAATTTCCAATGACAACATTACTATCAATAAATGATAATGAATCAGAACCAATATAATTAAGTATTAATAAATTATTTGGAGATGTTCCTTTGTAAACAATGTATTGAATTATAGCTGCACCTCCATTATTGCTCGGAACTTCCCATTTTAATCTAATTCGTAAAGCGCCACTTGTTGAATCTGAAACTGCAATTAAATTTCGGGGTGATGAAGGAGCATTGTTCGAAGGGTTAATAATTGTCTCATTATTTGTGCAATTATAATTTACTGAAATAAATATTAACAGAAATATATCTAAAATGTACTTTTTCATAACTTTATTGAAAATTAGTAAAAAATTCAGGATTTAATTTGCAATTTCAAATCATTAACAATTTCTGAAATTGGTCTTACATAATCTTTAAGACCAATATGGTCTCGAGCATGATCTAATATTCTGCTGTTATCAGGCAAGTAAAAAATATGACGCAATCCTCCCAGCAAAGTTATTTTTTCATCTGATAAATCTTCATCAAACGTAATTATATGGTAAATATATTTTATTTTAAATTTGTTCAATACTGTAGATTCCGCACTGCTGACTTGTTTCCATCTTTCTCTTAATGTTCTTTTACAAGAAATTCCTATTAACCAACCATCTTTTGTTTTAATCCAGTTATCAACTTCTATATCCGCTTGAAAATGTTCGGGTTTTGGAGCTGAATTAATTTCATAGTAATTTAAAATAAAAGAAGTTACATCTTCAACACTTCCTCCGGCTCTTTTTTTCCTTTTTTGTCCGGCTCTCCTTTCAAATTCCTGTGCAAATGCAGTTAGAACTATATCTTTATCTTCTTCACTGATTTCCTTATTCTTATTTAATATAATTCTCAAATTAGTGAATGCTTTAACAATTTCTGTCCTTTCTGCGGTTAAGCAAACCTTTACTCCTAAATCATCCCAAAGCTTAATAACAGTAGCCAAACCTTGTTCTCCTTGAATATCTAAATATGATTTTGCAATTGACAAAGTAAATTGTTTATCATCACTGGGAATATTTGAAATTGCCTGATTGATAGGTATCATAATGCATTCACATGTTAGTATAAAAACTGACATATCCTCTGGTGTTACAATAATTTCCTCTAAATCAATTATTAATTTTTCTACTCTTTGATTTATTGTCTTAGCTTTCAAATATCTTTCAGTTAAAATATTTCTTAAGACTTTTTTTTGTAAGTTCAGCGTATTCTTTGCTTTTTTATTTTCAACATACACTAGTCTAAGTGAACTAGCTATCAGTGAGAGTAATTTGTTATCTTTACCTATACCGCCATATTTATCTCCATAAATTAACATTCTTGAAAACCAGTATGCATTATTCCACACATTTTCTAATTGATTAATAATTTCTTTAATAATCATTTTTTTAAGATTTAGTAGGGATTAGCTCATGTTGCATATTGAATTCTCTTATTCTTTTCTCAGACATTTTACAATACTCAATTGACAATTCAATACAAATAAATTTTCTTTTGTTTTTAATTGCTGAAATTGCCGTAGTACCTGATCCTGCAAAAGGGTCTAAAACTATTTCTGCATTTGTAGAACTTATAATTCTATCAATTAAACTAACTGGGAATGGAGCTGGATGTGGGTTTTTCATTTCTTGAGCAAATTCCCAAACATCACCATAAGCGTTTGCTTTTGGTGACAGTTTAAATTTAGGTTTTGCTATCAAATAAATTACTTCGTATGTTGGTAGAAAATATCCCGGATTAAAATTTATTCCACCTTTGCGTTTCCAAATAATAATTTGACGAACGGGGAATCCACTTACAATATCTTCCCTGTCTTGTAGCAAACCATTTTGGACTCTCCTTTTATGATTATAGAATATTGCTCCATCATCCTTAATAATTCTAACCATTTCTTCCAAACAAAGACGTTGCCATTCTACATATTTCTGATGAGGCATGCTGTCATTATGGTTTGAATAGCCATTTTTTAAAGCTGCCGTTGCCCACTTCCCAGATTTCGTGTTTACATTCATCCCGTTTCCAGTTGAATTCTTCAAATTATACGGAGGTGAAGTAACTATTAAATCTATACTACCTGAAGGCATTTTTTTCATAATTTCAATACAATCACCGCAAATTACAGAATTTGGCTCTACTTTGAGTAAACGAAGTGAATCTTTAACAAAAATCTTTTCCTTTATTTTCGGAGTGTACTTTGTTTTAATTTTGGTTTTTTTCTTAATCAACTTTGCAATCTTTAATTTTCATTTTTTAAGCATAGATAATAATTTTTTTGGTTTGTAAGTCCAATACTTTAACTTTTAAACAAATTGGATAAGATATATACTCGTCTTCATTTTCAACACAATTTTTTATCTGAATTTCATTTGTTAATCACCTTAAATATAAACTATTTTAAAACCTAACAAAATATACTTTATTATCAGATACTCAAGAATTCTGTGTACATCAAAACAATTTTTACTTTTTTGATTCCATTATTAACTGTCATTCCTGTTTATACCTGCCTTGATTCAAGGAGAACATAGTCTGAAATGAAATAGAGTTGAGAAATAGATAGTAATATAAAGTTTTCTTTGATATCAGATACTCCGGAATCACAGCCAAATTTCCCCAACTTCATTTAATTTGCAGGCGCAGTTTAGTATATTGATTGCATGGATGAAAGCAGCGGTAATATTGTAAATTCAGATATAAGCACTGATAATTCGTCAGTTTTTTCAAAAGATTACAGGGCGAGACTGACTGAGTTTGAAGGTCCGATGGATATTCTGCTTCATTTTGTGAAAGTGGATGATCTGGATATTTACAATATTCCTATCGCAAAGATCACAAAGGATTTTCTTGATTACATAAATGTAATGTCTAATCTTAACATCGAGCTTGCAGGTGAATTTCTTGTCATGGCTTCCGAACTAATGAAGATAAAAGCGCGGATGCTAATTCCGCAGGTTGATGAAACAGGTAATCTTGTAGAAGAGGAAGATCCGCGGCTTGCTCTTGTGAGGAAACTTCTTGAGTATAAAAGGTTCAAGGATATATCAGAACAAATAGCCGGACTCGAGACCGAACAAAGGAAAAGGGTTTTCAGAAATAATTTTGACAATGATATTAAAATAACGGAAAAGAATTTTGAAACTGACCTGAGCCTGAAGAATGTGACGATCTTTAATCTTATAAAAGCATACAAGAGAGTAATTTCAAGCGTAAGGAAAGAAGTTGTTCATCCTATCGAACTCCTTGACATCACACCGGAGAATCAGAGAGAATTCATTCTTAATCTAATTGATGAAAAAACAGAAGTTGACTTTGCTGAAATGATATCCCGGGCAAAGGAAAAACTGAGAATAATATGTATATTCCTTGCGCTGCTACAGCTGGCGCTTGACGGGATAATTGAAATCGTACTCCGGAATAACAATATGGAGGATTTTTATCTGAGAAGAAGAACAGAGGAGCCGGTTGGTCAGCAATGAATTGAGAAATATTGTGGAATCAATGATCTTTGCTTCCGAAGAAGAAATTACTCCGAGACAGATCAAGGAAATAATTGACAAAGGCGGACTGAGGATCAGTGTAGCAGAAGTGGAGGAATCCGTCAGTTCGCTTAACGAAGAATACAGAAACGGCAACAAGCCTTTCGAAATTTTAAAGATAGCAGGCGGTTATTCATTTGCCACGAGGAAAGAATACGGAAGATTTATCGGAAAACTTTTCGAAGACAAACAGAAGAAAAAACTTTCACAGTCAGCGCTTGAAACTCTTTCTATAATAGCATACAAACAGCCGATAACCAGATCGGAGATTGAGTTCATCCGCGGAGTGAATGTGGATTACATAGTCAACTCACTTCTTGAAAGAGATCTTATTACCATTACAGGAAGATCCGAAACTCCGGGAAGACCAATTCTTTACGGTACAACCAGGACATTTCTGAAAGTGCTCGGACTGAATTCTCTTGAAGACCTCCCGAAACTCAAAGAGATAAACGATATACTGAAGAATGAAGAGATAGAAGGAATTACTGAAGCAGATATTGAATTGTTCAATTCAGTTAACAGCATAGGGAATAATCCTTTTACTGAAACAAGTCATCAGCTTGAACTGCTTACAAATGAAAGCGTTCAGGAAAACTCAGGTGAAGAAGAAATTGCAGATCTTGGCAGCTTAAGCAGCATCGAAGTATCTGATCACAATAATAATATAGAAACAGATGACAGTGAGACGGATGATGATGAAACAGATGATGACGAAACAGATGATGACGAAACAGATGATGATGAAACGGATGATGACGAAACGGATGATGATGAAACAGATGATGACGAAACTGATGATGACGAAACAGATGATGACGAAACTGATGATGACGAAACAGATGATGACGAAACAGATGATGACGAAACAGATGATGATGAAACTGATGATGATTTAAATAATAACGAAAATAAAGAAATTAATACTTAACTAATTGATTTATAAATTATTCGGCTTTGAACCTGTAGACATTCAATAAACAGACAGAAGAATTTGTTACTTTAGAAATGGGATTAACAATCTTAAAAATGACAGAAAGAGAGTAGGTATAAGATAAAATTGGAGAATTTAATCAGATTAAATAAATTTATTGCATCCAACGGGATATTATCGAGACGTAAGATAGACGAACTAATTCAGCAGGAAAGGGTTTCTGTAAACGGCAGCATTGTAAGCGAGCTTGGATATAAGATAGATCCCGAAAAGGATAAGATTGCCGTTGACGGAGAGCCGGTAAGATCGAGCACGAAGAAGATATACATAATTCTCAACAAGCCGCAGGGAGTTATTACTTCAGTTTCAGATGACAAAAAAAGAACCACTGTGATAGATATTCTGAATCTGAACGAAAAAGTATTTCCAGTGGGACGACTTGATTACAATACTACAGGACTTTTGCTTCTGACAAATGACGGAGAGCTTGCAAATAAACTTATGCATCCGAAAAGTGAAATATACAAAACATATTTTGTAAAACTTTCCAAACCGCTCGAAGAGAAGCACAGGTTAAAACTTACTTTAGGAATAAAGCTTGAAGGAAAAGAAACTGCGCCGAGTAAAATAAGGTATCCGAAAAAGAACAACAATTACCAGGATCTTTTTATTTCGATCTACGAAGGACGCAACAGGCAGGTAAGAAATATGTTCGAGCATTACGGATACTTTGTAAGGGAACTTGAGCGTGTGGAATATGCAGGTTTGAAAATGGATGATCTGAGATCAGGGGAATGGAGAAAGCTTACGTCTGACGAAGTAACGAAACTGTACGAGATAGTTAAAGATACTCCGGCACAGAATACAAAGCGCATTCATTATGCAAAGAGGGACGAAAAAAAGATTTACAGAAAATACAAAGCAAAAGAAGATAAAAAAGATTACAAAAAAAATTACAGAAAAGATTTTAAAAAAGATTTCAGTAAGCCTGACAAGGATTTTAACCGGAAAGAATCGAAGTGGGGATTTAAAGACAGACAGATAGCGGAAAGAGATGAAAAACTGGGATTCAGTAAAATAGATACCCGTGATAATAAAACAGAAGAAAAGAGAGAGGACAGAAGAGGTGATAAGAAAGATTACAAAAGAGATTTCAGAAAATCCGGTAAGAGAGAAGACAGCAGAGATGTAAAAAGAGGTTATAAGACTTTTGGAAAGAGAGATGATAAAAAGTATGAGAAAAAAGAATTTAAGACATTCGGAAAGAAAGATGATAGCAGAGACGATAAAAGGGAGGGTAAAAAGGACTTTAAGACTTTCGGGAAAAGAGACAACAGAAGAGACGATAAAAGGGATATAAAAAAAGACTTCAGGAATTCCGGAAAAGGAGATGACAAGAAATTTGAGAAAAAAGATTTTAAAAAGTCCGGCATTAAAGACGATAAAAGAGACAGGAATAAAGACTTTAAGAAGTTTGATAAAAAGGATTCGAAGAGAAGTTTTAAAAAAAGGTACTGATCATTCTAATAAAACTTTCCGGAAAGGTATGCATTTGAAATTGAATTGAGTTGATAAACCATAAAGTAAGTTTCTAAAAAGAAGGAATTAAAAAAGTACAAAATTAATATATAACAATATGTATTCTGTGCGAACTTTCGGAATACTTTTAGTGCATTGAGGTAAAAAACTTTTATGAAAGGAAATATTTGTCAGAACAAAACGATCTAATCAAAAGAAGATTAGAAGAACTTGAAGAAATAAAGAAACTTGGCATCAATCCTTATCCGCACAGATTTGATGTTAAAAATAATTCCGCAGAGATAATAAAAAATTTCAGAGATCCTGAAACCGATGAAGAGAAAGAGAAGCTGAAAGAATTGTCTGTGTCCGTTGCCGGCAGGATAATGGCAATCCGCAAAATGGGCAAAGCCACATTCTGTCACATTAAGGACGATACAGGAAGGATTCAGATCTATATCAGAAAAGATGATGTAGGCGAAGAAGCATACAGCGTATTTAAACTTCTGGATATAGGCGATATCATCGGCGTAAACGGATATGCATTCAGGACTAAGACAGGAGAAGTGTCCGTTCATGCAGTGTCATATCAGCTCCTCACAAAATCAATTCAGCCTCTCCCTGTTGTGAAAGAAGAGATCACAGAAAGCGGCGAGAAAATAATTTACGATGCATTTGCTGATGTAGAGTTAAGATACAGGCAGAGATATATTGACCTGATAGTTAATGAAAATGTAAAGGATACATTCATAAAGAGAACGAAGATAATTCAGTCAATTAAAAGAACTCTCGAAAAGAATAATTTCTTTGAAGTTGAGACGCCTACTCTGCAGTCAATTTACGGGGGAGCTAATGCTAAACCGTTCATAACTCATCATAATGCTCTTGACATAGATCTTTATCTTAGAATTTCAAATGAACTTTATCTGAAAAGATTAATTGTCGGCGGATTTAATCGTGTGTATGAATTCGTGAGAGATTTCCGAAATGAAGGAATTGACAGGACTCATAATCCTGAATTCACTCAGGTTGAATGGTATCAGGCGTACGGAGATTATTTTGACAGCATGAATTTGTTCGAGGAAGTTGCCGAGCAGGCTTGCATTGATATTCACGGGACTACAAAGATAATGTACGGTGAGACAGAACTTGATTTTAAGCGACCGTGGAGGAGAATAAGAATGACAGATGCAATACTGGCAAAAACAGGTCTGGATATTCTCAACATGAAAAAGCAGGAGATCATTGAGTACATGAATTCGAATGAAATCAAATTTGATCCTAAGATCTCCCACAGCAAAGGACTGCTTATTGCAGCTCTTTTTGAAGAGACGTGTGAGGAAGAGCTTGTTCAGCCTGCCTTTGTATATGACTTTCCGATTGACACCACACCGCTTTGCAAACAGCTCCGGGAATATTCAATGGATCAGCTTGAGGAAATGAAGAAAGATCCCGAACAGGTTATCTTTGCTGAGAGATTCGAGCCTTACGTTTACAAATGGGAGATGGGAAATTCATACACTGAGCTTAATGATCCTGTGCTTCAGAGAAAACTTCTCGAAGAGCAGGTTGAAAGAGGAAGAGGCGGGGAAGAGGAAACTCATCCGCTCGACGAGGATTTCATAAATGCAATTGAAGTCGGAATGCCCCCGACCACAGGCGTCGGACTCGGGGTTGACAGGCTTGTAATGCTTCTGACCAATTCACAGTCAATAAGGGATGTGATATTTTTTCCGCTTATGAGACCGGTGTAGAGCAGTTTCAAGTTACGAGTTTCAAGTTTCAGGTTACGAGTTTCAAGTTTCAGGTTACGAGATACGAGTTTTAAGTTATATATAGATTTAAACACGGAGAGACGGAGATATTGTGAGTTTCTTAAATTGAAGAAAGTTATAAATCGAAAATATATTTTCACTAAAAAGCTGATGCATCCTTTATTGAATTATCAAAATTAAAAAGACCAATTGCTCACTGAGAAGTTAATTAAAATTTAATATATTATAAAAATGAAATACTACAACAACATACTTGAGTTAATCGGAAATACACCTTTGGTAAAGATTAACAATATTACAAAAGGTATGAAAGCAACCGTGTTTGCAAAAATGGAATCGCTGAATCCGGGCGGAAGCGTTAAAGACAGGATAGGTCTGAACATGATTGAAGCAGCGGAGCGTGACGGGAGTTTAAAACCCGGAAGCACTATTATTGAGGCAACAAGCGGCAATACAGGAATTGGACTGGGTCTTGTAGCTGCTTTGAAAGGATACAAGACAATATTTGTAATGACAGAAAAAGCATCAAAAGAAAAAAATAATTATCTTAAAGCTTTAGGCGCAGAAGTTGTTATACAGCCGATTGCGGCAAAGTACGGAGAACCTGATCATTATGTGGCAGTTGCTGAAAGATTGTCAAAGGAAATACCTGATTCTCTTTTTCTTTACCAGTATTCTAATCCGGCAAATCCGGAAGCACATTACAAAAGCACAGGTCCTGAAATCTGGAACGACACTGACGGAAAAGTAACGCATTTTGTTGCCGGTGTGGGAACCGGCGGGACTATTACAGGGACAGGTAAATATCTGAAAGAAAAAAATCCCGGGATAAAAGTAATAGGAGCTGATCCTTATGGTTCGATATTTAAAAATGTAAAAGAAACGGGTGTTGCGCCTGAACCGCTTCCTTATCTGATCGAAGGTATCGGACAGGATGTAATGCCGGACAATGTACAGTTTCAGTACATTGATGAGATTTTTAATGTGAATGATAAAGATGCCGTGGATATGTGTTTACGTCTTTCAAAGGAAGAAGGCATTTTCTGCGGGGGATCTACCGGAACAATCGCTTTCGCTGCAATGGAATATGCAAAAAAAGCGGATGCAAATGCAGTGATCGTATTCATTGTTTGTGACACGGGAGAAAGATATTTATCCAAGTATCATTCAGACGAATGGCTCAGGGAAAAAAGATTAATGGATCCTGCTCATCTTAAAACAGGTCAGGTGTTTATGACCAAGAAGTCCGGACTGGTTCCCGGACTTGTTTCAGCAAAAAGCACTGATAAAGTATTTGAAGCACTGGAAGTTATGGATAAATATAATCTTTCCATTCTGCCGGTAATTGACGGAACAGAAAGCGTAGGTTCAGTAAGGGAATCGGGTATAATCGAGAAAGTTATAAACGACAGAAATGTTTCCGGAAAGGAAGTCAGGGAAATAATGGACGCTAAACTTCCTATAATAGATGTCGACTCTCCGTTTATGCAGGCTCTTGAAATTCTTCACAGGGAACATGCAGTGCTTGTTTCACAGCACGGTAATATAAAAGGTATACTCAACAGATACGATGTTCTTGATTTTGCATAAATAAATTTTCAATAAA
>JAFDZQ010000067.1 GCA_018266895.1 Bacteroidota bacterium
ATCTGAAATTTTTAATTAATTTATCTTAAACGTTTTGGACGGATGAGAACCTGAATAAAACTTCACCAAATTAGTTTATATTTTTTTTAAATAAGGTTATGTATTTTTATTAAATATGAACAATTTCGATGTTACGGTTATAGGGGCGGGAATTGTAGGGTTGAGCACTGCTTATAAACTTATTGAAAAAGAACCGTCGCTTAAAGTCTGCGTTATTGAAAAGGAAAACAGAGTAGCTGCCCATCAGACGGGACATAACAGCGGTGTCATTCATTCGGGAATATATTACAAACCCGGAAGTCTGAAAGCGGCAAACTGTATTACAGGATACAGAATGCTTCTGGATTTTTGCGACGAGAATCAAATCCTTTATGATATTTGCGGAAAGATAATTGTCGCTGTTTCGGAAAAGGAACTTAAGCCTCTTCAGACACTTTTTGAACGAGGAAAGGAAAACGGTCTTGAAAATGTAAAATACATTTCACGGGAAGAAATAAAAGAGATCGAACCATACGCGGAAGGGATTAAGGGGATTTTCGTGCCGCAGACGGGAATAACGGATTACAAGGAAGTAACCCTGAAGATAGCTGAGAAAATTTCACAGAAGTGTGGGGAAATTAAATTTAGTGAAGAAGTTGAGTCAGTTAAGATAAGGGAAAACACAGTTGAAGTAATCACAAAGAAAAACAAATACACTTCGAAAGTGCTTGTGACGTGTGCCGGGCTTTATTCGGATAAGATTGCAGCAATGACCGGTGATAAAATTAATTTCAGGATAATTCCTTTCAGGGGTGAATATTACAGGCTAAATGAATCCGCAAAACATCTTGTTAAAAACCTTATTTACCCGGTCCCTAATCCGGAGTTTCCTTTTCTCGGAGTTCATTTTACAAGAAGGACGGATGGAATGATCGAAGCAGGTCCAAATGCCGTGCTTGCATTTAAAAAAGAAGGATACGGGAAAAGCGATTTTGATCTTCGGGAACTTGCAGGAACGCTTTCTTATAAAGGCTTTCTGAAGGTTGCTTCAAGGTTCTGGAAAACCGGGTTTTACGAATTCAGGAGATCTTTTTCAAAAAAAGAATTTGTCCGGTCTTTGCAGAAACTCATTCCGGGAATAAAGGAAAGCGATATATCCGTAGGAGGTTCAGGAGTCAGAGCCCAGGCCTGCGATCTTAATGGAAATCTGACGGATGATTTTTTATTCATAGAAAATGAAAATGTGATCAATGTCTGCAACGCTCCGTCACCTGCAGCTACATCAGCTTTTTCAATAGGAAAAAAAATTTCGGAAAAAGTGTTTTTAAAATTTAATCAATAAATTTATTATGCTTACAAAAGATCAGATAAAATCTGAGGTAAGAAAAGACCTTGAAAACAGAAAAATAAAAATTGAAGGAGAAGACTTTGAAAGACCATGGGGAGGATTTTTTAAAATTGACAGCAGCTGTCTGAATGATTTTCTTTCCGTGTATTTTTCGGGAGTTGAAATGCCGTTCGATGTTACAAAACTGAATGTAAGTCCGAAAATACTTGTTGTCGCTCCGGGGAAAAAATTATCATGGCAGTCTCATGAAAGAAGATCCGAACTCTGGAGAGTAGTCAGAGGTCCGGTCGGCATCTATACGAGCCCGACTGACGAACAGCCGGATGAAATGACAGTTTACAATGACGATGACCTGATAGAGATGAAACTCGGGACAAGACACAGACTCGCTGGAACCAAAGACTGGGGAATAGTTGCTGAGATATGGATACATAAGTTTCCTTTTAACCCTTCCAATGAAGAAGACATAAGAAGAATTTCGGATGACTTCGGAAGAAGATAAAAGAATTTATAAGACCGGTATTGTGATGAGATGTGTTTTATTGAATTTGAATGCAAATTCAGTTTCCGTAAACATTTGATCAGATTGGGAATATGTGCATTAATTCGTAACTTTTTACTTAAAATGAAATAATTTACATTGCTTACCAAATCAATAAACTACAATCAAAAATGTCAAACTTACTTAAAGAAAAACTTTCCGCTCAGATACCGGGATTAAGAGAAGAAGCTAAATCAATTGTAAAAGTTCACGGCAAGAAAGAGATTGACCATGTTACAATTGACCAGCTTTACGGAGGAATGAGAGGGATTAAAGGATTGATCTGTGATACATCATCGGTAGGACTCGATACAGGACTTATAATCAGAGGCATACCGATCTTAGAACTTACCGAAAAACTTCCTGAAGAAGTTTTTTATCTGCTGCTCACGGGTGAACTGCCTGATGAAAATGCTCTGAAAGACCTTCAGTCCGATCTGCACAAAAGGGAAGATGTTCCCTCTTATGTCTGGAATGTGCTTAATGCAATGCCTGAAGATTCTCATCCGATGGTTATGTTCAGCACTGCCATTCTCTGTATGGAGAAAGAATCGGAATTCAGAAAACTTAATGACAAGGGAACCGGCAAGGATAAATTATGGGAAGCAATGTTTGAAGATTGTCTTAACATAATTGCCAGAGTCCCTCAGATTGCGGCATTTATTTACAGAAAGAAATTCAAAAAAGGCGATATGATCAGTCCGGACAGAAATTTAGACTGGGCCGGAAATTTCGCTAAGATGCTCGGTATTGAAGATAAAGAAGGAACATTTGCCAGACTGATGAGACTGTATATGGTTCTTCACATTGACCACGAAGGAGGAAATGCAAGCGCATTTGCGAATTTAGTCATCGGTTCAACGCTTTCCGACAGTTATTATTCCATCAGCGGAGCACTGAACGCTCTTGCCGGCCCGCTTCACGGTCTCGCAAATCAGGAATGCCTGAGGTTTATAGTTAATATGAGAGAACAGATAGGTCATTCCCCGACTGACGACGAAGTAAAAGCATATTGTCAGAATCTTCTTGACAATAACAGAGTGGTCTCAGGTTACGGACATCCTGTGTTAAGAATTACCGATCCGAGATTTATCGCTTTCCTGGAATTCGGAACGAAGTATATGCCTGATGACGAAATATTCAAAATTGTAAAACAGCTTTTTGAGATTGTTCCTGTTCTTCTGGTATTGCATGGCAAGGCAAAAGACCCGTGGCCGAATGTAGATGCTGCAAGCGGATCGCTGCTGTATCATCACGGATTAACAGAGTATGAATATTATACTGTTCTTTTCGGTGTTTCAAGAGTAATGGGATATTCAGCTCAGCTTATTCTTGCAAGAGCAATGAGCGCAGCCATTATAAGACCTAAATCGGTTACAACAGACTGGATAAAAAAGCAGACTGAAATCTGATATCGGTAAATTTAATTTTAAAATTTAAAACCTTCCGGTGATTTACACCTGAAGGTTTTTTTATTATTCAATTATTGAAATAGAATAAGTATTTTATGATAAAATAACAAGTTGGCAAAAGCGGATAACAAATATAAAATTTCATACAAAAATTTTCTCGGAAAGCTCGAAAAAGACAGCATTCCGAACATCATTCTTCTGTCACTTAAAGAGAAGATTCTCCTTGATGATATTGTAAAAGTGATCTGCAGCAAATTTGTAGGCAAGGGTTTTGATCCTGTCAATAATCTTATTTCTTTCAATGCTGATGATAAGCAAACCGGAAATGTTCTGAACGAATGCAGCAATACGGGTCTTTTTTCGGATAAGAAGGTCGTGATCCTTAAGAATGTAAAAAAGTTTTCAAAAGACGACAAGCTGTCCTATACTGATTATTTCAAAAGACCGAATCCTGATACAGTCCTGATAATGGTCAGTACGGCAGATGAATTCAGTCCCGGCAAAGTATTCAGTTATGATTCAAAACTTGAAAACGAGAACAGCGCGGAAATAAAAAAGACAGTGGAAAGTTCAGTAAAGATTTATGAGATCGGAGGATTTACCGATGAAGAGTTTGTAAGCTGGATAAAGGAAAAGTTCGGGGATTATAAAGTGGATACTGATGCAATTGTACGAATGCTGCAGTATTCAAATCATTCATCCGATGAAATAATGTCAGAAATTGAAAAGCTGAAGACATACTGTTTTTTTTCAAAGGAAGTAACAATGGAAGCGGTTAATCTATGCAACGGAATAGCAAAGGACTTTAAAGAGACTGATTTCATCAGGGCAGTTATAGAAAGAGACAGTGAAAAAGCGCTTTTGATTTACGAAAAAATATCCCTTAAGAAAGACGTGGAAGTCTATCTTATTTTTCTTCTGAATACTGCGTTTGTGATAATTAACAAACTCTATGATCCCGGTGTTTCAAAGTTACAGGGATGGCAGCTTAAGAAAGAACTGAAATTATGGCCGGATGAACAGGAACAGCTTCTTCCGTTTTACAGAAAATTCCGGAATTCGCTCGAATACGGAAAAATGAAGTACATATTCGGGAATATATATCAGTCTGACAAGCTGCTGAAATCTTCCGGCAGGGATAAAAAATCAATTATGACCGGCCTTATAAACAACATCTGCGGATCATAAAATTTTGGAACAAAAACAGAAATAAACAGTTAAAATAACGGCTTCGATGCAGGAAAAAAATAAAAATGATTATAAAACACTAACAGACGAGCAGCTTATACTTCAGTTCCAGAAAGAAGATAAAGGAGCATTCGGTGAAATTGTTCTGAGATACAAAGACAGATTGGTAAACTTTCTTTTCAGGTTTACCGGGAACCGGGAGTCTGCAGAAGATATCTCGCAGGAAACATTTCTGAAACTTTATAAAAATAAGGATAAATACACAGAGATTGCAAAATTCTCGACATGGCTATACACAATAGCTTTAAACGAAGCCAGATCAAATTACAGAAAGGAAAAGAAGCACTCTGCTGTTTCCATAAATGAATTTTATGAAGACAGTCACAGCGATTATCAGATAAGTTCGAATGATTATAATCCGGAAGATGAAGCAAATGCGGAAACAGAAGCATTTTACATTCAGAAAGCCATTAATTCCTTAAATGAAAAACACAGGGAGATAATAATTTTGAGGGATATTGAAGATCTCGATTATGAAGAAATTGCAGCTACACTGAATATTCCGCTCGGAACAGTAAGATCGAGAATTAACCGCGCAAGGGAATCTCTGAAAATTTCTCTTGACAGCATTTACAAAGCAAAAAGTAAAAACAGATAATTTACAATTGAAATAATATTTTGACAGAAGACGAAAAATATACAGACATCAGCGATAAGCTTAAGAAACTTCCGAGGTTAAAAGCTTCAGATGATTTTATGACGAAACTTGAAAGCAGGATCGCTCAAGAAGAATCTGAAAGATCCTCCGTTAAGAAAAGACAGTATGCTGAAGAGAATTATGGCATTCTCGATAAAATTTCAATGTGGGTAAGAAATCCGTGGCTGGCTCCTGTAATGGGAATACTTATATTCGCATTCATTGCTTTGTACGTTACACAGTTCAACAAACATGAAACATTCAACGATACAAAACAGGAAATCAATCAGATGGATAATAATTCCGGAAAGCAAAATCCTGAACTAAATAAGAATCCGGAAGAAAAACCGTCTGATTTGAATCCTTCCTCAGTTGAAAGTAACTCTCCAAAAGATAATTCCGCATTAAAACAATCTGCAAAACAGCCGGATGAATCGGAATTAAATCCTCCTGTTTCAGTTAAACCCGAAAGCAGGATCTCAGATAAAAAAGAAATATCGAAAGAATCACCCGTGGAGGTAATCCCTGAAAAATCATCATTTATAAAAGACGGTGATGTAAAAGGAGTGGACAAAGACAATGCATCTCAAAAAAAAGAAACTGAAGAAGAAATTAAATCCGGTGTAATGAGATCAAAATCAACTGCCCCCGAAACATCAGCCGAGGAGCAGTCGGGAAGAAACCCGGAAGAATCTCAGGAGAAATTTGAAAAACCTATTGGTAAGAATATTATGGAAAAGCTTAATGCGATGAACAAAAAAAACCTTGACAGTTTAAAGAAGAAAATAGACAAACAATAAATCATTTAATAAAACGTAAAATTAAAAAATTGTATAAATCCAGAATCAGAATAACAATCAGAAAGACCATACTCGACCCGCAGGGGAAAGCGGTTGAACATTCATTAAAATCACACGGATTTGATTTGATCACTGATACAAGGATCGGGAAGTATATCGAACTTACTATAGACACAGGTTCGAAGGATGAAGCAGAAAGGATCTCAAAGGAAGCATGCAGCAGACTGCTTGCGAATCCCGTAATGGAAGATTATGTAATTGAAACAGAAGAGGTGAAATAATGTCAAAAGCGAAAGTCGGCATAGTTGTTTTTCCGGGATCCAATTGTGATCACGATGCATACAATGTTTTTAAAAATATTCTTAACACTGACACAGAATTTCTCTGGCATAAGGAAGGGAGTACGGGAGACAGAAACATAATAGTTCTTCCCGGAGGGTTTTCTTACGGAGACTATCTGCGGTGCGGGGCAATCGCCGGACAGTCAAATGTTATAAGGGAAGTTGTAAGATTTGCCGGTAACGGAGGAATAGTGATCGGCATCTGCAACGGATTTCAGGTTCTGTGCGAAACCGGTCTTCTGCCGGGTGTCCTGATGAAAAATGAAAACATAAAATTCATCTGCAGAACAGTTACATTGAAAGTGGAAAATAATAAAAGTATTTTTACATCTCTTTACGGCATAAAGGAAGAAATTAATATACCAATTGCACACGGTGAAGGAAATTATTATTGTGATGATGAAACACTTACGGGTCTTATCGGAAACAATCAGATACTGTTTACATACACTGATAATCCGAACGGATCTGTTCACAATATAGCGGGAATACAGAATATCAAAAGAAACGTACTCGGATTGATGCCTCATCCTGAAAGAGCTTCGGATGAAATTCTCGGCAGTAAAGACGGCAGAAGATTATTTGAAAGCGTAATAGAAAGTGTTTTATAAGTTTTAATTAAAAATCCGCAATTGCGGAAAGGAGAAAAAAATGTTCGGTTTAGGCACACCTGAAATTATACTGATTGCAATTGTTATTCTAGTTCTTTTCGGAGCCAAAAAGATCCCTGAACTTATGCAGGGTCTCGGCAAAGGCATAAAAGAATTCAAGAAAGCTTCCTCGGATATAGAAAAGGATCTGACTTCCACTGACGATAAAGATAAGAAAGTAAATTAAGGTATAATAAATTCATCTCATAGCTTTTCAGTTATGAAAAGTCATTTAACTTTTGCCACTTATTTTACGGATCATTCCTGTTTTATTTCATTATTAAACAGGAATTATTCATGAGATCAGTGGCATATTAATTATTGAACAAAATTCATGAACAATATTCCCCAGAGTTTAAAAGAAATAAGGTCTGCAATAGCTGAGGGCAGTCTTTCCTGTGAAAGACTTGTTGACCTGTATCTGCAGAATATAGAAGAGCAAAAGAATCTGAATGTATTCATAAGTCTTTTTGACAGTGAAGCGCGTGAAAGAGCTTCAGTTATAGATGAAAAAATAAAAAAAGGCACATCCGGAAAGCTTGCAGGCGCAGTCATAACAGTCAAGGATGTAATTTCAGTAAAAGACAGACTTCTTACGTGCGGTTCAAAAATGCTGAGTAATTTTACGACTGTTTATTCTGCAACTGTGATCGAAAGACTTTTAGATGAAGATGCCATAATCATCGGAAAGGTTAACTGCGATGAATTTGCCATGGGTTCTTCAAATGAAAATTCTTTTTTCGGACCTGTAAAGAATCCTGTTGATCTTACAAGGGTTCCCGGCGGATCTTCCGGAGCCAGCGCAGTATCCGTAGCTGCGAATATGTGCCTGATGTCCCTCGGTTCGGAAACAGGTGGATCAATCAGACAGCCGGCTTCTTTTTGCGGGATAACCGGACTGAAAGCCACTTACGGCAGAATATCACGGTTCGGACTCGTTGCATTTGCTTCCTCTTTTGATTCTATTGGGATTTTCGGGAACAATAATTACGATATCGGATTACTGCTTGAAGTAATTGCAGGTCATGACGGGAGGGACAGTACTTCGTCAGAAACTGATGTTGCGATTTACTCGGTCCTGTCAGAAAACAAACTTGATCCTGAAAAAACAAGCATAGGTTTTGCAAAGGAGTATTTCGAAGAAGGTCTGGATGAAGATATAAAAAATGGAGTGCTTGCGAAAATCGAAACACTGAGAATCAGAGGATTTAAGATTAAGGAGATCTCTCTTCCACATACAAAATATGTCATACAGACATATTACATTCTCACTTCAGCTGAAGCGTCGAGCAACTTATCCAGATTTGACGGAGTAAGGTACGGTTACAGGTCAGCTGATTCTGCAACGCTTGAGGAAATGTATGTCAATTCAAGGTCGGAAGGATTCGGAGAGGAAGTAAAAAGAAGGATAATGCTCGGAACTTATGTACTGTCAGCCGGTTATTATGATGCATATTACAGAAAAGCGCAGAAAGTACGGAGACTTATAATGAATGATTTTGAAAATGCTTTTAAGGAAGTTGATTTTATAATTTCACCCACAACTCCGAATACCGCATTCAGACTCGGAGAAAAGATTGATGATCCGCTTTCTATGTATCTGAATGATATTTATACGGCTTCCGTAAATCTTGCGGGAATTCCGGCTATTTCTGTTCCTTCAGGCAAAGACAGAAACGGATTGCCGTTCGGCATACAGGTAATGGGAAGAAAGTTCGATGAGGAAGGATTGCTGAAAATATGGAATGAATTAAAATAGGAACAGGGCTAATTTTTTGAGGACAATTATATATACTTCAATATGATAATATTCCCGGCATTTCCCCGACTTCAAATATTAAATCAAAGAAAAATCATACTATCCAAAACGATTCGGTATAGTTAAAAAAGTTAATTATGAATACAGTCATGATATTTTTAATCTAATTTTCATTTAAAGTATCAGCATCCGCGTCATTTTCCTTTTTATAAAAATGACATTAAGGTTTAAATTTTTGTTTATAAAAATTGTTAACAGGTTTGTTTCAGAAACAGAATTTAAATATCTCAAAGCTTTAAAAAATTTAATGTGCAGTAAGAGCAAAAAGGGCATAAAAAAACCCAATTAAATTGGACTTTTTTAAATTGCAATAATTAACTGCATTAATAACTTTTCGTGGACAGGGCCGGAATCGAACCGGCGACACACGGCTTTTCAGGCCGTTGCTCTACAGACTGAGCTACCTGTCCGGTAGAATTTGTTTCTAATCGTAAATCCCTTGTGGGTGCGTCTTTGCAAATATCTAGCTGCAAATAAAAAAGTATAATTTCCCA
>JAFDZQ010000068.1 GCA_018266895.1 Bacteroidota bacterium
CAATCCGGAGATTGGGAACGAGGAGTCTAAAACAAATTTGTGCGGGGACGATTTGGACGGATGTCTTATCAACTGAAAATTTTACCGGCAATTGCATTTAATATGTCATTCAATAAGCGTATTTTGAATATTAATCAAATTTTTACATAATTGAATTCAAAAGATGTACGAAATTCTTTTTTAGAGTTTTTCAGAAAAAAAGATCATACGATCGTTCCGTCATCATCAGTTGTACCTTTTAATGACCCTACTCTGCTTTTTACCAATGCAGGAATGAATCAGTTCAAGGATGTTTTCCTCGGAACCGGTACACGCGATTATTCAAGAGCTGCCGACACTCAGAAATGCATCAGAGCAGGCGGTAAGCATAATGACCTCGAAGAAGTCGGTATGGACGGTTATCATCATACTTTTTTTGAAATGCTTGGTAACTGGTCTTTCGGCGATTATTATAAAAAAGAAGCTATTAAATGGGCGTGGGAACTGCTTACTGATGTATGGAAACTTCCCAAAGATAAATTATGGGTAACTGTTTTTGAAACCGATGAAGAGGCGTTTACTATATGGTCTGATGAAACAGATATTGATAAATCCCATATTCTGAGATTCGGTGAAAAGGACAACTTCTGGGAAATGGGTGATACCGGTCCCTGCGGTCCGTGTTCGGAAATACATTTTGATTTCACCGAGAACGGCTGCAAGCCGGAAGATGTTAATTCAGGTCATGAAGAAGTTATTGAAATATGGAATCTTGTCTTTATACAATACAACAGGAAAAACGACGGCGAACTTGAACCGCTTCCGAAAAAGCATGTGGATACCGGAATGGGTTTTGAAAGAATTGTACGGGTGCTTCAGAATAAAAAGTCCAATTATGATACCGATGTCTTCACTCCTTTAATTTCAAAAATTACCGGGATCACAGGTAAAGATTATTCGGGTGAAAATATCTCTTCCATTAATGCCATTGCAGATCATATAAGATCTCTTGTATTTGCCATCAGCGATGGCGCTGTTCCTTCAAATGAAGGACGAGGATATGTTCTGAGAAGAATTCTCAGAAGAGCTTCCAGACTCGCCAGAAAGCTTGATTATAACGGACCAATATTGTTTCAGCTTGTAGATACTCTTGTTGATAATTGTGGCGGTGTTTTTCCCGAACTCACTGACAAAAAAGATTTCTGCAAAATGGTCATAAAATCCGAAGAGGAAAGTTTTCATGTAACTCTTGACAGGGGCATAAAGCTTTTCAATGATGTCGCTGATACTCTGACAGGAACAAAAATTTTCCCCGGTGATGAAGCTTTTAAACTCTATGATACATTCGGGTTTCCACTCGACCTCACGGAAGTAATGGCTAAAGAAAGAGGATTGAAAGTCGATCTGCTTAAGTTCGCAGAAGATATGGAAAAGCAAAAGGAAAGAGGAAAGTCGGGAAGAAAGGATCTTACAGCCGGGACAGTTAAGGCAGAAGAGAGTTACGGAAAATTTGACACTGTTTATGATCCTTACAGCATTACGTCTGAAGGTGTCGAAACATTTTCACTGATACCTGAAAAGGAAACTTCAAAAAACATAATCGTACTGGGACGCAATCCTTTTTTTTCGGAATCAGGCGGTCAGATAAGCGATACAGGGAGTCTTGTCAGAAACGGAGGACAGCAGATCAGAGTGCTGGATTCAAAGAAAGATTTTATAGTTGTCGAAAATATTCCTGCTGACCTTTCACCTGATGAAAAAGTTACCGCAAAGATTGATTTTGAAAGAAGGAATGCCATACAAAGAAATCATTCAGCAACTCATATAGTTCACGAAGCTTTGAAAAGAGTGCTTGGCAGTCATGTGAAGCAGTTAGGTTCGCTTGTAGCAGATGAATATCTGCGCTTTGATTTTCCGCATTTCAGTAAACCGGACAACGATCAGTTAAACGAGATCGAGGATATGGTAAATTCCAAGATAGCAGAGAATCTGGATGTGATAACCCACATTGACATTCCTGTTTCTGAGGCAAATAAAATTCCGAATGTAAAGAAATTCTTCGGCGATAAATACGGCGAGAAAGTGAGAGTAGTGGTCATTGATGAAAGTTTCAGCGCTGAATTCTGCGGAGGGACACACGTAATGAATACACAAAACATAGGATTATTCAGGATCACAAAAGAAGAAAGCATTGCTTCGGGAACGAGAAGGATCTTTGCACGAACCGGAGAAGGGATAATTCATTTTCTCGGTGAAAAGATCTCTGAACTTGAAAAGATCATTTCAGAACTTCCCGAAAAGTATGCCGGGAGTTTCAGAACAGGTCTGACGAATTTCAGAAATGATGTTTCAAAATCAGACTTTCTGAATGCTGAAAGGATGAGATCGCTTCTTAAGTATCAGGACAAAACACATTCCGAGCTTACTGATCTGAAGGAAAAATATTCAATTGAGAAAAAAGCCGCTGAAAAAGAACTGCTGAAACAGAGACTCAAAATATTTTCGGATAAATTAGATCAGCTTATTCTGACTGCGGATAAAGAAAAAGGATTCGACATTCTGTCAGTCAGAATGGATATGGAAAGCATGGATGAATTGAAAGAATCCGGTGAAGAGATGCGGAAGAAAATAAAGAACGGCGTAGGATTAATTGCATCTGTAATGAATGATAAAATAAATATAGTCTGTTCAGTAAGCGATAATCTTATCAGAGAAAAAGGACTGAATGCGGGAAAGATTATATCGGCAGTTGCAAAGGAACTCGGAGGAGGCGGTGGCGGAAAGCCGCATCTTGCTTCGGCAGGAGCAAAGGATACAGTTTCTCTTGACAGGGTTCTGAAGGAATTTCCCGGTATGATAAAAGGTCTGATTAAATAATACAAATTAAATCTCACAATAATTATGAAAGTAATAATTCCGGTTGCGGGTTTCGGAACAAGACTGAGACCTCATACTCTTCACAATCCGAAAGTTCTGCTGAATGTTGGCGGAAAACCGATGATACATTACATTATTAATCAGCTCATTAAAGATAAGATCGCCTCTTCAATAATACTCGTCACGGGATTTCTTGGAGAAAAGATAAAGGATTATCTCGATAATGCATTTGATTTCAGATTTGATTATGTGGAACAGGCGGAAGCCAAAGGTCTCGGACATGCAGTTTACTGCGCTAAAAAAGTTTTCAAGAATAAAAATGATGAGGTTATGATAATACTCGGAGATACTCTGTTCGATGTGGATCTGAAAAGAATGATTAAAAACAATAACTCCGTTATCGGAGTAAAAACCGTCGATGATCCGAGAAGATTCGGAGTTGTGGAAACTGACAGCGACGGATACATTACAAGGTTTGTCGAAAAGCCGGCATCTTCGGAAATCTCTTCATCGAAGGAGGCGATTGTGGGATTGTATTATCTGAAAAATTCCGCAAAACTCTTCAGTTCGCTTGAATACATTATGAATAATAAGATCAAAGTGAAAGGCGAATTTCAGCTTACTGACGCTCTTGAGAATATGATAAATAATAAGGAAAAGATGAAAAAATATTTCATCGACGGATGGCTTGACTGCGGAAAACCGGAAACACTTCTTGAAACCAACAGATATCTTCTGAACAAATCCAATAAGAACAAAGCCCCGAAGAAGTATAAACAGATAAACAGCAGGATAACCGAACCTGTTTATATAGGAAAGAATGTTGAAATTGAAAACAGCATCATCGGTCCTTATGCTACGATAAACGATGGCTGTATTATTAAGAACAGCATCATAGACAACAGCATTATAGAAAATTCATCTCTTATAGAAAACTGCGTAATGTCCGAATCAATTATCGGCGAAGGCGCTTCAGTAAAAAGAGAATTATTAAAGATCAACATAGGTAACTATTCGGAAATTTAAATTTAACAGATCATGAAAAATGCAAATGAGCAATTCAATGAGTTATCGGAATATATTTTCAGTAAATATCTCGAACTAAACCCTGAAGCGGGAAGCCAGCTCGGACTTCATGAATATGACGGCTTAACGTCGGATAGTTCACTCACAGGAATTTCAGAATATGCTGGTGAGATACGGGTGATGCTGAACAGACTTTCGGAAATAAACTACGCCGGATTATCGGCTGAAAATAAATTTGATTATGAAGTAGCAAAATGGGGACTTGAATCATCCTTGTTCGAAACTGAAGTAATGGAATCCCATAAAAGGAATCCGATGCATTACGCTTTTATGTTCGGTAATCTTCACAGCTACATTAGCAGGGATTATGCGCCGTTTGAGGAAAGACTAAGGTCAGTAATTAAAATAATTGACACGATACCGTCAACACTTGAAACTGCTGAACAGGTTCTGGATAAATCACTTCCTGAAGTTTTATGCAAATATGCGAAAATGTTTTCAAAAGGATATGAGAATTTATTCAAAGAGGAACTGCTGGATGAAATTAAAAATAAGGTAACTGATGAAGCGCTTATTTCTGAATATACGGTTAAAAGTGATCTGGCTGTGAAAGCGTTTGAAAAGTTCGCCTCTTTTCTTGACAAAGTCTCTTCACCGGACAATACAAGTTATATTCTCGGAAAATCGAAATTCGAAGATATGCTCAGAATAAAAGAGCATATAGACCTGCCTGCGGAAGAGATAAAAAAAATGGGACTTGCAGAGCTGGAAAGACTTCAGACTGAGATGAAGAAGATACTAAAGGAAAATGATTTCGAGGATAAAATGGAAACGCTTGAACATACTCATCCGAGTGAAAAAAATCTTATCTCCGAAACAAGTGATATGCTTACCGGTCTTGTGGATTTCATAAGGGAAAAAGAAATTGTTAACCTGCCTGAAAGACTGAATTGTCTTGTAGTGGAAATGCCCAAGTATATGAACTTCGGATTCGCCGCTATGGGAACAGCCGGACCTTATGAAAAATCGGATGAATCTTTTTATTATGTCAATCTTCCGGATTCGGACTGGAGCGAAGAGAAAAGAAAGGAATGGATGACACAGTTCAACTATCCGACATTGAAATTAATTTCCATTCACGAAGCTTTTCCCGGACATTATACGCATTTTCTGAATTCCAATCAGCATTCAACAAAGCTTTCAAAGCTTTTCATGAGTTATTCCTATGTCGAGGGCTGGGCGCATTACTCTGAAGAGATGATGGTGGATGAAGGATACGGAAATGGAGACTTTAAAATTAAAATAGGTCAGCTTATAGAAGCCCTGATCAGATGCTGCAGATTCATCGCTGCGATAAATATTCATTGCGAAAACGGGACTATAGAAAAGGCAAAGGATTTCTTCGTTAAGAATGCGTTTATGACGGAAACAACCGCTATGCAGGAAGCTGAAAGAGCTGCTTTCGATCCGGGCTATCTGAATTATACTTTAGGAAAAATATATCTCAAGAAATTTAAAGAAAAGTATTTTGCCCGGCATAACGGTACAAAGTCGTTAAAGGATTTTCATAATGTTGCAGTCTCTATGGGATGCCCGACTTTTAAGATTGCAGAAAAATATGTTTTAGGCAGTTAAAGCAGTGAGGCAGTGTGGCAGTCAGGCAGTGTGGCAGTGAGGCAGTGTGGCAGTGTGGCAGTTAGGCAGTTAGGCAGTTAGGCAGTTAGGCAGTGTGGCAGTGTGGCAGTGCGGCAGTTGATCCTTTTGTCATTCCCGCGAATGCGGGAATCCATTCCCCCTTTGTCATTCCCGCGAAAGTGGGAATCCATAGAGTACTATCGTAATAGCTCTCGCATTGCTTGAAGAGTCACTTTATTGCCTTTAAAGTGCTTATCATTACCTCGGTTTTATTCCTTCAGCAAGTTAAAACAGTGAGGCAGGCATTCATTGGATTCCCGCATTCGCGGGAATGACAATACATAAAGGTATGAAAAAACTTAAAGAAATGAAAAAATTTAAGTGCATGAAAAAATTTTTTGATTGATCA
>JAFDZQ010000069.1 GCA_018266895.1 Bacteroidota bacterium
TTTGCGTAACTTCAGTTAATAATTGTGAAATTAAAGGAAAATTAATATGGGAAACTCAACAAAACTAGTCAACAAGTACTATGCCAATCTAGGTGCAGTAAAAATAACTTTCAATGACAGTACAACTCAAACACATACGATTACAAGTGTGGACTCGGGTGATGGGAATTCGCCATCAGTTGGAACTTATTTTGATCAAAATAGTTCACGCAGTCCAGTGGAAATTGAAGCTCTAGGTTCTAAGTGGTATGTTTCACAACTACCAGAAGACGTAACTTATCCCGATGATAAAGTGGGAGAACTTTCAAATACTACAACAGATTCACCTTGGTCTCCAACTTTCATAATTTGGGAGGATGAAGTATAATGCACGCAATTTAGTTTAAATATTATGAGCGATATTTGGAGTGACTGGTTAAAGCATCGGCGATTTGGAGGAGATAAGACTTATCAGCAAATGGCACTTGCTCATGTTAAGGCAATTGCTCAAAAAATAATAGAACGAGCTGATATTTCCGAGTCTCATGTAGTCCTCGATATAGGAGCTGGGGATGGTTTATTAGGTTTATCAGCATTAGAACGATTGGGTAGTAGTGGAAAGCTGATATTATCTGATTTTTCAGAACATGCTCTTGCTATCCCCAAGGAAATTTTCAAAGAAAAAAAAATAAATGATTCCAGAGTACAGTTCTTAATTAGTAGTGCTGAAAAATTATCTTTACCTTCTAACTCTATTGATAGAGTCTTGATGAGGGCGGTTTTATTATATATTGAAAAAAAACAAGATGCATTTGATGAGATCTATCGTATTTTAATACCGGGTGGTATTGCAGTTATACTTGATCCTATTAATAAACGTAATTTAGAATTTGGAGGGAATTATTTTAGAGGATATTCATTAGATATTGAACCACTATTAAGTGTAAAGTCATTTCTGTTGAAAATCTTTAAAGAATTAAGTAACTATATTCCGGAATCATTTTGTAATTATACGGAGCATGATCTCGTTCATTATTGTATAAAAAGCGGTTTTAATGAAATTCGATTAGAATATTATGCATCATATAATAAACAGTCTAAATATGCTTCCTCCAAGGCTTTTTTTGATATCGCCACTAACCCCCATTCTCCCACTTTGAGAGAATCAATGAAAAAAGTTTTGTCAAAAAATGAGTTAAAAATAGTTGAAGGAGTATTGGAGGATGTAATTAAGCAACCGGCATTGAGAACTTCGTGTGAAGCAATGTTAGTTTTGAAAAAATAAGATGATGTATCTTGAACAAGGCTCTCTGAGCATCAGCCCGATGCTTAACTCTCAGGTAATAATGAGCCGATTGACTCATAAATATAAAGATGCTGCTAGAGACCTTTGCAAGTTAAGAAATCATCAAAGGCAAATTACAACTAATGAGATATTGATGCTTTTGAAGACTCCTATTTACCGTCTTTTATTGGAAAAGAGTTTTTCAAATTTATTAGGAAAAGAATTACCATATTATTTGAATTTTGAACCGTTAAATTTGCTAGATGTCGATTGTGATTCACTTTTGCAAGCGCCCCTCCATTCAGATAATAACTTAATCTCACCAGCACCATTTATTACATCATTGTTTGAACCTATATCAGTAACCGATACAAACATTAATTATAGTAATTCAATTTTTACTGACATGTTTTACAGTTTTGATCTTTTTTCGGACGTCTCATCCAAGTTAAATTTAAAACTTCCTTCAGATACAGATCGTGAAATACTGAAGAAATCCATACTGCAACTTGGAAGAATTGCATTAGAGCCTATTGAAGACATTGCATTTAATATTAGATTTATCTGTTTATTATCTTTTTCAAACTCTAAACAAGAAAGTTCTCAGGGAGTGAGTTTTACATCTCATTCGTGCCAGGTATTATTTTTATCGGAGGGAACATAATTTCAGAACCTATAAAACTTATTGAATCGATATATCACGAATCTCTGCATGTAAAGTGGATAAATACATTTCATGCTTATAACTTAATAAGATTTGAATTTCTTAATAGAGCTAAACACTTTTATTGCCCATGGGCAAAAGATTCTCAAGCTCATCAGTGGCCTTTCATGCGTGCTGCTGCGGCTTATCATGTATATTGTCATCTACTTGCTTTACATCAGTTGATATTAAAAAAAGGCGAGTTTTATCAAAATTGGAGTGCTGAGCGTATACTTTCAATTTGTGAAAAATTTGAAACTTTAAAAATATATATTGAGCAATCAGAGGATGTCCTAACTCAACAGGGAAAAGAATATTTCATTCTTCTATACAGAATAAGTCAAATGACTTAAATTTAAAATCATTTTCTCAGAACAAAAAAATATATAAGGTACTTCATTGTCCCGCCGTCGGTAAATTAACAAAAAGGGCTTACATGTATATTTCCCGCTACTGGTAAATTAAAAATTTGACAATAAAACGATCTTCAGTTATATAAAAAACTTTTGAAAGCAATGTTACTTTGCATAAACAAAACTCATTACAAATCTTTCTTTAAGGAAGAAAAAATTTAGTAATAAATCCCTGAAATAATGCAAAAATATTAAGATTAAGAATTTAATTATAATTTTATTCATGTGTTTTTCCAAATCGAACTATAATTGCTTTAATAATAAAAGCAAAAAATAAAATGCTGTTAATTGTAAACATAATAAATATGAAAACACTGAATTTGTTAAGCTCAAAAGCTTCCGAAAATCTTCCCGATGAAATTTCAACAAAAGCTCTTGTCATCCCGCACATAAAACATTCTCTCCCGTAAAGTAATCTGCTTACGCAAACAGGAGAAATGTTTAATAAGACTTCCGGAAATATAAACGACAGAAATAATATTACAAAAATTATTATGGAAATAATAATCCGGACAATTTTAAATGAAAATTTTAGTTCTGATATAAAAGTTTTATTCATTTATATGTTGCTGACATATTTTTAAATTGTTGATTGAATTTTAATAAAGTAATTTCAGTCCGAATAAAATCATATGCTCTTACTTTGCATAAAAATAAGGAAAATAGAATCAGCAATCCTGATAATTTATCTCATAATGTTTATAACGACAGTGATTTTGCAAGACTGTATGCAAACAGAATAGAATATAATTCCCATAACGCTCTGTATGAAAGACCTGCAATGCTTTCCCTTCTCCCTGAAGTAAGAGATAAAAAAGTACTTGATGCTGGATGCGGACCGGGAGTGCTTACTTCAATACTTCAGGACAAAGGCGCTGATGTTACCGCTATAGATTACAGCGATGAAATGATCAGACTTACAAAAGAAAGAACAGAAGGAAAAGTGAAAACAATTAATGCTAATCTGAATTTTCCGCTGGATTTTTTGATGGACAATGAATTTGACATCGTAGTCAGCTCTCTTACAATTCATTACATAAGAGATTTAAGAAGTCTGTTCAGTGAGTTCAACAGAGTTTTGAAAATTAACGGCGAATTAATTGTTTCAACACATCATCCGTTTTTGGATTATTCATTGCATTCTGACGGTAACTATTTTGAAACAGAGTTATTGAAAGATGACTGGTCGGCTTATAATATTGAAATGGAATTTTACAGAAGACCTTTGAGCGAACTTTTTAATTTATTCAAAGAAGCAGATTTCAGAATTACAGAATTATCAGAACCGCAGCCGGTGAAAGAATGTGAAATAAATTATCCTGATACTTTTAAAACGCTTTCAAGTCAGCCATGGTTTATTTTTTTTAAAGCAATTAAGGAGAGATAAATAATGAAAATAGGATTTGTTCAGCTCAATGTTTCATTTGGAAATCCTGGTGAAAATTTAAAAAAGATTATTTCATTAACTGCGGATAAAGAAGCGGATTTATTAGTTCTGCCTGAACTTGCAAATTCAGGATATTTATTTTCAGATAAAAATGAACTGACTGAATTATCAGAAAACATTGAAACAGGAAAGTTTTGTAATGCATTGAAAAAAATTTCTACTGAAAAAAATTGCTGCATAGTGTCAGGCATTTGTGAAAAGTCGGAAGATAAATTTTACAATTCTTCTGTTCTGTTTTGTCCGGATGGAAAATATTTTGTTTACAGAAAAATTCATTTGTTTGATAAAGAAAAGAAATGGTTTTCGCCGGGAGATAAAGAACCAGAAGTTCATGAAATATCAGGAGAAAGTTTTAGTAAAGTTAAGATTGGCATGATGATTTGTTTTGACTGGATATTTCCTGAGACTGCAAGGACATTAGCTTTAAAGGGAGCGCAGATAATTTGTCATCCATCAAATCTGGTAATGCAATATTGCCAGCGGGCTATGTTTACAAGAGCTTTGGAGAATCATGTTTTTACTATAACAGCAAATCGTATCGGTAATGACATAAAGCCGGATGGTGAAATTTCTTTTACAGGTGAGAGTGTGATTTTAAATCCTCTGGGTGATTATCTCATGCGGGCATCTCAGGATAAAGAAGAATGTCTGATCGTTGAAATTGATCCATCTGCAGCACTGAATAAAAATATCTCAGATAACAATCATCTTTTTAATGACAGAAGAAATAAATTTTATAAAATATAACAATACAATATGGATAAAAAACTAATTACAATTGTCGGAATGGGTCCCGGAGTTAGCAATTCCGTCGCTAAGAGATTTGCAAAAGAAAACTTCCGGCTTGCTTTAATAGCCAGAAACGAAGAAAGATTGAATGAATATAAAAAATACTTTGAAAGTCTCGGGACTGAAGCAGAAGTTTTCAAAGCAGATGCAGGCAGTGAAGAATCTCTTGTCAGCGCTTTTGAAAAAATAAAAGCAGTTATGGGAAATACTGATGTGCTTCATTATAATGTTTTTTCAATGAGGCAGGCAACACCGCTTACTTTAAAATATGATGACTGCATTTATGATTTCAGTGTAAATGTAGCCGGAGCTCTTCTCGCATCTCAGCTTGTGATCCCTGCAATGACTGAAAAAAAGGAGGGATGCATTTTTTTTACGGGCGGAATATTTGCAATGGAGCCGATGCCTGTGTATTCAACTCTGGGAATCGGTAAAGCTGCTCAGAGAAATCTCTGTTTCAGTATGTTTAAAGAACTGAGACCAAAAGGCATTCATGCGGCAAGTGTTATCATCACAGGTTTTGTAAAACCGGGAACTAAATGGGACCCGGATGCAATTGCAGAAGAGTTCTGGAAATTATATCTGCAGAAACCCGGGGAGTTTGAAAGAGAAATTATTTTTTAGAGTAGTACTTAACTATTAATTTACCATAACGAATTTACAGGAATATTGAAACAAAGTATTTTAATTCTTCACGGAGCAATCGGTTCTTCGGTTCAGCTTGAACCTTTTGCAGATATGCTCAAGGATTCTTTTAAACCATATCTTCTCAATTTCAGCGGACACGGCGGCAAACCGGTGCCGGATGGACAATTCAGCATTGAATTGTTTGCCGGAGACGTGATGTATTTTATAAGCAAAAACAGACTTGAAGGCATAAATGTTTATGGTTACAGCATGGGCGGATATGTAGCTCTTTATATTGCCAGGAATTTTCCGGGAATGATTAATAAAATTTTTACTACCGCTACAAAATTCGACTGGAGCAAAGAGTCTTCTTTAAAAGAATCCAAATTACTTGATCCGTTAAAGATTTCGGAAAAACTGCCTGCGTTCGCAGTTGAACTTGAAAAAAGGCATTCACCGGAAGACTGGAAAATTGTCTTAAACAAAACTGCGAGGATGATGATAGAACTTGGAAAAAATAAAACTTTAAAAGACGAAGACTTTTCTCAAATTGAAAATACCGTTTTGGTCAGTGTCGGTGACAGAGATAAAATGGTATCGATAGAAGAGACAGTTGATGTTTACAGAAAACTGAGAAACGGTAGTTTGTATATATTACCTGATACTCCGCATCCGATTGAAAAAATAAATGTTGAAAGACTGGTAAATGAAGTAAAAATATTTTTTAATTAAAGTAAAACCGTTTTTATCTTGAAGTTATAAACTTAGTCGAATACGTTGTTAAAAATCAATATGAGATTACAATCCAATAACATAAATGATACAAATCCAAAAGTAGAAAGCATACTTATTGAAATGATAAGAAAGTTGTCAATTTCCCAAAGGTTAGCTAAAACTATATCATTTTCATCATCAGTAATTAATCTTTCTAAAAGAGCTATATACCGTGCTAATCCGGGTAAAAGTAAATCAGAACTTGATTTGATATTTGTAAGACTTCATTACGGAAATGAACTTGCTGATAAACTTAAACTTTTTCTTCAAAAATCATAAAATGAATGATAGCGAAATTGCATTAGCATTACAACCATTATTTAGTTTGTTTAATGAATTAGGAATTTCATATTATATTTGCGGCTCTATCGCAAGTTCGGCTTATGGTACTTCACGTGCAACACAGGATATAAATTTGGTATATGATCATCAGACTCTGTAAGAACTAATTTTTAAAAAAGACATAATATTTTTATTCAGAAAAAAAGAGGAGCGAATGCGTTCCTCCGAAATTTAAATTTATTAAAATGATTTTGGTAATTGATAAATATTTAAAACTTGAACTTATAAATTTATCTCATGCAGAGGAACTGTACAGACTTACTGATAACAACCGGAAATTTCTTGACAAATGGCTTCCATGGGTAAAGCATACAAATTCCGACAAAGACACAAAAGAGTTTATTAAGGGATGCTTAAAAAAACATATCAAAGGAGAAGGTTTTAACTTTGTTATTCTTTATAAAAATAAAATCGCGGGTAATGTAAGTTTAGTTGAAATAAGTAAATTCAGAAATCTGGCTGAGATAGGATACTGGCTTGCGGAAGAATACAACGGAAAAGGTTTAATGACAAGATCATGCAAAGCTTTGGTTGATCTTTGCTTTGACGAATTAAAACTTAATCGTGTAATTATAAAATGCGAGACTCGAAATAAAGCAAGTCAGCGCATACCTGAACGGCTTGGATTTTATAAGCAAGGTGTTTTAAAAAGGGATGGTTTTAATAATGATAAATATGTTGATCATGTTCAGTATTCAATGTTTAAAAGAGAATGGGTGAAAAGATCAACTGACTCGAAATGATGTTCAATCTGAAACAAGAATAAATTATTTTAAATAAAATCTTAAAGATGAAAATCTTAAAACAAAAAGGTTTAATTTTCACTCTTATGTCAGTTCAGAAAACTGCTTCTCCGCAAAAAATCTTATGTCAAAAATAACTTGATTCGAAAATGGCATCAGAATATTATGCGGGTCATGTCAGTCTACATATACTCCAGCTTCACATTATCCGTCAGCGGATGTGACTGGCAGGTAAGAATGTATCCATCTGCAATCTCTGCATCAGATAATCCTTCTCTTTCATCCATTTTGACTTTTCCCTTATAAAGTTTTGCCCGGCATGTAGTGCAGATTCCGCTTTTGCAGGAAAACGGCGGATCGAGGTCGGCTTTAATTGCAGAATTAAGAATCGAAATACCTGCCGGCACATTAACTGTTCTTTCTTCACCGTCAAGTATGATCGTAACATCTCTGTCTCTGATCTCGCTTGATTCCGCACCTTCGGGAATGAATTCCTCGTGATGAACCGGCGCAGTGAAATATTCTATATGTATTTTACTCTGATCAATATTTATTCCGTTCAGATCCTTCCTGACATTCTCCATCATTTCAACAGGTCCGCAAATGAAAAACTCTGTGTCATTTATCTTATCCGCAGGAATTTCCTTAACAAGTTTCAGAAGATCACTGCTGTTTATCATACCCGTGAGACCTTTCCAGTCAGCGCCGGCTGTGTTAATCGTGAAGACAAGTCTGAATCTTTCTCCGTATTTTTTCTGAATCTCAATCAGTTCATCCCTGAACATAATTCCTTCTTCTTCAGCGCTTCCGTAATAAAGTATAACCCTGCTTTTAGTTTCTTTGAAAAGAACTGATTTCAGAATTGAATATAAAGGCGTTATACCGCTTCCGCCTCCGATAAGAAAATAATATTTTTCATTCGATTCCTTAAGTTCGGTAAAAAATTTACCCTGAGGCGGATAAACTTCAATCACATCGCCTTCTTTGAGATCATTGTAAATATAATTTGAAACTATTCCGCTGCCAATCTTTTTAGAGGCAATGACTATATCTTCATCGCTGTACGGGCTGCTGCAGAGAGAATATTCCCTTCTGAAATCTTCTCCATTAATATTTAAGTGCAATGAAAGGAACTGACCCTGAGAGTATTTGAAAATTTCTTTGAGGTCAGCCGGAATATCAAAATATACTGCAACTGCATCTTTATTCAGTATCTGTTTTTTTAATATTTTTACCGGATGTAATTTAAGTGACATTTTATTGAATTTAATAAGTTGAAAATAAAAACCTTCCCGGAAACAATCCCGGAAAGGTTCTTTTAAACTTACGCAATTTTAATATTTATAGAAATCCCAATTCGAGTTTCGCGACTTCAGACATCATGTTCATGTTCCACGGCGGATCAAATGTCAGTTCGACTTTACATTCATTCACCATAGGATGATCCTGTACTTTCTGCTCGATTTCACGGGGAAGTATTCCCGCAACAGGACAGGATGGGGAAGTAAGAGTCATTAAAATCAGTACATCGCCGTTTGTAGCTACTATAATATCATAAATAAGTCCCAGTTCCCAGACATCAACCGGTATCTCAGGATCGTAACAGGTTTTCAGAACTTTAATTACTTCCTCCTTTATTTCTTCCGGAGAATGAGTATTTTTGATTTCCGGTTGCTTGTCAGAAGATTCAGCGTTCTGATCAGAAGAAATCATTGGTTTGACTTCCGCTTTTTCAATATCGGTGACGGCAGTCCTGCTGCCGCTTAATTCATCGGATATTTTTTTGTCTTCGTTCATACCGTTAAAAAAATTTTTTATTTTAGTTAACATTTTGTTCTGCATAAGCCGCAGCGTATTTTTTCATGTAATTTATCATCGCAGTCAGACCGTTAGCTCGGTTGGGCGATAAATGTTCTTTCAAACCTATCTTATTAATGAAGTTCATGTCAGCTTCTGCAATCTCTCCGGGCTTATGTCCTGACAGAACTCTTATCAGCAGTGAAATAATTCCTTTAGTTATTACTGCATCGCTGTCAGCGTAATAAAATAATCTTCCGTCTTTCATTTCAGAACTGAGCCAGACCTGAGACTGACATCCTTTTACTTTGAATTCTTCCGTTTTGAATTTCGGATCAATCAGCGGAAGATTCTTTCCCAGTTCGATTATGTATTCATACTTTCCCATCCAGTCGTCGAAAAGACTGAACTCTTCTATAATTTCATCTTCTGTATCTTTAATTGATTTATTCATTTTAAAAAGATTATGCTAACATTTGTTTTACTTTTTTAAGACCTTCTGCAAATATATCAATTTCTTCCGTTGTGTTATATACAGCAAATGAAGCCCTCACGGTTCCGGGAAGTTTGAATCTCTGCTCTATCAATGGCTGAGTGCAGTGAAAACCTGTACGCACTGCAATTCCCAGATTGTCTAATATGGAACCTGTATCATACGGATGAATGTCTTCCAGAAGAAAGGATATCACGCTTGCTTTTTCTTTGGCTGTCCCTATAAATCTTATTCCTCCTATTTCTTTCATCCTGTTCATCGCATGATCAAACAATTTCTTTTCCTGATCAGCGATAACTTCAAGTCCTGTTGAATTAATAAAATCTATAGCAGCGCCGAGACTTATAGCGCCGGAAATATTCGGCGTCCCCGCTTCAAACTTGTATGGCAGTTCATTATAAACTGTTTGTTCATAAGAAACGGACTTTATCATTTCGCCTCCGAACTGATACGGCGGCATATCTTCAAGAAATTTTTCCTTTGCATACAAAATTCCGATTCCAGTAGGTCCGTAAATTTTGTGTCCCGAGAAAGCAAGGAAGTCACAGTCAAGATTCTGAACGTCAATCTTCAGATGAGGCGCTGCCTGCGCTGCGTCAAGCATTACAGGAACATTATGTCTGTGAGCTGTTTCAATAATTTTCTTTACGGGATTTATTGTTCCCAGAGTATTCGAGATGTAAACAACTGAAATAATTTTAGTTTTCTCCGTGATAAGATTTTCGAGATCATCAAGTATTAATTCCCCTTCGTCATTTACAGGTATATACTTTAACACAGCATTTTTTTCTCTGCAAAGATTCTGCCAGGGCACAAGATTGGAATGATGTTCCATTTCAGTTACTATTATCTCATCACCTTCGTTTATATTTGCTTTTCCGAATGATGAAGCAACAAGATTCACACCTTCTGTCGTTCCCCGGACAAATACAATTTCATTCGCGCTTTTTGCATTAATAAATTCCCTGACTTTTTCCCTTGATGCCTCATAAGCTTCTGTAGCTCTTTCGCTAAGCGTATGCAAGCCTCGGTGTACATTGCTGTTGATCGTTTCGTAATAATTGCTGATAGAATTGATCACAGAAAGCGGTTTCTGATTCGTCGCTGCATTGTCAAGATATATAAGCGGTTTTCCGTTCACACTTTGATTGAGAATCGGAAATTGTTCGCGGAGTTTGTTTACGTCGAATGAAGTATCTTTATGTAATTCTATAGTATTCAAATTAATTTTTCAGTAAGACTTTTCCCGTGCTGTCAGCAAATTTATTTTTAAATAATGAATTATTTCAGCTTCATCTCTAACTTCTTCACAACCATCTCTCTCAGCTCATCTATCTTTATCGAATCAATAACATCACTCGCATAAGCATAAAGCAAAAGCGTTCTCGCATTTTCCTTTCCGATGCCTCTTGACTGAAGATAAAACATTTCATCGGGATTGAGCTGACCTGTAGTCGCCCCGTGACTGCACTTCACATCATCCGCGAAAATCTCAAGCTGCGGTTTTGAGTAAATTGTTGCATCATCGGAAAGAAGAATATTATTATTCGACTGATATGCATTTGTTTTCTGAGCGTCTTCACGAACCATTATTTTCCCGTTGAAAACTCCGGTCGCATTACCATCTATGATTCCTTTGTATAGTTCATTGCTGTAACAATGTGGCATTTTGTGATCGGCAAGTGTGTGATTGTCAACATGCTGCCTTCCGGTCAGCAGATATAATCCGTAAAAATGACATTCAGTGTTTGTTCCGTCAAAAACAGAATTCAGATCATTGCGCGTTATTGCGCCGCCCCAGGAAATAGTCGTATCGGAAAATCTGCTGTCTTTTTCCTGATGAACCTGCGTCGTGCCGACATGATACGAGTTTTCACCTTCATTCTGAATTTTGTAATGCTCGACTTTCGAATTCATTCCGCAAAAAATTTCCGTTACTGCATTAGTAAAACATTTTTGATCACCGATTGTATGATAGTCAGTTGCAATATTTATGCTGCCGCCTTCTTCGACTACAACTAGTTTTCTTAATTGAGAAAAATAACTTTCACTCTGCGCATCGGATATATTTAAAATATGAACCGCCTCTTTCACTTCGTAATTTTTCTTTACATAAATAAAACAGCCGTCCTTTGCAAACGCAGTGTTCAAAGCCACAAAACCGTTTTTATCGTAAGCTGCGATCTTTGCAAAATGCTTTTCGATTACATCTTTATGATCTTTCATTCCTTCGGAAAAGCTTCCTATGTATACTTTATCATTTTTAGTTTCAATGTGTGACAGCCCTATATCAAAATGTCCGTTTACAAATACAAGAAGGTTTATGCCTGAATTTTTAATTAAATATTTTTCAATGTCCTCTTTTTTTAACGCAGGAGTATATTCAGTGAAAGACTGAATGAAATTCTGTTTAAGCGCAGGATTCAGATTTGTATATTTCCAGTCTTCAAGCTTCTTAATCGGAAAACCAAGTTCTTTAAAATTTTCAAATGCATCTTTTCTTATAAAATGCAAAGTGGTTTCAGCTTCACCGTTCAGATTCTTTTCAAAATCCTGAAACTCTGATATAAGCTTTGTTTTCAGATCTGTAATTTCTGTTTCTGTGTTATTCATTTTAAAATTTTGTTTGTAAATTACATTGTCAAAAAATTTACCACTGAGACATTAAGTCACAAAGAAAGAAAATTTTTAAAAAAATACTTTTAAAAGATCAATTAATAATTTCAAAAATTCTCTCAAAAGTTTCACCTTTGTTTAAACCAAGATTATTTTTCTTAGTGTCTTTGTGACTTCGTGGCAAAAAACTAAACCGAAGCTTCTTCTTTCGGATCTGTTATCCAGTCATATCCCTGGTCTTCAAGCTGAAGCGCAAGTTCTTTACCGCCGGATTTTACTATTCTTCCCTGATACATTACGTGAACAAAATCAGGAATTATGTAATCAAGAAGTCTCTGATAATGAGTAATGACAATGAATGCATTGTCTTTTGTCTTTAATTTATTCACGCCTTCAGCTACCGCTCTGAGAGCGTCAATATCAAGTCCCGAATCAGTTTCATCGAGTATGGAAAGCTTAGGATCAAGCATAGCAAGCTGAAAAATCTCGTTCCTCTTTTTTTCTCCGCCTGAAAATCCTACATTCACATATCTGCTTATCATCTGCGGATCAAGACCTACAAGCTTTGCCTTTTCTTTTATCAGCTTCAGAAATTCTACCGAGCTCATCGGCTCTTCGCCTTTCGATTTTCTGATTTCATTGATGGCTGTCTTGAGAAAATTTGTATTTGATACTCCCGGAATTTCCACCGGATACTGGAACGCAAGGAATATTCCCTGTCTTGCCCTGTCTTCAGGTGAAATTTCAAGAAGATCCTTTCCTTCGAAAAGCACTTCGCCTTCTGTTACATCGTAACCATCCCGTCCCGTAAGAACGGATGCAAGTGTGCTTTTACCCGAACCGTTAGGTCCCATGATAGCGTGTATCTCTCCTGCATTTACATTTAGATTCAGACCTTTTAATATTTCCTTACCGCCTTCGTCGGTCTCTACTTTTGCTTTTAAGTTTTTTATTGTTAACATTATTTTTTATTTATTTATAATTTTAATAGACTGCTTTTTACCACAAAGACACAAAGACTCAAAGATTAATGAAGTATTTTTAAATCTTCTTGCAAAATTATTTTTTAGCGTCCTTGTATTTTTGGGGTTTAAATAGTTGAATTTTAAGAACTCAAAGAATAATTCTTTTAATACCGTTTTTAATTAAAGGAACATTAAAATTTATTAAAAACCCCAGTCTTTTATTTGTAAGTTTCAGGTATGTTAAAATCTGTGCCTCATAAACAGGATTCATTTCATTTACCGCTTTCAATTCACAAATCACTTTATCTTCTACCAATACATCTATTCGACAACCTTCATTAAAAATCAAACCATCGTATTTAATTGGAACACTGACTTGAGATGAAAACTTTAAACCTTTTTTACTAAGCTCATGACAAAAACAGGTTTCATAAATCTTCTCAAGTAACCCGGGACCCAAGCTGGAATGAACTTTGAAAGCACAGTCAACAATTTCTTTCCCAATCATTTCTTCATCTGCTGAAAGCTCTGTGTGTTTATTCATCAATATAAATTTGTGCTTTTCTTAGTGCCTTAGTGCCTTTGTGGTGAAAAAAACTGTACTACCCGACACTGCCTTCCAATGAAATCGCCAGCAGCTTCTGCGCTTCGACGGCAAACTCCATCGGAAGCTGATTAAGAACTTCCTTAGCATATCCGTTAACTATCAGTGCAACTGCATCTTCGGCTGAGATTCCTCTCTGATTGCAGTAAAACATTATGTCTTCGCCGATCTTTGAAGTCGTGGCTTCGTGCTCGACGTGCGCAGAACTGTTCTTAATTTCAAAATAAGGAAATGTATGAGCCCCGCATCTGTCACCCATAAGCAGCGAATCACACTGCGAAAAATTCCTCGCATTTTCGGCTCTTTTGCTGACCTGCACGAGTCCTCTGTAACTGTTGTTGCTCTTCCCTGCGGAAATCCCTTTTGAAACTATCCTGCTCTTTGTGTTCTTTCCTAAATGCATCATCTTAGTGCCTGTATCAGCCTGCTGCATATTGTTTGTCAGAGCAACTGAATAAAATTCACCAATTGAATTATCACCTTTAAGTATCACGCTCGGATATTTCCAGGTTATTGAGGATCCTGTTTCGACCTGTGTCCATGATATCTTTGAGTTATTACCTGCGCAAATTCCTCTCTTGGTCACAAAATTATAGACCCCGCCTTTTCCTTCCTTGTCGCCGGGATACCAGTTCTGTACTGTGGAATATTTTATTTCCGCATTTTCCATTGCTATGAGTTCGACTACTGCAGCATGAAGCTGATTTTCATCACGCATCGGAGCCGTGCATCCTTCGAGATAACTGACATAACTTCCTTCATCTGCAACTATGAGCGTCCTTTCGAACTGTCCCGTATTTTCTGCATTTATCCTGAAATATGTCGAAAGTTCCATAGGACATCTCACCCCTTTAGGAATATAAACAAATGAACCGTCCGTAAAGACTGCGGAATTCAGAGCTGCAAAGAAATTATCTGTCTGCGGAACAACAGATCCGAGATATTTCATTACAAGATCATGATGATCCTTCAGCGCTTCGCTCATTGAACAGAAAATTATCCCGAGCTCTCCCAGCTTTTCCTTGTAAGTTGTTGCAACTGATACACTGTCCATAACTGCATCAACCGCTACACCGGCAAGAATAAGCTGTTCTTCAAGCGGAATGCCGAGCTTTTCGTATGTCCTTTTAATCTCAGGATCAAGCTCGTCAAGACTGTTGAGTTTTTTCTTTTTGGTCGGAGCAGCATAGTAAATAATTTCATTGTAATCTATCGGAGGGTATTTCACATTCGGCCATTTCGGCTCTTTCATTTCAAGCCATAATCTGTATGCCTTAAATCTCCATTCAAGCATCGATTCGGATTCGTTTTTTTTCTTTGATATGAGTCTTATGATGTCTTCATTCAAACCTTTTGGCGCTAAATCCATTTCCACATCTGTAACAAATCCGTATTTGTAATCCGAAGAAGTTACTTTCTCGAGAATATCAACTTCTGTTCCCATTTTTATTTCTGTTTAATTTATTTATTGAATTTGGACTAAATTAGTCTTATTTAGATAAAAAATAAAGAGAAAATACAGTCTTACTAAATTTAGAAGGAATTTACTGCGGATTACTTCCCTTATCTCACTATTTATATATTTGTTTACATTTATAATTTTTCTAAATTCTTAAAAACCTTTATGAAGATTACTGTTACATTCTTATATATCATTTTATTAATCACGAACAGTTCTGATTTATTTTCATTCAATAAGAAGAATCCTTCTGTAATTCAGTTTATCAGCGGCAAAGTAGTTGACGAAAGAGGATTTCCTATCCCTTACATTAAAGTCATAACAGGTAAAAACGAAACACAGACTGATATAGCCGGAAAATTTAATTTTATGAATATTCCCGTGAATTATGACATTACGATTGCTGAAAGATATTCTTCTACTGCCGTAATTTATAAAGAACTTACCGTTTCAAATCCAAATCTTGTATTTTTCGGCGAGATCGAGGACAATTATTCGAATTTCATAAAACTGAAAATCAGGTTTCCTAAACTGCTTTCAGGAGAAACTGGATATTTTAAATTTATATCGCAGGATGTATTTGAAAATAAGGTGTCAGAAGCTAAAGAAGGCGACAGCATTGTTAATATGAGTGTAAAATGGCCGATGTATCAGAATGTACTGAAAGGTCAGGTTGTTTATATTTCTAAGAATGATTCAGGATACAGATTTATAAAATTCAGGCAGATAATACTTGATAAATTCAAAAAGTCTCAGGAGATAAAATATGATTCCAAACCTGGTTCGAAGATTACTACCTCAAAATTAAATATTTATTTCCCTGATGACTACTATTTTTCAAAAGATTTTTCCGTCAGTACGGACTTTTTTAATTATGATAAAAGTTCAGGCATTAAATTCTTTGAAGATGAAAGCAGCGATAATCAGTTCAGGATATCCGTACCGGATAATCTGCCTATGACCTTTAAACTAAGGATAACCGGTTATGCCAGAAGAAAGGACGGCACGGAATTTCTGAATACTTCTTATGCTTCTCCCGGAAACAATATTAAAATTGAATCTGAGAATCCGCCTGAACTTCTGACTCCTCAGAATAACATTCTTTCGGCAGACGGTAATACAAGATTTTCCTATTCATCAGGTTCTGGAGCCGGCATTTATGTGGCAGAATTCAGAAGCAAAAATCCTGCAATGAGATTTTTTATAGTTACGGGCAGGAATGAAGTTTACCTTAATTATCTTTCAAGAAATGAATTCGGAAGCGGAAGCATTCAGTTCGAATGGAGTGTAAGAAAGTTCACGACATATTTCAATGTTGATGAATTTGTAAAGCCGCCTGTTTTTAAAAATGATTTCGGATATAAAGCTGTTACGCTTTCTTCTAGGAGATATTTTAAAACGGGATTTTACTGATTGTAATTTTCCCTGATGAAATTCCTGTTGTTTCTCCAGTCTTTGCGGACTTTCACGAACAATTCCAGATAGACTTTTTTTCCGAGAAACTTCTCAATCTCAAATCTTGCCTTTTCTCCAAGCCGTTTAAGACTTTCGCCTTTTTTCCCGATGACAATGATCTTCTGGGTTTCCCTTTCAAGTACAATGTCAGCATTTATGTAAACGAGTCTTTCGCTTCTCTCCTTGAATTCATTTATATTTACAAGGACGCTGTAGGGAATTTCCTCATGATAAAAATGCAGAATCTTTTCCCTGATAATTTCTCCGACAAAGAATTTTTCAGACTTGTCAGTAAGAGTATCCCTGTCATAAAAAAATTCGCTTTCCGGAAGATCCTTCACTATCAGCTCTTTAAGCATGTCAACATTTTCATTGTCAAGCGCTGATACGGGAACTATATCATCATATCTGAATCCGGCAGAAAGCTTTTCCATAACCGGAAGAAGCTTTGCCTTGTCAATAAGATCTATTTTGTTAAGTACTGCTATTCTCTTCTTGCCTGCTAAAACATCGCTGAATTTCTCTTCGGTTTTTTTAAGATCTTCATAGTCAATATTAAGCACATCCATAATATGAATTATCACATCGGCTTCTTCAAGGGAAGTTCTGATTTCAGTAAGCATGAATTTCTGAAGTTCGTATTTCGGATCAAGAGTTCCGGGTGTGTCAATGAAGATTATCTGGTAATTATCTTCAGTCAGAACTCCGAGTATTTTGTTTCTGGTGGTCTGAACCTTTTTATTCACAACAGAAAGATGAAAATTAAGCAGAGAGTTTATGAGCGTCGATTTTCCTGCATTTGGTTTTCCGAATATCGCTGCATAACCTGCTTTTTTATTCATTTTTAACTATCCTTATCTGATCTTTTGAATTTAAAATTACCTGCGGTTTGTTTTTGTATGTCGTGATCTTTCCTGTTACTTCCACAGTCTGTTCCTTATACTTTGAAAGATCCCCGAAATCATTAAAACTGTTCTCAAATACTGCGCAGGAAAAAATATTTTTCGGAAACCTGTTCTCAAAATTAATGTAAGCAACTTTATCGCTGAGATAAATATCGGCTACATATCCTCTTATTGTAAGCGAATCTCCTATGTGCAGTTTAACTTCCTGCGATGAGATAATTTTCATCCCGGATTTTTCACCGGAGTTTGAATTCTGATTCTCAATTCCGGCTTCCTTCAAAGATGTTTCAGCATCTCTGTATCCGGAAATATTTTTCTCCGGTATTTCTTTCTTTTTTTCGTTTGAAGCAGCCGAACCATTTTCCCTTACACATCCGGCTGAAATATTAACAATTAAAAGAACTAAAATCAAATTTGCCGTTTTCATATATTTTGTTGTTTAATTAAAAAATATTTTACACGGCAAAAATCTATTAAAGAACACGAACTGTTGCAATCTATTTAAGAATGTAAGACAGAATTCTGACCTGATCAGTAATTATCTATCTGCGCTCTTTGTAATTTTCCTGAATAATCAATATACACGGCTTTCCATTCCGTATAAAAATCATACACCGTCCATCCTCCTTCTCTGTGTCCGTTGCCAGTCTGCTTCACCCCTCCGAAGGGCATGTGAGCTTCGGCTCCGATAGTGGCTCCGTTAACATAAGTAATTCCGGCTTTTATGTCCCTGATCGCGACAAATGCATCATTAACGTTTTTTGTGAAAATACTGGATGACAATCCGTAAGGAGTGCCGTTAAGAATGTTAATCGCATCGGTGAGATCCTCGCATTTTATCACAGACAATACAGGGCCGAAAATTTCCTCCTGCTCGATCCTCATACCGGGTTTTACTTCCGTGAATATTGTCGGCTGATAGAACCATCCTTTTTCAAGATCTCCTTCCCTTGCATAATCCCCGCCTGCAGCAAGCACTGCATTATCCTCGTTGATTCCTATCCTGACATAATCATTTACCGATTCTCTCTGCGATTCGCTGACACACGGACCTACTTCAACTCCCTTTTCGTTTCCGTAACCTAATTTCAGTTTCTTTACCCTTGCAATAAGCTTATCAACGAACTCATAGTAAATATCCTTATGAAGAATTAATCTTGACGTCGCCGTGCATCTCTGACCTGTCGTTCCGAATGCTCCCCAGAGAACAGCTTCAAGCGCCAGTTCCTGATCAGCATCATTCATCACTATCTGTGCATTTTTGCCTCCGAGTTCAAGGGATACTCTTTTCAGACTTCCTCCCGCCACTTCATTAATTCTTTTTCCTACTTCAGTCGAACCTGTAAATGAAATCAGATCAACGTCCGGATGAGAGATCATCGCTTCTCCGACTATTCTTCCTTTTCCGTGAACGATATTTATTACTCCGGGAATATAATCCTTGCCGAGAACTTCCCTCATAGCCGCATCTATTATTTCTACAAGTATGGTTGCAGTCTTGGGTGTAAGCTCAGCAGGTTTGAACACACATGTATTTCCGCATACAAGAGCCGGAAACATTTTCCAGGTGGGAATAGCCATCGGAAAATTCCAGGGTGTAATAAATCCTCCTACGCCTATAGGAACTCTGAAACTCAGATTCATTTTATTCGGGAGTTCGCTCGGAGCATTAAATCCGAAAAGTCTTCTTCCCTCCGAAGCTGCATAATAAGCCGTATCAATTCCTTCCTGCACATCTCCTTTTGTTTCCGCAAACACTTTTCCCATTTCTCTTGTCATCTCGTGAGCTATTTCATCTTTTCTTTCCAGCATTCTGTCGCCGACTGTTTTAAGAATATCGCCTCTTTTCGGAGCGGGAATGAGTCTCCATTTTTCGAATGCGGCTTTAGCAGCGGCTACAGCTTCCATCACATCTTCTTTCCCCGATGAAGGAAATATCCCTATCAGATCTTCTTTCCATTTGGCGGGATTCCTGTTCTCAAAAGTATTTCCGCTTATTGAATCTTTCCAGACTCCGTTAATGAGATTATTGAATTTTTCAGACATTATAAAAATTTCTCCTGTTTGATTTTAAATTATGTTTCAAAATACTCATTTGATGTCTTTATAAAAATTCATTTATTGATGGACAATAAAAAGAATTTGTATCCGGCGGTTATTTCTCGCAGAGATACACAGATATAATTCGCAGATCAGCGTAAATAAACAGTTTGTAATTGAGCATTCAATTTCCCGTAACCTCTGAGTCTCCCGTCTGAATAAATTTGAATTTTGTTTGCACTTCTTTTAGGGACTCAGAGGAAAGGAATATCTGCAAATATCTGCGGACATCGGTGAGAAATTAGTTGTATACATAAAAGAGAATCGGATCAGAAAAAATGACTTTTAACCTTTTCAATTTAGTTTTACATTTACAAAAAAAGGAGTGGAAATGAAAACGAAAAATAATACTGTAATATTGATTATTGTTTCACTCCTGATAATTAATATCTTCCTACCCTGCAATTCATATTCACAATCAGACTGGAACATAATCAATCACGGTTTTGACCTTAACAGAATTCAATTTCTTAATGACAATGACGGATACGCTGCCGGCGGAGGAATTGTATTCAAAACCAATAACGGCGGGGCTGTATGGAAACCCGTTTACACAAATTTTTCATCTGACTATTTATGGTATTCGGATTTTACTGATATAAATACGGGTTGGGTTACAGGCGAATACGGTAAGATCATTAAGACAACCAACGGAGGAGCTAACTGGGTAGTACAGAACTCCGGCACATTCAATACGCTTATCAATGTGAATTTTACAGATCAGAACACAGGCTGGATAGCCGGACATAACGGAACAATTCTCAAAACCACAAATGCCGGGAATAACTGGATAAACTTAAACAGCGGCACATCGGCAAATCTTTTCAACTCCTGTTTTCTTAACTCAAACACCGGCTGGATAGCGGGAGATGCAGGAATTCTTAAAACAACGAACTCAGGAAATACCTGGACTTTAGTTTTGAATCAGACGTGGATGTATTCAGTATCTTTTATTAATGAAAGCACAGGATGGGCGGGTGGAAGATTCGGAAAAATGCATAAAACAACAGACGGCGGAGAATCCTGGATACCTCAGGAAAGCACTACCGGCGCGACATATTATTCACTGACATTCAGGGATCAGTACAACGGCATAGCAGCGGGAGATTACAATATCATTATCAGAACGACAAACGGCGGTAACAACTGGTTTCAGGTAACCTCGGGCATTCAGAACAATTTTGAAAAATTCAGCAACATATCCTTCAGCGAAACAAATCCTGAAAACGGATGGATTTCCGGATTCAACGGAGTCATACTGAAGACTGTAAACGCAGGGATTGACTTGACAATTAAAAATCCGGGAAGCGGTGATTACATCTGGTACTCGGATTTCATAAATCAGAATACGGGATATGTACACGGTGAGAACGGCACAATTATGAAAACAACAGACGGCGGAAGTACCTGGAAATTTCAGTCATCTGGAACAGGCAATACACTTATACATTCATCTTTTATTAATGTAAACACAGGCTGGATAGCAGGTCATGGCGGAGTGATCCTGAAAACGATTAACGGCGGAGATAACTGGCAGATACAAAGCAGCGGATATACGGATAACTATTTCAACACAGTTTTCAAAAATGAACACACAGGATGGGTCGTTGGCGATGCGGGAATTTTCAAAACTACGAACGGAGGAGCGAACTGGAACCGTCAGCTTAACGAACAGTGGGTTTATTCAGTCAGCTTTATAAATGAAACTACCGGCTGGGCGGGAGTAAGATTCGGAAAGATATTCAAAACCACGAACGGCGGGACAACCTGGATACAGAAACCAAGCGGATCAGGTGCGACATTTTATTCGCTGAGTTTCAGATCAGAGCAGAACGGATACGCTGTCGGGGATTACAATACGATCATCAGAACCACTGACGGCGGAGAGAGCTGGTTCCCTTCAAACAGCGGGATCAGCAATCCTTATCAGAAGTTCAGCTGCATAAGTTTTGATTATCCTACCGATCTTATCGGCTGGATCTCCGGCTTTGACGGCGTGATACTGCGCACGATGGACGGCGGAGATACATGGGTAAGGCAGGAGGTTCCGGTCAATGTGGATTATAATTCGATAAAGATCATATCGAATTCAATCGCATACGCAGCCGGAGGGTATGGAGTAGTAATAAAGACAAGTAACGGTGATGCAACAACAGCAATAAACACAAATACAGAGACAGCAAATAATTTCATATTAAAACAGAATTACCCGAATCCGTTCAATCCAAAGACAATTATCAATTATCAATTATCATTTATCAATTATGTTTCATTGAAAGTTTTTGATGTCCTGGGAAAAGAAGTTGCAACGCTTGTTAATGAAAAACAAAGTCCCGGGACATATCAGGTTAAGTTTGATGCGGGCAATCTGCCGAGCGGAATATATTTTTATAAACTTGTTTCGGGAGATTTTTCGGCGGTAAAGCGGATGGTTTTGGTGAAATAAGATCAGAGAAACACTTAGCTCCTGACAGAATGAATTAACAGAAAGATACCTGAAGTTATTGTGCCATTCGCAGGAGCTAAGAAAACAGGAGTAGTTGCACGTAATGTTCGCCCAGAAGCGTCAAAATAGTAACTTCCTATTCCCGCTCCCTTGGTCTGATTCTGATCTCCTATATCGATAGGCGGCTGAGTGTTCTCAGCGGGAAACTGAGCAGTTGGAGGAGTCCACGTCACAGCAGAAATATTCGACGAAAAAGAAAAAGAAACAAGGCCGACTAAAACAAAAATAAAGAGTTTTTTATTCATAATTAATTTCATTATATCACTAAAGACTATGTGGATAAGTGAATTAAGGTTTTTTTGACTAAATATTTTTTATATTGTATAATTTTTTCAGAATAAAATTAAAAAATAAATAAAAGGAGGCATTTTGAAAATAATAAAAATATTTCTATTTCTTGTTTTTATCTCTTTAAAACAAGATGTTATAAGTGGGATTGATACTGCGACAATAAATGGATGGAATTTCATTAGCAGTTCTTCTGAAGTTACTGATTATCACTCGTCAGTATCGAATGAATCATTCCATGGAAATTTCAGTCACAATCTCTTAATAACTTCCAGGAAAAATGGAATTATAATTCTCGGAAAAAATCTTGGAAAAACATTTCTTGGTGTTGGAAATTATAAGTGTGTGTGTAAAACAAAATCACTAGGTGGGGGGTCACAAAGTTACATTGAAATCAATATCTACGGAAAAAAAGATGGAATAACATGGTCAAAAATTATCGGAATGGGAATAAATGCAACTGGGATGAATGTTTGGACGCCTTATCTTTATACTCCGGGGTTAGTAGGAGAATTTGAAGAAGCAAAAATGGAAATTTTGTTTCTTGCTGGACCAGCAGAACCTATAACGATGAACTTACTTATAGATTATTTACATAGTCTTGATGAATTTTTTAACTTTAAAGAGACTATAGACGATTTTGGTGATCCAATTACTGGCATCGTCTCCCAATCAGGAACTCAGACACCAAATGTCTATGCTCTCTCCCAAAACTATCCAAACCCATTCAATCCAGTGACAAAGATTGATTTCTCAATTCCTAAGTCAGGATTGGTAACACTGAAAGTGTTTGATATTCTGGGAAAAGAAATTGCGACATTGGTAAATGAAAAGCTGAGTGCGGGAAAGTATGAAACTGATTTCAATGCTTCAAAGCTTTCAAGCGGAACATATTATTACAGGATTGAGACTGGTGATTATGTTGAGACAAAGAAAATGCTTTTGATTAAATAAATAACCTCCTGACGCATACGATGAAATACATTTCGATACTATGAAGCCCCGAACCTAAAACGGGGCTTTTTTATTTGTTTTTAAAATTAAGAATATCTTCTATGTGATATACTAAAAAGAAAAACGTCGTTTATTTTTTAAATAAAAAAATATGAACAAAGAAAAAAAGGCAATGAATTTCTCTATTGGATTTCTTGCTATTGGTATTGTCGTTGGATTTCTTATTAGTTACCTTGCGTCAAATAAAAGTTTTTTACCAAATCAAAAAGGTTCGGATAAAGATCTTCAAGCGTTAGTAAATTCTGTATATCCCAAGCCACCAGAAGATATTCGCGCAGTGGTGGGGAAAATTACTGGACTAGATGCAAGTACTATTCGTTTTGAAACTGGAGATCCGGAAGATTATCTTCCTCATAAAGATGGTTCAGCTCAAAAAATGATGACGCGCACTGGAAAGATAACAGAAACCACCGAACTATATTTAATAAGTCCAACAAAAGTAGATAGCAAAGGAAACATTCCAAAGAAAAAAATATCAACAACTGATTTAAAAGTTGGTGATTCAGTAACTATCACGGGTGGACAAAACATTCGAACAACGCAAGCATTTGACGTACTTCTTATTGAGAAGATAGAATACTAGCAATAAAAATATATGAATCTTATTCCTACCGTTATTGAAAAATCGGCTAATGGCGAGCGTGCTTACGATATTTATTCACGTCTATTAAAGGAACGTATTGTGTTCCTTGGGAGCCCTATTGATGACATGGTTGCCAATAGTGTCATTGCCCAACTCCTTTTCCTTGATAATGAAGACTCGAAAAAAGATATCAAACTCTATATTCATTCTCCGGGAGGAATGGTAAGTGCAGGACTTGCAATCTATGACACTATGCAACATGTAAAATCTCCTGTTTCAACTATTTGTGTAGGAATTGCGGCTTCTATGGGTGCTGTGTTACTTGCTGCTGGTGCAAAAGGAAAACGATACGTACTTCCGAATGCGGAAGTGATGCTCCATCAAATAATGAGTGGAGGTATTGAAGGACAAGCAAGTGAAATAGAAATTTCAGCTCATCATATTTTGAAACTTAAAAAACGAATGAATGAAATTCTTTCTGCGGCAACCGGTCAGAAAATACAAAAAATTGAACAAGATACTGATCGAGATTTTTATCTTTCTGCTGATGAAGCAAAAGCATATGGTCTTGTAGATCACGTGTTCCCGTCCCCGCAGAGTCATTCCGCTGTTTACAATTCAAGTCAGAATAATCGTTATGCGGAAGACTCTGCGGAGAAGCACTGTGCGGGTATGTTCATTGCTTCAGAATAATGAATGACTTTATATAATCCACCTTCACCCAATTCATAAAACCTCGCGCTTGAATGTATGTAATCTATATAATCTTCAACCAACTTCCATTTTCCCGATAAAGGATTTTTGTGCATGTAATTCAGCTTCTGCCTGATAAATTTTTCTGTAAAAATTTCTTTTATATCAGACGAAGGCTGAAAGACATTATGTATTTTTTTCTTTTTTGATTCGTTTGGCTTTACAGTGTCCTCCATTATTTTCAGCAGATCAGCTCTTTTCCTCTTTTTCAACCTTGAAACAATTTCATATGACATAAACCTCTTTGTCTCTCCTATATGAAAATTTATTTCTTTGGTTTCATTTTTAGTAAAAACCAATGAATGCAGGTGGTTTGGCATTATTACATATCCGCAGGTAAAAATATTTTTAGCTTTTAGTATGTCAAAGCTTCTATAGATGTAATTATAAAAATCAGTTATCTCAAAGAATGGAATCCACCGGAAACAGGTGAAGGTAAAATAATAGAATGTATTAAATTCGGTTTGAAGCTTGCGTACACTCATATTTCAAAATAATATTTTCGTAATATCAAATCAACAAAAATCGAATACGGGTCTCCTCCCGCAGAGTCTTCCGCATGAAATGTACACTATCTTTTATGAATGTTTCGCGGAATGACTCTGCGGGGACGACGAGTATAAACTTTAAGTCAGTATAATCGTTTTGCGGAAGGCTCTGCGGAGAAGTGTTGTGCGGATATGTTCATTGCTTCAGAATAATGAATGACTTTATATAATCCATCTTCATCCAATTCATAAAACCCTTTCTCCTGCCGCAGAGTCTTCCACATAAAATGTACACTTCCTTTTATGTTTTTTCGTGAAATGACTCTGCGGGGACGAGGAGATACACATAGCTCCTGAAACTGAATAGCAATATAGAGCCGATTTTAATTCTGCCGCCCTGCAATATAAGCCAGTGCAATGTTATGTGCTGCCCTTATTTTGTCTATAGTTAGAACTGAAGCAATTCAATATCCGGCATTTGCATTAAGTATTTTTCAAGAAATGATTTATGAGAAGCACCTATAACAATTAATATTTTTTCTTCCGGATGTTCGGCTACTAAACGCATAATATTTACTGCAATTTGCAAGTTTCTCATTTCCCAAAGGGAATAGCGGCTCCTGTCAGCTTTTGATTTAAAATTTGTTTTTAACCATAATTCCCATTGCCCATAGTAATCTTCCGTCATATACCTTACTGAATTCAGGAATTTATATAAGAGAAATAAATCTTTACGTTTTAAACTTTCAGATGTCAACTGTTTAATCTCGTTGTAGATGGTTGCTTTTGAAACCATTTTATCGATTTCATCTTTTGAAGAGGCATAGTCGGAAAAAAAGGTAGGGAATTCCAATTCCAGAATTGTCTCATCTTGTAAATTATCTATATAATTTAACCTATTTATGTTTAACTGTTTAGCTAAATTTACACCGATCAAATTTAATTCGTTAGTTGAATTGGCATATCCTCCTAATAAGTTAATGATAGCAGTATCCAATTTGGATTTATCAGTCAACAATGAATAGTTTAACACAGCAGTCCAAAGGTCATAAGAACACAGCGATGCCTGCATTAACAGAATTCTTTCAGACTGATTTAAATTAGCTTTTTTACTTAAGCTGTCGGATAAAATATTTGCATTTTCAAAACTAAGATTGAATTGAATTTGAAATCTTTTCCCAATATTAATTGAGTTAGAATAGTAAGAATATAGTTCCTGCCAGGACTGAGCGGTTCTTGATTTAATGTCAAGTAAAAGTTCAGGCGGCATTTGTTCAAGAGCAATTACATTAAACTCTTTAATCGCTAAACTATCAAGCAGGTGGCTCAGGTGAATTTCACTTACGCCTTCTATTGTATTTAAATGCGGAGTACCAAGAACCAAAACTTTTGTTGTATTAATAGTTTGGGAGTTAAGATATGACGGGCTGATGTTAAAAAATAGAAATGATGCAAAGAGTAAGAATTTAATTTTCATAATGAAATTTTCCCTGATTAATAATTTCATGCATCTATGACGTAGAACTTCTATGTAATGTTACGGTAACCATTTTATTGCTTCGTCCTGTAGGGTTGCACATGAGGAGGGTTTTTATAAATCAATTTTTTCTAATGTATAAAAACCACTTGCGATCCTCCGCTGTGTCCCCGCATTGAATTTATGCCTGCTTCAAGATTCACTCAATCGGGAGACACCTTCTTTCCACTTGTCATTGGCAGATAAGTTAGCACCTTTCGGCTCAATGAAATCCTCATATGTCAATTCTTTGCCTTTTTTCTGTTTGCAGAATGCACAAAGACAGGTTCAAATGCTCTGTCCCCGCAGAGTCATTCCACTTTATACAATTCAAGTCAGAATAATCGTTTTGCATAAGACTCTGTGGGGACGACGTTTGATTTTATTTCTGATTCAATATTTTTAACAGTCCTTGAATAGAAAGTAAAAAGTTACTGTACCAGAGTCTTCCGCATAAAATTTTCACTTCCCTTTAATTATTTTTCGCGGAATGACTCTGCGGAGAAACACTACCGTCCAAAACAATTTTG
>JAFDZQ010000006.1:0-43626 GCA_018266895.1 Bacteroidota bacterium
GCAATTAGTTTTTCTATATTTGACTTTTCATAACCGCTGAGTTTCTCAGCCATTTTGTTGAATGACAATGCCAGCATACCCAATTCATTTTCCGATTTTACTTCGATCCTTTCGGAATATTTTTTTTCTGAAATAGCTCCCACTTTTTTTGTAAGTTCATTTATAGGCTGAATGATCGTACCCGGCGCTTTCAATATTATAACCAGTACAAGAAACAAAGAAACTGCCGTGATTGCAAGCATATAGATCTCAGTATCTCCGGATATGCTTTTCGCCTCTTCATTTTTTCTAAGCATTGCTTTTTCGTTCAATTGTAGAAGTTCGTAGCAGGATTGCTTTACTTTTTTATATTCCGGAAGAAATTCATTTGTATATCTGTTCAGGGTTCCGGCGGAGTCAACAGATTCAATATTAGAAATGTATGACTGATACTCCTTTCTAAGCTTTTGCAGTACTTCTCTTTCACCCGTTTCAGTAATGTTCCCTTCGCATTGCGACAAACTTTTTTCAAAAATACTTTTTGATTCTTCGTATTCATTATGAAAGACCGTTTTATCTATGTAACTGTCCGAACTCAGCATTACCAGTGAATTATCAATTATATCAAGGTTATCGATCATTTTATTGGCTGATTCAATGCTCAGATAATTATCTTTTAAAATGGTCTGAGATGCTTTGTTCAGACCTTCAATAAAATAAATGCTGAACAGGCTCAGAATTAATATAACCGCTCCCATCAGTATGTAGCCCCATAATATTAAAGTCTTTATTTTCATGTTTATGTAATAATTTCCAGATCGCAGTCTTTGTCTTTTAATGCGTCAATAAGCTTGTTAATTAAATTTCCCACGAACATTTTTTTAACTGAAAATCTGCTGTCCGGTCTGCCGACAACTACTTTTGTAATTTCTTTTTCGGAAATATATGCACAGATCCCTTCAACAACAGAGTCAGCTTTGATCTTTTCAGAAACCGCTCCGAGCTCCGTTGCCATTTTGAAATTATTTATTAGATGTCTCTGCAGTGCAAGTTCAAGATTTTCGAAGGGCAGATCAGGAGTCTCCACGTATAAAACATTCCAGAAAGAATCCAGTCTGTCGGCAATCCTGTAACTCTTTCTTATTATCTTTTCATTCTTTTTATGATTACTTCCGATACATACGAGTATTCGTTCAGCTTTATATCTTTCCGGTTTCGGTATTTCATAATTAATTTTTTTCTCTACCTGATCTGCAACTTCCCTGAGCGCAAGTTCGCGCAGCTGAAGCAGATTTTCTTTTTTAAAAAAATTATTCAGAGCTGATTCTATCTTGTCTTTTTTATAAATCTTGCCTGCCTGAAGGCGGTTAATGAGTTCATCTGCTGTCAGATCGATATTCACCACCTCATCTGCAAGAGCAATGATCTTGTCCGGAACAGTTTCCTTCACTTCCACTCCCGTGATTTCCTGCACAATGAGATTCAGACTTTCAATATGCTGAATGTTTAATGCGCTGATCACATTTATGCCGTTATATAAAAGTTCTTCCACATCCTGATATCTTTTTTCATGCCTGCTTCCCGGCGCGTTCGTATGCGCGAGTTCATCCACTATCACTACTTCCGGTCTGAGCTTTATGACTTTATCAATGTCAAATTCCTCCAGTTCTTTTCCTTTATAATAAATAATCTTTCTCGGAATAAAAGGAAGACCTTCCATAAGTTTCTGAGTTTCTTCCCTTCCGTGAGTTTCAATATATCCTACTAAAATATCAATCCTGTTCTTCTGCAATTCATGCGCCTCCATAAGCATCTTGTAAGATTTCCCGACTCCTGCAGCAAGTCCTGCATATATTTTAAATTTTCCGTTCCTTGACTTTTTTACAAGTTCAAGAAATTTTTCGGCTGCCGGATTTATAATTCTTAATTCATCAGACATAGCAATTACATCGTGGTTTATTTAAAATACTTTTCGCCGTTCATTTTTTTAAGGATTAAATTCTTCTTTTTAATCAAAAAGGTTTTTCAACAACAGCATTAAGATGATTGCAATTATTATCGCAATGACCGGAAGCATTGTTATAATTGATTCAATATTTTCTTCTTTTATTTTCATATATATTATAATTGAATATGTTTATTTCAATTTGTCCAAAGCTATGTTTAGTTTCAGCACATTGACCCTCTTCATTCCGAAAAGTCCAAGTAGCGGTTCCTCAGTATTATTCCTGATCAATTCTTTTAACTGATCTGTATTCAAATTTCTTTTTTTAGCAATTCGTGATATCTGTATACAGGCACCCTGCGGTGAAATATGAGGGTCAAGTCCGCTGCCGGATGCTGTCACCATTTCAGAAGGAATGTCTTCCTTTCTGACATCCGGATTATGAAAAATGAAAGTGTCAATCCTTGCCTGTACTTCAGCAAGATAATCAGGATTTGAAGGTCCTTTATTCGAACCGCCGGCAGATGCTGCGTTATATCCGACAGCAGAAGGTCTTCCCATGAAATATTTTTCATCTGTAAAGCTCTGTCCTATGTTTTCAAATCCGATTGTCTTTCCATTCACTGTAACAGGAGAACCTATGGATCTGTCCGGCATTAACTGCGCAACGGCAAAAATGAAAAGCGGATAAATTAATCCGAACAACATAATTGTAAATACAGTGAGAATTAATGATTGCTTTAAATTTTTAAACATGATTTTAAGTAATTATACAATTTTAAATAAAGTTATGATCACATCCAATATTTTTATCCCGATAAAAGGTACTATGACTCCGCCCAGTCCGTAAATCAGAAGATTTCTTGTCAGTAATTTTTCTGCGCCGACAGGTCTGTAAACAACACCTTTCAATGCAAGCGGGATCAGCAAAGGTATGATAAAGGCATTAAAAATAACTGCAGACAAAATCGCAGTCTGAGGGCTTGTAAGATTCATAATGTTCAATGCCTGAAGCTGCGGAATTGATGCAATAAACAATGCAGGAACAATTGCAAAATATTTTGCAATGTCATTGGCTATCGAGAAAGTTGTAATTGCCCCGCGTGTTATCAGAAGCTGTTTTCCTATTTCGACTATCTCTATAAGTTTTGTAGGATCATTATCAAGATCAACCATATTCCCGGCTTCTTTCGCTGCCTGTGTTCCGGAGTTCATTGCAACGCCCACATCTGCCTGTGCAAGTGCAGGAGCATCATTCGTTCCGTCACCCATCATTGCTACCAGTTTTCCGCCTGACTGCTCTTTGATTATATACTGCATTTTATCTTCGGGTTTCGCTTCAGCAATGTAATCGTCGACTCCTGCGGCATTCGCTATAAACTTTGCAGTCATAGGATTATCTCCCGTTACCATCACAGTCTTTACTCCCATTTTACGAAGTCTTTGAAATCTTTCCTGAATTCCTGTCTTGATAATATCTTCAAGCTGAATTACTCCTGCGGCTTTATTGTTAATTGTAACAGCAAGCGGAGTTCCTCCGTTTTCCGCAATTTTATTCACAATGGTATGCATTTCTGAGGGGACTTCATTATTGTTATCCAGAACTAATTTCTTTATGACATCGAATGCGCCTTTCCTTACTTCAGTTCCTTCTTTCATATCTATACCGCTCATTCTTGTCTGTGCAGTGAATTTAAAAAACTTCTCACCTGTAAGAGCAGACCGGTTTACTTCAACTCCTTTTTTCTTCGCAAGCTCGATTATGGATTTTCCTTCCGGAGTCTCATCAGCAAGTGAACTCATTGCGCAATATCTTATGAATATATTATCATCCATTCCGTTCACATTAAAAAAATTCGTAGCTTTGCGGTTTCCGATAGTTATCGTTCCTGTTTTGTCAAGCAGCAGTGTATCAATATCGCCTGCGGTCTCAACTGCTTTACCGGATTTTGAAATTACATTTGCTCTCAAAGCCCTGTCCATACCTGCTATTCCTATAGCGGATAGAAGCCCGCCAATTGTAGTCGGGATCAGACAAACAAATAATGCAACAAGCGAAGCAATTGCTATAGGCGTATTTGCATACCTGCCGAAAGGTTCAAGTGCAACAGTCACAATTAAAAACATCATGGTAAGTCCCGAAAGCAAAATTATCAAAGCAATTTCATTCGGGGACTTTTGTCTTGAAGCACCTTCGACAAGCATTATCATTTTGTCAAGAAAAGATTCTCCTTTTTCAATTGTAACCAATACTTTGATCCGGTCTGACAGAACTTTTGTGCCTCCCGTAACTCCTGATTTATCTCCGCCTGATTCTCTTATAACGGGAGCTGATTCTCCGGTAATGGCGGATTCGTCGATTGTAGCTATGCCTTCAATAATTTCACCGTCCGAAGGAATGATCTCGCCTTCACTTATTAATATTATATCACCTTTCTTTAACTCCGATGACATTACTTTTTTTATGTTTGCCCCGTTAATTAATAAGTTGGCAGGCGTGTCCTGTCTTGTTTTTCTTAATGCTTCCGCCTGCGCTTTGCCTCTTGCCTCTGCAATTGCTTCTGCGAAATTAGCAAACAGCAGCGTCACAAACAGGATCAGTGTAATCAGAAAATTATACAGGACGCTTCCCTGCAAAGGATCAGGTTTGAATGCAAGCATAGCAGTCAGGACAATCATAATTACCGTTCCGGCCTCGACAGTAAACATTACCGGATTCCTAATCATAATCTTAGGATTAAGCTTAATGAATGAATCCTTTAATGCAACCAGTAAAATATCTTTCTGAAATAATTTATTCTCTGTTCTCTTATGTTTCGACATTTTATTAATGTTGTTAAAATTTTTTAATCACTTTATAAAGATTCATATTTTGTCGCATCTTTCTAAAACCATAGTTTAAGAAAAGTGTAATATTGAAATGATGTTAATGTGTTAAACTAAAGAACTCTGAAATCGGTCCTAAAGCCAGTCCCGGAAAAAACAATAAAGCTCCGAGTATTACGACAACTGAAAGCAAAACAACTCCGAAAATTCCGGAATCTATTTTCAATGAACCTGAAGATTCAGGAGTATATTTCTTTTGTGATAAAAATCCTGCAATTGCAATAGGTCCGATAACAGGCACAAATCTTCCAAGCAGCATGGCAATACCGGTGCCAATATTCCAGAAAGGAGTATTGTCTCCGAGTCCTTCGAATCCGGAACCATTATTCGCAGCACTTGAAGAAAATTCATAGAACATTTCCGAGAATCCGTGATGCGACGGATTATTCAGCCATTTAAGAAATTCTCCTGCATTAGGAGTCACTGACCAGATATGAGACGCTATAGCCGTTCCGCCAAGAATAATAAGAGGGTGCATTAAAGCAACAATAATTGCCAGTTTAACTTCTTTCGCTTCGATCTTTTTACCCAAAAATTCCGGTGTCCTTCCAACCATCAGTCCTGAAATAAATATTGCTAATATTATGAATGTAAACTTATTGATAAATCCTACACCTACTCCTCCGAAAAAAGCATTCAGCTGCATTCCCAGCATCTGCATCAAGCCTGAGACGGGAGTACTGCTGTCAAGCATTGAATTCACCGAACCATTAGAAGTGCAGGTTGTAGCTATTCCCCACAATGCAGAACTTGCCGGACCGAAGCGGACTTCTTTTCCTTCCATACTTCCAAGCGGCTGACTGATATCCATTTTTTCTATTTCGGGATTTCCGTTCATCTCATAATATATTGAAGGAATTACCAGTCCTGAAAAACCAACTACCATTACTGAAAGAATTATTTTTGCAAATTTCATTCTGTTAAGATAGAATCCTAATGCAGAAACCATAGCAACCGGAATTATAATAATTGAAATAATATCAGCGATATTCGAAATGAAGTTCGGATTTTCAAAAGGATGTGCAGAGTTGGGTCCGAAGAATCCTCCTCCGTTTGTACCAAGCTGTTTTATGGCAACCATTGGAGCTACAGGACCTCTTGCAACATTAACGGTGTCGCCCTGCAGAGTGATGATCTGCTCTGCTCCCTTGAATGTCATAGGCGTCCCGTTAATTAATAATATCACTGCGAGTACAATTGCCAAAGGCAATAAAATTCTTGTACAGGATTTTAACATCAGGTTATAAAAATTTCCGAGATTACTTCCCGATTTATTTGACAAACCTTTAAAAAGCAAAGCAACGACCGCTATTCCGGTCCCGGCTGAAACAAACTGCAAAAAGCAGAACACAAGTAACTGGGATAAATAGGAAGCTCCTGTTTCCCCGGAATAATGCTGAAGGTTTGTATTTGTCATGAAACTTACAGCAGTATGGAATGCCTGCGTCGGCTCCATTGCAGCAATGTTGTCAGGATTCCAGAAAAGCAGATTCTGCAGTGAAAGGATCAGCATTGCCCACAGGAACCAGATAAAGTTAATGGTAAGCATTGCTTTCATATTCTCTTTCCAGTCCATTTCTTTATCCGGGTTGATCTTTGCGATACGGAAAATGAAATTCTCCAAAGGTGCGAAAAAATCCAGAAAGGTTTTCTCTCCTTTGAAAACTCTTGAAATATACCTGCCCAGAGGATAAGCAGTAATAACTGATGCAATAAAGATGATAATAATGCTCAGAATTTCTGTGTTCATGTAAGTTTAAAATTTATCAGGTTTAATTAATGTGTAAACTAAGTAAATAAAAAGCGCTATGCAGATTATGAATAAGATTATCATTTGTTTTATTCAAATTTTATCAATTATATCTGTGAATTTAAAAAATAAACAGAAGAACACTACACCTATTAAAATCATTAAAAATGAAGTTGTGATATCCATTATGATTATTCTCCCTTGTTTGGATGATAATTCCTTAAGCTGTCATCGAATTTTCCAGGGTTATTGTTGTTTGAAATAAATTCTCTGTTTTTCGGATCAGTAAATCCTGAAATATACTTTCCGAATGAAATCAAAAGAAAAATTGCCGGAAATATTATTACAGATGAATAGTTTTTCATTTTGTTTGATTAGTGTGATTTAACAATTACCGATTCAGTAATTGTGCCAAAGGGTAAACAGCAGAAATGATTCAAAACCGGAGAAGAATTTTTTTTATAAGTTTCAAAATGATAGGAGCTGTTTCATTTTGAAAAGAATAAGTAATATTTTATTTGATGGGAAGATCCACTAAAATTATGCAGCACTGCTAAATCAAGAAAAACGGAAGCAGAGTTAAATGCAGATTTACTCTACTCCGTACTCTTTCAGCTTTCTGTACAGAGTTACAGAGCCGATACCGAGCTTTTCAGCAGTGATTGTTTTATTGCAGTTATTTTCAGAATAGATTTTTAGTATGTGTTGTTTTTCAATTTCCTTCAGGGAATCACTGTGAATTTCGCCGGAGATTTTATGTCCGAAGATCTCTTCAGGCAAATTTGCAGATGTAAGTTCATCGCCTGTACTCAGTATCACGGCTCGTTCAATAATATTTTTAAGTTCTCTCACATTCCCCGGAAATGAATATTCCTTTAATGCTGAAATGAATTCATTGCTTGCAGATCTGATATTTTTATTCAGCTTTCCGTTATAGATGCCGATAAAATTACTTATCAGCAATTCCAGGTCATCAATTCTTTCCCTTAAAGCGGGAAGATGTATTGAAAAAGTATTGAGTCTGTAATAAAGATCATTTTTAAACAGACCTTTCTCAATCTGTGACTTCAGATCCTTATTAGTTGCGGAGATGACTCTTACATCAATATTTGTAATTTTTGTATCTCCGACTTTTGTAAATGTATTTGTTTCCAGCACTCTGAGAAGTTTAGACTGTGTCTCAGTACTCATGTCTCCGATCTCATCAAGAAAAATAGTCCCTTTATCCGCGGCTTCAAACAATCCCTTTTTATCATTTATCGCTCCGGTGAATGCGCCTTTAACATAACCGAAGAGTTCGGACTCCTGAAGTTCCTTCGGAATTGCGCTGCAATTGACAGCTATGAAAGGTTTATCTTTTCTTTTGCTTGTTTCATGAATTGCCTGAGCAAATAATTCCTTTCCGGTGCCTGTCTCGCCAAGAAGAAGCACAGTTGTATCTGTCGCTGCGACTTTCTTTGCAAGTTCAATGGAATCGGAAATATATTTGGACTTTCCCGTGATCGAACTGAAACTCAGATTTTTATCAATCCTGCTCTGAAGCTGCTTTATTTTATGTTTGAGTCCCGCTTTCTCCGCCGCCTGTTTTACTTTCAGGATTATCTCATCTTCATCCCTTCCTTTTTCAATGTAATCCATCGCGCCTCTTCTGATAGCTTCGACTCCGTCTTTAATGGTCGCATAAGCAGTCATTACGATTATTTCAGTGTCAGGAGATTTTTCCCTGATAAGCTTTGTGAGTTCGATACCGTTAATGTCAGGAAGTATTACATCTATCAAAGCCACAGCATAAGATTCTCTTTCAACAGAATTTAAACCTTCCTTTCCGGTTGCAAATGCATTTACTTCAAAACCTTCAAGGGATAAAATTCTGGAAAGCAGATTTCTTATGTTGTTCTCGTCGTCTATAATTATTACCGATCTTTTTTCAGTCATTGTAATTGGTTTATTGTATATTTTGATTGTAAGAAAGCATATCAGACTTCTTAATTAATATCATTCCTTACAAGACTCACAACATTCTCAATGTGGTAAGTATGCGGGAACATGTCTACGGGCTGTATATTCTCAATTTTATACTTGCCTCCGCCGCAGATAACCTTCAGATCTCTTGCCTGCGTATGAGGATTGCAGCTTACATATATAATTTTTTCGAATCCGGTTTCGGATAATATTTCGCAAATCTTCGGATGAAGTCCTGAGCGCGGAGGATCGAGTACAAGCTTGTTAAAGCCGCGCATGCTTTCAGGATCTTCAAGAAAATCTTTTATGTCGCTGCAGATATATTCGCAGTTTGTTACTGAGTTCAGATCCGAATTTATTCTTGCATCGTTGATTGAGTCCTGAATCAGTTCGACTCCCCTGACCCTCTTAACGATTTGCGATAAAATTATTGAAACAGACCCCGTCCCGCAATACAGATCAAGCACATTGTCATCCTTTCCGAATTCACCGAACACCGACATTACTCCGAATAAATTTTCCGCCTGCAATGTATTTGTCTGAAAAAAAGACTGCGGGGAAATTTTGAAACTGAATTCTTTACCGGTACTGTCTTTCAGAATTTCAGTGATAAATCCGCTGCCGTGAAGTATGTATTCATTCTCCCCGAATGCTACCTGAGCTTTTTTCTGCGTTGTGGAATTTATGATTGTAGTTATTTCGGGAAACAGATCCTTAAGTCCGAAACAGAATTCATTCATAAGATCTTCATCATGTTCGTATGTTATCAGATTAACCATCAGATCATTTGTGTTTTTACTCTGCCGTATGATCAGAAATCTCAGCATTCCGGTCTGTGTTTTTGTGGAATAAACCGGTACTTTCCTGGATTTGAAAAATCCGTAAGTAAAGTTAAGAATTTTATTTGACAGTTCAGACTGCAGATAACAGTTTACAATGTTAATGATCTTGGAATGAAATCCGGGTACGTGAAGTCCGAGAGCATAATTCTCTTTCACAGCATTGATATCTTTTTCAGAGAGCCATTCGTCATCGGAAAATGAATACTCCATTTTATTCCTGTAATAAAAAACCTCAGAGCTTCCGAGCGCAGGGCGAATCCCGGGAATTTCAAATCCGCCGATCCTTTCAAGAGCGTTTTGTACGACATTTGTTTTGAATTCAAGCTGCTTATCGTAACTGAAATTCTGAATCTTACAGCCGCCGCAAACCCCAAAATGACTGCACTTAGCGTCTGTCCTGAATTCGGAAGGTTTTATGAGTTCAGCTAATACCGCTTCAGCATAGTTGGATTTCTTCTTCCTGATTTTTATCAGAGCAGTATCCCCGGGAAGAGTCTTTTCGGAAAAAATCACAAAGCCCTCGTCAGTCTTTGAAATTCCTTTTCCTTCGGAATTCAGACTTGTGACTTCGGCAGTTATCAGATCACCTTTTTTAATCATTGTTTATCTTTTATTTGGTCATAAATAATTTAAACGTGCAGTGAGATAATGCAAATCTCTGAATTATTCTCCTCCTCCGAAGCCTGACAGACATTCCGAGAACAAATATCTTTTTAAATGATATTTAATAAAAACTTCATATTGAGTATAATATTCAAATTATAATAAGTTATCTAAGTTATCAATGAGTAAATCCAAAGCTTTAAGAGAAATAATTTCACAGGGCAGAAAAGTGGTCGCAATTGAAAAGAGCGCCATTGCTGATATCGAATTGCGGTTCAGAAATGAAAAATTCGCAAACAGTTTTTCAGAAGCTGTGGAGACAATATACAAATGCAAAGGCAAGGTCGTCGTAACGGGTATCGGTAAATCCGGTATCATTGCTCAGAAGATCGTTGCGACTTTCAATTCAACAGGGACTTACTCTATTTTCATGCATTCAGCTGACAGTCTTCACGGCGATCTCGGAGTACTTAGAAAGGAAGATGTGATACTTTTTCTTTCTAAAAGCGGAGACACTTCAGAGATAAAGCAGCTTATACCGAATTTTAAACTGCTCGGGACAAAGATAATTTCAATTGTAGGGAATACGGATTCAGAACTAGCAAATCTATCGGATATTATTCTTGACGCTTCAGTTAAGGAAGAAGCCTGTCCGCATAATCTTGCTCCTACTTCTTCCACGACGGCTGCGCTTGTTCTCGGAGATGCTTTAGCAATTTCATTACTGCAGAAGAGAGGTTTCACATCAGAAAATTTCGCATTTATACATCCGGGGGGAAATCTCGGAAAGCGTCTGCTGCTGAAAGTCGATGACTTAATGACAAAAGGCCGTGATATTCCGCTTGTAAAATTAAATACAAAGCTCAAAGATGTGATTTACATGATCTCTTCAAAACGTCTTGGCTGCGCCTGCGTTACGGATAATTCGGGAATTGCGGGAATTATAACCGACGGTGACATAAGAAGACTTCTTGAAAAAAATCTTGACAACATTAAATACACAATCGCAAAAGACCTGATGAATCCTGATCCTAAGATTATCTCAAAAGATATGGCGGCTTATACGGCGCTTGATATTATGGAGAAGAATAAGATAACCCAGCTGATTGTCGGAGACAAAAAAAACAAGCCCGTAGGAATGATCCATATGCACAGATTAATAGAAGAAGGACTGTAGTATGAAATTCATGAAGTATTTTTATATCCTGGTTGTACTCGGACTCGTGTTTGCTTCCTGCGATGATAAGTTCAAACCTTCCCGCTCAGATCTCAGTATTACGGATTCTCCTTCCCAGGAAAGCTGGAATTCCACTGTCTCGTTTTCAGATTCCGGCATTACAAAAGCGGTGTTAACGGCAGGACATATATCTGTTTATACAACGAAAGGATATACACTGATTGACAGCGGCGCGAAAGTTGACTTTTTTAAAAACGGAGAGAAAGCTTCTGTGCTTACGGGGAAAAAAGGGAAAGTAGATGATAAGACGAAGGACATAGAAATCTATGACAGTGTTACTGTCGTAAACAATGAAGGGAGCGAACTTAAAACCCAAAAACTCCTCTGGAAAAACAAAACTCAGACGGTTTCCTCGGATGAATTCGTAAGCATAAAGACTCCGAATGAAACAATTGAGGGAATAGGATTTGAATCAGATCAGAATCTGAAGAATTATAAAATTTATAAAGTTACAGGCACTTTCGCAAAATAAACTTGATCAGACAATTTTTTAATATTACAGTTATAATTCTGTCGTTTTCTGCATTTGCTTTTGCGCAGGATAAAGTCGAACTTAAGAATGCAGACGAGCTGACAGGGAAAGTCATTGACGGACAAAATGTGCGCGAAGCTAACGGCAATGTGGAATTTGCGCAGGGCAATGTAAAGGTTTACTGTAATTCAGCCACTCAGTACATAGATGCAAACCGTGTAGAACTCCGCGGGAATGTGAAAATTTATCAGGATACTCTTACTCTTCTTACATCCAAAGCGGTTTATTTCGGGGACGATAAAAGAGCAGTCTGTGAAGGAGGCGTAACTCTGAAAGATCCTAACGCAACACTCAGAGCGAACAACGGGATTTATTTCTTCAATGACACAAAAGCTGTATTCAGGGGAGATGTTATAATCGTCAATCCTCAGTACAGGATCACTTCTGATGAACTTACTTATTTAAGAAACACCGAAGATTCTTTTGCAAGAGGAAATGTTACGGTAAATACTGATTCAGCGGAAATAAAAGCAAATAATATTGATTTTTTCAGACGGCAGGGAAAAACATTTGCATACGGAAATGTCAGCATTAAAAGCGACTCTACCGTAATTTATTCCGATACGGCTACAAACTATTCCGCTGAGAAAAAATCGGTCGCTTCCGGAAATGTAAAGATAGAGACGATTGACAAAAGCATTGTAATTACAGGCAGGTCAATGGAGAATTACGAAAGGGAAAATTATACGATACTTAAAGACAGCGTTAAGCTTATGAGAACCGAAGACGGGAAAGATACTGTTTTCATTTACTGTCATATAATGGAAGCATTCAGAAACAAACCGGAATATTATGTGACTGACGGCAATGTAAGATTCATAAGAAATGATTTTTATTCCAGATGCGGCAGGGGAATTTATTACAGGGATAAAGAGTCTGTCTCGCTGACAAGTGAACCTGTCGTATGGCAGGAAAATCTGCAGATGACAGGTGATTCTATTTATGCCGAACTTCCTGAAAACAAACTTCAGTCTGTCTTTGTAAGAAAAATCCGGGAGCTTAAAAATTCAGTTAACTCTTTTGTTGTTTCCGGAAACAAAGATGAATATTTCAGGGACAGATATGATCAGATAAGCGGAGATGATATTACTCTGAGTTTTAAGGATAATAAAATAAATTTCATAGATGTGAGAAAAAATTCCCGCAGTATTTATTTTGTTTATGACAATAATAAAGCTAACGGGATCAATAATATTGAAGGTGAAAACATGTATATTTATTTCGGCGAAGATGAGATAGTTGAGAAAATAAAAGTTGAGTCAAATCCTAAAGGCGAGTATGTCCCGGAAAACATGTTAGGCACTGCAAATCTAACTCTGCCCGGTTTTAACATAAGGAAAGACAAACCGGTCAGAGTAAATTAAATACGGTAATAAATAAAAATTAAAAAAAAATTGAAAATGAATCTGGCAGAGAATTATTTAAAAAGCTGCATCAAGGAATTCAAAGGACTGAAGACTCTCGGCGAAAAATCTTTTTCGCAGATCAAGGATGAGGATTTTTTTGTGTCTCTGGATGACGAATCGAACAGCATTGCAATTATTGTAAGGCATCTGAGCGGAAACATGATTTCAAGATGGACAGACTTTCTTACTTCAGACGGGGAAAAGGAATACAGAAACCGTGACGAAGAATTTGAAAGACTGTTTTATACAGACAAGGATGATATAATGTCGAGATGGGAAAAAGGATGGAAATGCCTTTTCGATACGGTCGGTTCGCTCAAAGAAGAAGATCTTCTGAAAGACGTTTATATCCGTAAGGAAAAGCATACAGTACCTGAAGCAATAAACAGACAGCTAACCCACTACGGTTATCATATCGGTCAGATAGTCTTTATGGCAAAACATCTTGAAAGCAGGAACTGGAAAAGCCTCTCAATACCCAGAGGAAAATCAAAAGATTTCAACGAAGAGATGGATAAAAAGAGCAAGGGGAAAAAATAATTTACTTAAATCTGAATTTCCGTTCCGAGTACAGCGTCTTTTAATCTTCCTTTGCCGAGATCATAAAAAGGGATTCCGAGAATTTCCATTGAATGGAATACAAGTTCGTACCGGAAGTTCTTCATTACATCGCTTTTTTCAGCTTCAAAGGAAATCAGAAGAAACTCGGATAACTTTTTTGCGTCCTGCTTTCCATAATCAAATCCTTTAAGACTGACATTGTATTTCTGAGGCGATGCAATGGGATTTTTCAGTGTGAACTTTGTCGAGATATTTTTTAAAACCTCAAGTGGGCAGTAAAACGCCGGAACATAAAAAGCAATATCGCCGGAAGTCGATTCATTTGAACCTCCGAATAAATTCTTCAGGAATGCACCGCTTGATTTCCTTTCAAATATGTTAACAGTGCTCTTTAAAAGCCAGAACGGCTTATAGATCATTTCACCTTCAGCGCGAATCGCAGCAGCCGCAAAATTTATTTCTATCGGCACCAGACCTTCCTGCAGTATTTCAAAACCGCTGCCGCAGCTTGAGCAGTAAACAATGTTATCATTAATCTCCACGACAAGTCCGCTTCCGCAGTTTTTGCATATTACGGCTTCTAATCTGAAATCTGACAAATGAGTATGATTGAAATTAATTTTAAATTTTAAATATTGCGGATCAGATTATCTTTTATAAGAATTTTTTATAAGCGAACTGATAACGCTTCCGATCACAACGGACGCTGCAACTTCTTTTACGGCTCCCAGACCTTCACCCGATGTCACGGCTTTGGTTATGGAACTCGCTTTTCCCTGTTCCGCTTTTTCAATACCCGTCCCTTCCTCGATCTCGCCTCCGTACCTGAAACTTTTATAACCACTGCTCAGAAAAAATATTCCGGCTGCAACGGAAATTATATAAGCTATAAAAGGAAATTTATCCGAAAAATCGAAAAGCACAAAAATTCCGAAAAGAGTAATCAGAAACATTCCCGCGCCTGTCCCGAGTATTCCCATGACAGCTCTGTAAAGATTATTTCCCGGCGCTTTGCCGTAACAAACGCTGCCGTCCTCTCCGTCTATTACTACCTGATATGTCCTGTTTTCAAATGTGTATCTGACGACCCAGAGCGGATAGTAAATAATGTCGATTGATTCCCTTACAAGATCAAGATGTTCAAAAGTGACATTGTAGAGACTGACGGAATTTCTTGCTTCCGCTGAAAATGAATTCTTTGCATAATCAAATGCTTCTTTTTCCGAAGCAATGATATTGAACATCATTCCTTCCCGCTGAAGAGTTTCAAAGTCAACGGGTATAATCGTATCGCCGGCAAGATTGATTTTCTTTACTCCGAGCTCTGCCACATCGCAAGCTGAGTAAGTCCTGTCATAGGATTTCTGTATTTTCTGCTCGACATCCACATAATAAGTAGTGGTTCTTCCGTTTGAAGTGCTTGTCCTTTTCTCCTGTCCGAAAACCCAGCCTACTACATCTCCCCTGATCCTCCAGTAAGGAATGAATGCGAGAAAGGATTCGGACACCGCTGCATTTTCCTTCAGACCTTTTGCTTTTTTAAATCCTTTTGAGAGCCAGCTTAAAGTTTTTGCAACGGCATCTTCTCTTTTGATCTTCCGGGGCACGAAATACTTCATAGTGCCGCTCTCGCCTTTTACTGCAAGCAGAGTTCCGCAATACTTGCAGTTAAAAGTTCTGAGTCCCTCTTTGATGTCAAGTTCACCGTTACATGAAGGACATGTAATTCCTTTTATGATTTTTTCTTTTTTGAACTTTATAGCCTGCTCGGCGACATTCGTCTGTTCGGAAATTTCTGACATTTAATAATTTTTGTAATAACTTTTTATTGAAAAATTCGAACTTACATCACTGAAGAATTTTATTTAACATTATATAACAGGTCATACTTTCTTTGCAACAAAATAAGCCATTGCTATCAGCGGTACTGCTGCAACTGCATAAAGGACAAGTTTAATTCCTTCTCCTATCAGCAAAACACCTTCAAAGGATTTTCCTGAAAACAAATAAGCCAGCCCGTAAGAAAGAATGCTTGCAAGGGCGTAAATTACTATTGCAGCGGCGAACATTAACCGGAAAGGCATCTCGCTTTTCAGGGGCCAGAGATTTGCATATACTTTACCAGATGATGCTTCCACTATCGCAGAATATTGCTTGTCTTTGTAACTGTAATAAAAATGATAGAAAGGAACATGCACAAGACTTGATTCGGAAATATCTTCCGTATTCACTCCGGACTGCTGAAGCCAGTTCTTTGCGGATTCATATAAAACATCTGCGTCAACGATCTCATCAGCATTATGATCCTTCATGGTGAATGGTTTAAGATTTCCGGCAGGAATCTGAATGCTCTTTATTTCTGAAACAGGTGTTGAATGAGCCGGCTGCAGAAAAATCTTTTCCTCTGAATTATTTATTACTTTAAAATACCAGAGCGGAAAATAATAAAAGTTCTGCTGAGTTATCTGAGCATTTTTATCAAGATCCTTTACGTGAAAATTACTCGCCATCCATCTCCTGAGATTTCCTTCGGCCTGTTCTTTTGAAAAATTTGAATTAACAATGAAATGACTTACTACTTTTCTCTTGTCGACATACACCGCCGAGCCGCAGAATTCGCATTCGAAGAATCTTTCATCCGCCTGAATTTTGTTTTCGCCTCCGCACTGCGGACAGATTATTACTGACGACTTTGCAATTTCCATTATTTATGAATGAGATAATTTAAGACCGATGACTCCGGCAACTATAAGCAAAGCTGAAATAATTCTGCCGGCTGTCACGGGATCGTCAAATTTTAAAATTCCGATGACAAAAGCTCCCGCCGCACCTATTCCTGTCCAGACCACATAAGCGGTTCCAATCGGAATGGTTTTCTGCGAAAGCCACAGAAAATATCCGCTTGCAATCATAGTGATAGCAGCGAACACAATCCAGAAAATTTTATTATCAGTTGTCTGTGAAAGTTTTAAGCCGAGCGGCCATCCGATCTCCAGAATTGAAGCAATGATTAAAAAAGTCCAGGCCATCAGTTATTTATAATTTAGCTAACAGTTCCTTTTTCTTCGCATCGAATTCTTCCTGAGTCAGAAGTCCTGATTCCTTCATCTTGCCGAGTTTCTCGATCGCATTCATAATATCGTCCGAAGTCATTTTCTCTGTCTGCGGCTGTCCGGTTTGCTGCTGCTGCTGATTCATATTTTGCATTTGCTGTCCCATAACATTAGCCATCATCATGCCTGCGCCGAGACCTGCTCCCGCTCCTGCAATTCCGCTGCCTTCATTCTCAGCAGCTTTTTCTATTGCACCGGCGGTCTTGAATTTCATATAAGCGTCAAGATTTCCTACAGCACCCATTGAACTTCTTTCGTTGATCTTTTCCTGAACTTCTTCCGGCGGGACTATTCCGACTATTATCAGATCCGAAAGTTCAATTCCCATTGAATTGAAAAAATCAGTTACTTCTGCTTTAACACCGGATTCGATCTGCTGATAAAACTGACCGAGTTCGAAAACGGTTTTAAGATTTTTCCCGAGAACTGTATTAAGTCTTGAAACAATCGCATCTCTCAGATAATCCTCTATGTCATTGGTTGTATAAAGCCCCTGTGTGGAAACAATCTCCATCATAAACTGTCTGGGATCTTTCACACGCATGGAAAATTTACCCGAAGCCCTGAGCTGAACGTATGTGAGTTCCGAATCCTTGAAATTTATCGGAGATTTTGTTCCCCATTTAAGATCAATGAATTTTTTCATTGAAATAAAATAGATCTGCGCCTGAAAAGGCGAAGTGCCTCCGAAAGGAAGACTGATCAGCTTTGTAAGCAGAGGAATGTTTTCCGTTGTAAGAGTATGCCTTCCTGCGTTAAACACATCAAGCGCTTTTCCGTCCCGGTAAAAAATCGCCGACTGTGAATCCTGAACTATAAGCTGAGTGCCTAATCTGTATGCGGCTGATCCGTCCTGAGGTTCACGGTGAACTATCGTTTTGCCTGTTTCGTCAAAAAACTGGACTACATCTATTATTGCCATGATTGTATTATTTATAGTTAAATTAAAAATTGATTTTATTGTCTGAGAATGTTTTCTCTCTCCGTAAATTTTTCCAGAAAGTCATCTAGATTTTTTGAAACAAGATCGATCTGATCCTTTATATCAGTCTTCGCTTTTGATTCAAGATCAGAAAAATCCCTGTTAATGTTTTCAGCAAAAGACAGAAGATTGTAATCGAATTCATAAAGTCTGTTCAGTGTATCTTCATTGATTTTCTTCACGTCAAAAGCTCCGCTGTAACCCCGTGCAGCTGATCTGAATTTCGCAATGATGCTTTCATTTTTCTTTTCAAGCTTTTCAATGTTAGAGGTCTCGAAAAGTTTCCCGCTTTGCGAAAGAGTAAGAACGGCATTTTTAATATGGGTTTTGTTTGATTCTAGCTTTTCGGCTAAGCTGTTTCTCAGTATTGTGTCAAGCTCGCGCATATTGTCTTTGTTCACATATCCGTCATAACCCGGAATGTATCTTTTAATTCTTTCAAGCCAGGATTCTCCGGCTTTTACATTGTCCGTATGCATTTTTAAGTCGCTCATGTTATTAGGTATTTATTTTATTTTTAAAAAGTATTATTTATTGTCTGAAAATTAAAAAGGAGAAAATCATGACTGCCGGAAATAAAATCATTTTAGTGATCATGTTGTCTGTCTTACACAATGTAAGTTCAAAAGGTTACAATAATAATCAGTTTAAATATAGTGAAACTGTAAATAATTTTCTTGATACAAATGTCAAGATCGGTAATGTGGTAGAATTTGTAGGTAAAATCATTGACGGTGAAATCATCAAAGCCGAGAAGAAATTCAAGAAGAATACTCAGATATGGAAGATTAATGTGCACATTCCTTCAGGAGGTTTTGTAAATATGGAGATATCGGCAGCTGATAAAAAGATACTGCAGATTGATGCCGAGGAAGGTCCGTTTGAATATGAAATAGTTCCTGATGAAGGGATCGTATCCTTTAATTCCGCGAAAAGAAACGCAGAGGAATATTCGGGTCAGAAAATTCTCAAATGGAATCTTAAGCAGAACAGGGATAAATTTGAATACAGTTTCTGGATGTTCACAAAATCCGGCAAGGCACAGGTAAAGATAGATGCAGGTTCGGGAGATTTAATTTTGAGTAATAAAAAGAGAAAGTGATCAGGACTAAAAGAAATTAAACAGAAATATATTTGCTCCGGAATTAAAAAAGACTTTTTATTCTTTTCTTTTATAAAATACAAAACATAAATCCAAAACATTGAATATTTGTTCACAAAACTAAAATTATATTGGAAATAAAAGGTATTGCTTCTCACAGATTAAACAGATCAACACAGTTTAGACTCTGTATTTTCTTTCAATTTTGAACAGCCGGGTAAGGAATATAAGTGTTTATCTGTGAAAATCAGATTCATCTGTGAGGGGAAGCTCTGGTTTGTTTTTAATAATAATTTCTTTTCTAACGGTTGAGATTCTACGGGTTAAATTTATAATTACTTCATATCATCCTTCATTTTCTTCAGAATGTTCAGTGCTTCCATAGGAGTTATGTTATTTATATCGACTTCGCTCAGCAGTTTTCTCAATGCTTCATCCCTGAACTCTGTAACAGCGGATTCAAACATACTTATCTGAAATTCATCTTTGTTTTTTCTTTTGTATTCTTTGTCTTCCAGAGAGCGGAGAATTTCCTTTGCTCTCTGAGTCACAGATTCCGGAAGACCCGCCATTTGCGCTACCTGTATTCCGTAGCTGTGATCGGCTGTTCCTTCAGTGATCTTTCTGAGAAAAATCACTTTGTCATTGAACTCTCTTACTTCCACGCGGAAATTCTTTATCCTGTCATAAAGCTCCGCAAGCGCATTGAGTTCGTGATAATGAGTCGCAAAGAGAGTCTTTGCCCTGATATTCGGATTTTCATGAAGGTATTCTGTCATAGCCCATGCAATTGAAATCCCGTCATAAGTGCTTGTGCCTCTGCCAATTTCATCAAGGAGAAGCAGACTTTTTGATGTGGCGTTGTTAAGAATGTTTGCGGCTTCGTGCATCTCCACAAGGAAAGTGCTTTCTCCTTTTGCAATATTATCGGACGCTCCGACACGTGTGAAAATTTTATCTACAATTCCGATGCTTGCGCTTCTTGCAGGAACAAAACAGCCGATCTGCGCAAGAAGTGTTATAAGACCTACCTGCCTGAGATAACTTGATTTACCGCTCATATTCGGACCGGTAATTATTATTATCTGAGCGTTTCCCGAATCAATGAATGTATCATTTGCGATATATTTTTCTCCGGCAGGAAGAAGCTGTTCAATTACCGGATGACGGCCTTCCTTGATCTGAATCTCGTCCGAATCGTTTACTTCCGGCATTACATAACCGTAAGCTTCCGATACTTCCGCAAAACTGACAAGCGCATCAAGAGTTGCAATGAGTGAAGCATTTTTCTGAATACTGTCCGTGAATTCAAGCACTGCGGATCTCATATCATTAAATAGTTTTCTTTCAAGGTCTTCAATCTTTTCTTCTGCATTCAGGATTTTATCCTCGTAGACTTTCAGTTCTTCTGTTATGAACCTTTCGGCATTAACAAGTGTCTGCTTCCTTACATAGTCGGAAGGAGTTTTGTCGAGATTGGATTTTGTGATTATGATGAAATACCCGAAAACTTTATTGAAGTCGACCTTCAGAGAGTTTATCCCCGTTCTTGCTCTTTCTTTGCTTTGGAAATTCTCAATCCAGGTTTTGCCGTTAATCAGTATGTCCTTAAGCTCATCAAGATCTTTGTCGAAACCCTTATTGATAATGCCGTAAGTATCAATACCGCTTACAAAATTTTCATTAATGCATTTTTCGATCTTAAGGATCAATGCGTTAATTTCAATAAGGCTGTTGCTGACAGAAAGAACAGAAGGTGAAGTGAATTTTTTCAGCTTCTCCTTTATCTCAATGATTTTAATCAATGAAATTTTCAGCTGTATAATATCCCTTGCAACAGCCCTGCCGGTGGATATTTTTGACAGCAGTCTTTCGAGATCTGCAACGGACTTAAGGTCTTCGGTTATTTTTTTCCTTCCGTTTTTATTTTCAAAAAAATCCCTTACTGCAGAAAGTCTTTTTTCAATCTGTTCTTTTCTTTTCAGAGGTCTTGATATCCATTTTTTCAGAAGCCGTCCGCCCATAGCAGTCCGAGATCTGTCAAGAATAGATATAAGAGTTCCTTCTCTTCCGCCTTCAGAAATCGAAGAAGTAATTTCCAGATTCCGTTTAGTGGAAGGATCAAGAATTATGTAATCGGTAAAATCGTAGTGATAGATCTTTTTTATGTGGGGAAGATTGTTTTTCTGTGTCTCATTGAGATAATTCATGATGCAGCCGGCTGCAATTATTCCCTCTTTCATTTCTTCAATTCCGAAACCTTTCAGGGAATGTGTTCCGAAATGGTTTGTAAGAACTTCCTTAGCGTAATCAAGATTGAAAACCCATTCATCTACTTTAGTAAAAAAGAACTTTCCTTTTTTTTCGCTGAAAGCAGCATCAGGATCATAATTGAGTTCTTTGAAAACTTTTTCTTTCTCCCTTTTTGAAATAAGAATTTCCGAAGGACTGATAATGTCTATCTGTTCGGCAAGATTCCGTATGTGAATTTCAGAAGCCGCAAATTCACCGGTAGAGACATCACAGAATGAAAATCCGCAGACATTGTCCTTTATATATACAGCCGCCAGAAAATTATTGGATTTGTGATCAAGGAGTTTCTCAGAAAAATTAGCTCCCGGAGTTACAACTTCAATCACATCCCGTTTAACAATTCCTTTTGCATATTTGGGATCTTCAAGCTGTTCGCACACAGCTACCCTGTATCCTGCCCTGACAAGTTTAGGAAGATAGTTGTCAAGAGCGTGATGGGGGAAACCTGCCAGCGGAACTTCCGAAGCAGCTCCGTTTGATCTTTTGGTAAGAGTTATTCCTAAAACTTTTGATGCAGTGACAGCATCTTCTTCGAATGTTTCAAAAAAATCTCCCATTCTGAAGAGTAAAACCGTATCAGGATATTTTTCTTTAATCTTTCTGTATTGCCTCATCAGCGGAGTTTCATCTTTCATCAGTCTTCAGTTTAAATTTATGCCTGCGTGTCGCGGGGGAATTCAATAGTGTTTAATTTTATCCTTCAGGTATTTGTTGAGCAGCTCTCTGCCTCTGAAAATATGAGCTTTCACTGTTCCGAGAGGAAGTTTCATAAGCTTTGCAATTTCTTCATACTCAAGTTCCTTATTATGCCTGAGCACAATTACCTGCCTGTATTTTTCCGGAAGAGATTCAATTGCTTCACTGAGGATTGATCTCATTTCAGAATCAATCAGGTGTTTGTCAGGTCTGTTCTCCGTGTCAGGGATTTCAAATTTGTAATCACTGTCATCAGATTCGATCTCCTTATCTATCGAAAAAGTGAAAAGCTTTCTTTTCCTGAGATAGTCTATTGCATTATTTGTGGCGATTTTAAAAAGCCAAGTGGAAAAAGCGAACTGCCTGTCAAAATTCTGAAGTGAGTGAAAAGCTTTTATAAAAGCTTCCTGAGTCAGATCTTCAACGTCCTCTTTTTTTGAGATCATCCTGTAAACAAGGTTATAGATCATCTGATAATATTTTTTCATCAGTTTCTCGTAAGAGGACTGATTGCCGGCAATAGCTTTTTCAATCAAAATAATATCTTCAGCTTTGGATCTGCTCGGTACATTAACAGGGTTTTCGATCTTCATTAAATGCCGTGAGAGTTCAGAGGTAATATATTTTATAGTTGACCAAAAATTACATCTATTAGATATGAATATCAATAAAGAAATATGCATTTGACATTGCAATATAATTCTTTACCTTTATTAAATTTATAATCAATCCTAAACAAACTGTTTAATCCTTCATCATTCTGTTTTCATGGCAAAAATTAATCTGACTGACCTTACCTTTGAGCAGCTTGAAAATGAAATTATTTCCTTAAAAGAGCCTTCTTACAGAGCAGAGCAGATTTTTATTTCAGTTCATAAGAAAAATGTCAGATCCATAAATGATATAACGTCTGTTCCGGTATCTTTAAGAGACAAGCTGAATGAGAAATTCATTATTCCGGGATTAGTAAATTCAAAGATCACCGATTCAGCAAATTCAGTTACAAGAAAATTTCTCTTTGAAACTGAAAGCCCGGATCCGGGACAGAGAAATTTCATAGAATCCGTACTGATTTCGGAAAAAGGAAGGGAAACGGTATGCATTTCCACTCAGTCAGGATGCAATGTAGGATGCGGATTTTGCGCAACCGGAAAAATGGGTTTTAAAAAAAATCTGAGTGTAAGCGAAATAATCTTACAGGTTTATGAAGTAAAGAGATTGTCAGGAAAGGAACCGACTAACATTGTTTATATGGGAATGGGAGAGCCGTTTCTTAATTATGAAAATATGCTGAATTCACTCAAAATACTTACTCATCCTTCCGGATTTGCATTATCATCGAACAGGATTACGGTTTCTACGGTAGGTTTTACGGGAAAAATAAAAAAGTTTGCCGATGATCTCACAGCTGCAGGGAACAGTTCGGTAAAAAATGTAAAACTCGCGCTTTCGCTTCATTCAACTGACAAGGGATTCAGGGAAAAGATAATACCGACATCTGTCAAAAATACATTACAGGACATTTATAAAGAGATCAGTTATTTCTATCAGAAAACAAGGAATAAAGTTACTTACGAATATATCCATTTTGAAAACCTGAATGATACGGACAATGACATTAAAAGAATCGCCAGGCTTCTCAGGATGATTCCTTCAAATCTGAATGTAATTCCTTTTCACAAAATAGATTTCGAATTAAAAAAACCATTGGACGTATTCAACAATAAACAAGATACAAAAAATTTACTTTCAAATGAAAAATTAAATGATTTTATTGACAAGCTAAAAAATGAAAAAGTCATTGTGAATCTCAGATCGAGCAGCGGATCAGATATAAATGCGGCATGCGGGCAACTTTCATTTAACCAGGAAAAAATTTCCGGGACAGAATACAAACCGATATCTTAAAGAATAAATGCATCAATTAATTATTTACGGACCTCCGGGTGTGGGAAAAGGAACCCAGGCAGAACTAATTGCAGCCAAACTTAATCTCGAACATATTTCTACCGGCGCAATTCTCAGAAAAGCAGCCGAAGACGGAACTGAGCTGGGTATACAGGCAAAAGAAATTATGGACCGCGGAAATCTGGTAACAGATGATATAATGAACGGAATAGTAAAGGAAAGTCTCAAAAAAATCAATAAAAACGGTTTTATTCTTGACGGCTATCCAAGAACCCTTGTCCAGGCGATGGCGTTATCGGAGATATTCAATGAACTGGGGTTTAAGGATATTAAAGTAATAAATCTGATTGCCGATGAAAACGAAATAATCACCAGATTACTGAAAAGAGGAAGAAGCGATGATAACAGGGAGACAATTGCAAACAGATTCAAAGTATACCTTGAGTCCACTTCTCCCGTTAAAGAGTATTTCTCAAAACAAAATATCATTATGGATATTAACGGTGTCGGTGATATTGAGGACATAAATAAAGTAATACTTGAGTCTATAAAGTGATTAAACCGGCTTACATTCAAAAAACATTAAGGATAAAATAATTAATTAACATTTTTATAATTGCAATTTGGAATAAAATCATATATTTTGTTAATCAAAATTTTATATTATGGCATCAATCAAAGCTAGTGAAATCTCCGAAAAAGGGATTGTAATACTCGAACCGAAGGGAAATTTTGTAGGAGGTGATGAAACTGACGAATTAAGGGATTCAATAAAAAAATATTCAGAACTCGAAAATAAGAAATTAATCATAGATCTGGGTGACGTTTTGTATCTTAACAGTACTGCTCTTGGAGTACTTATCTCCGCACATGCAAACTATTCAAAAAGAGAAGGAAAAATAAAACTCTGCCAGCTGAACAAAAATCTTGAAAATCTATTTGTAATAACAAAACTTGCTTTAATATTCGATTCCTATTCTTCTAAGGAAGAGGCGATTAAGAGTTTTGAATAAAATAAACTTTATCTATTAATTTAATAAATTATAACTCTATCAGGGGTTAAACGGAGGTTAAAATTAATGAAACAATCCATCTTCATGACTGTAGTAATTGTTGTAGCTTTGGTAGCATCTGCGCTTATTTTTTTCGGTGTTTTCGGAAATGTAAATAACTTTAAAACCCCGGAAAAAATCACACCTTCCAATATCATGGGAGCAATTTATGCAGGTGGTCCGATTGTAGTGGTACTTATGGCGTTAAGTATTATGGTAATTACATTTACCATTGAAAGACAACTTTCGTTATCGAAAGCTAAAGGAAGAGGTCCGATTGAACCTTTCCTTAAAAAAGTTCAGACTTCTCTGATGGAGGGAAATATAGACGATGCGATTGCCGAATGCGATAAGCAGCGGGGATCGATAGCCAATATTCTGCGGCAAGGGCTGGATAAATACCAATCGCTTGCTTCCGACAATAAACTTGAAGCTGATCAGAAATTACAGGAAGTTCAGTCTGCCATTGAAGAAGCCATGATGCTTGAAGTTCCGCTTCTTGAAAAAAACCTTGTAGTTCTTTCCACTATTGCTTCAGTTTCAGTGCTTATCGGACTTTTCGGAACTGTAGTTGGGATGATAAGATCATTTCAGGCGCTTGCAACTGCAGGAACTCCTAATGCTGCCGAATTATCAACAGGTATCTCTGAAGCTCTTATTAATACGGCAGGCGGACTTTTCGGTGCTATTGTAGGTACTATCTCCTATAATTACTTCGTAACAAAAGTCGGAAACATTACTTATATGATTGATGAAGCCACTTATAACATGCTTCAGATTCTGAATTTAAAGGGAAGTAAAAAGAGCGCATAATTTTTCTGAGAATTCCAATTAAAAAATTTTCAATCTGATTATATATGAAAAAAGCCAGATCAATAAAAAAACCGGGTGTCAATATTGATATGACGCCTTTAGTTGACGTTATTATGCTGCTGCTTACTTTCTTTATGCTTGTAGCAACTTTTAAAGTGGAATCTACAGAAGCCATAGAAGTTAAACTGCCTGAATCCGTTGTAACCGATACAACCAAATTACCCGAAAAAGATATTATGACTTTAACTCTTACCAAAGCCGGTGACGTTTTCCTGGATGTGGATAATTACAAAGTTAAGGAAAAAGTCTTCGGTGATCCTTTCGGCGTTGGGTTGTTTCACCCTGATAGCACTTCAAAAAGTGAGTATGAAACAACAGGCGGAAGTGTTGGCGGAAAACCTTTTAAAAGAAAAGTAACAATAATGAACAGAGCGCAGTTTGAAAAAGCGCTTGTTGACTTAAGAGTAGCTTTAAAAAATGAAACTAATGGTAAATCGGATTTCCGGATCGTGCTTAAAGGCGATATGGATACCGATTACGGAATTGTGGAAGATCTGATGGCTATATTTAAAACAACCAGAAACACCAGGTTCGCGCTAGTGACTGATGTTAAGTCCGATAAAAAAGAATAATTAAAAAAATCTTCATAAATTTTATTAATAAGGAATTAAATTATGGCAGGTGGCGGATTTGATGCCCCGGAATCCGGCGGGGGACTCCATAAACAGAAGAAATATAAGAAGGGTAAAAAAATAGGAGTAAGAATTGACATGACTCCCATGGTGGATGTAATTATGCTTTTGCTTACTTTTTTTATTCTTACAACGACTCTTAACACACCTCAGATAATGCAGATTAATCTCCCTAAAGGAGATGAAAGCGATAAAATAAAAGTTGATATGGGTGATGTGCTATATATCAGAGTTTCAGAAACCGGTAAAGTATATTTCTCACGCGGTTTATCAGACGGGACTGAAGCTCCTCCTGAAACTGTAACTTTTGAAAACATGAAAAATAAGATCGAAGCTATATATGCATCAAATCCTAAATTACTTATACTTCTGAAATTCGACAGGAAAATGAAATACAATTTCATGGTGGATATTCTCGATGAAATTAACAGAGCTGCAATCGAAAAAAGATACAGCTTTATGAAAATGGAAGACGCTGACAAGGAGATTGTAACGAAAGCCGGCGGTTAGTTTTTAACAATACTGTAAATAAAAGATAAAGCGATCTGAATTTTTTCTGATCGCTTTTTTTTTTAAAATGTAAGCAAATTAAGTTTATACCCTATTCCTTGAAAATTAAACTGTTAATTTATTTCGCATTTGTCTTTAATCTGATAAGCTGCAGTTATTCTGTATCTCAGATCAATACCAGTCCTTCAAACAGGGACAATCCCTCTCAGTTAGTTAAATATGTGACTGATGAAACAGGTACTCTTAATGCTAATCAGATAACTGTGCTTAATAACAAGCTTGTGAGTTTTGACAAGACAACCACGAATCAGGTACTGATATATATTATCCGGAGTCTTGACGGTGAATCTCTTGAAGATTATTCGATCCGGCTTGCGGAGAAAAATAAAATCGGAAAGAAAGACAGGAATAACGGTGTTCTGGTGCTGATAGTAAAAGATGACAGGAAAATAAGAATTGAGGTAGGTTACGGTCTTGAAGGAGTTCTGACCGATGCAATGTGCTCAAAGATTATCAGGAATGACATTACTCCGCAGTTTAAATCCGGAAAGTATTATGAGGGAATAGATAAGGGAATAGATGCGATAATCTCAGTGACAAAAGGAGAATATACAGCTGATAAAAATCAGAAAGACCTTAATGCTGAATGCTGTTTCGGAATGCCGATATTTGTTATGCTTATATTCGGGATTATATTCATCTTTATTTTCACGTCATTTATCAGAAGTTTATTCGGAGTCGGCAGAACCATTTATTCGGGAAAAAAGGGCTGGGGTTCCGGCTGGGGAAGCGGCGGATCCTGGGGCGGAGGAAGTTCAGGCGGAAGCAGCGGCGGTTTCGGAGGAGGTGGATTTTCAGGCGGCGGCGGATCGTTCGGCGGAGGCGGAGCAAGCGGAAGCTGGTAAAAATACAATCAGGATCATGAATTAAATCGGGAATTATTAACTGATATGTTTTAAATTCACATTAGCAAATTAAATAATGTTTGAGAAAAATTTTATTCCGGAATTTTTATCCGATCAGGATCTTGAAGAGATATCTCATGCTATAAGGGAAATTGAAAAAAGCACATCGGGTGAAATAAGAGTATGCATTAAAAGGAAAAGAGGCTACCTTGAAAAGGAATATTCACCGAGGGAAATTGCCCTGAATGAATTTGCCGGACTGAAAATGCACGAGACAAAAGACAGAACGGGTGTTTTGTTTTTTATATTGTTTGAAGAAAACAAGTTTGAAATAATCGCCGATGAGGGAATCAACTCTAAAATACCTGAGGACGAGTGGGATTTAATTTCAGAAAGCATAAGAAAAAATTTTACGGTTAAAAAATACCGCGAAGGTATTATAGATGTGCTTGAAAAAATCGGAGTACACCTGATAAATGATTTTCCGGCGAAAGAAGGCGACATTAACGAATTACCTGATGATGTTATTGTAAAACCATGATGACAGAAGCTGACATATAATTTCATTTTTCACAAACAACAATTTGAAAATGCCTGATATCAGTACAGCATATAATCTGCTTGATAATTACATTAAAAACGAAAATCTTAAAAAGCACTGTTATTCAGTGGAGGCTGCAATGAGATTTTATGCGGTTCAGCTTGGACAGAATGAGGACAAATGGGCTTCGGCAGGTCTGCTTCATGATCTTGACTGGGAAATGTATCCTGACACTCACCCTAATACTGCCGTACCGGTACTGAGGGAAGCAGGATTTGATGAAGACATAATTGAAGCTGTGCTTGGTCATGCATATCCCGGCAGGACCGATGTTCCGAGAATATCTTTGCTTTCAAAATATCTCTATGCCTGCGATGAAATCACGGGTTTTATTATGGCGTACTCACTTATGAAATCCGGCGGACTGAATGATGTCGAGCCCGGAAGCATCCGGAAAAAAATGAAAGACAAAGCTTTTGCAAAAAATGTTAACAGGGATGATATTGTGAACAGTGCCGCAGATATCGGAATTGATCTTGATCTCCATATTCGGAATGTTATAAATGCAATGAAAAATGATGCCAGAATAAATCCGGTGAATTAATTTTATTAAAAAATGAAAATAATTACCACAAAAAATCTCTCCAAGGAATATCCGTCGAAAAGCTTCTCAAAGGAAAAAATACTTGCATTGAATAATTTTTCTTTTGAAGTGGAAAGCGGTGAGATATTCGGAATTCTCGGACCTAACGGAGCAGGCAAAACCACCCTTATAAAAATTCTGCTGGGAATTACTCACAGAACAGACGGAGACATTAAAATATTTGATAAGGAAATTTCGGACGAGTCTTATAAAATGAAAATCGGTTACCTTCCCGAGAACCATAAGTTCCCGAATTATCTTACCGGTGAGCAGGTTTTGTTTTTTTTCGGTAAACTCAGCGGACTGACGGGTAATGAAGTAAGAAAAAGGTCTGATGAGTATCTCAGTCTTATGGATATGCAGAAATGGAGGAAGACGAAAATTAAAAAATATTCCAAGGGCATGATGCAGAGACTCGGTCTTGCGCAGTCTTTGCTGAATAATCCGGAATTGGTTTTTCTGGATGAACCTACTGACGGAGTGGATCCGATCGGAAGAAAAGAAATTAGGGATATTCTGAATAATCTAAAGTCTCAGGGAAAAACAATTTTTCTTAATTCTCATCTGCTAAGCGAAGTAGAGCTGATCTGCGACAGGGTGGCCATTCTCAACAAAGGTTCTCTGGTGAAATCGGGGAGAGTCGGTGAAATTACTTCCGCTTCCAATAATTTTAAATTTGTAACTTCCGAAATAAATGAAAAGACGATCAACGATCTTCTGGTTTCATATAAAGCCGTTATTCACGGTAAAAATGAATTTATTTATAGCACCGTGAATATTGAGGATCTGAATAAACTTATTGATTTTCTGAGAGAGAAAAAAATACTGATTCATTCATTGAACAGGGAAAAAGATACTCTTGAAAATATGTTCATAAATTTAATCGAAAGTCAAAACTGATATGATTTTTCTGACTCTGTTATACAGTACTTTCAAAGAAGCATTTGAAAAAAAAATAATTTTAACAATTTTCCTGCTTATTGCTGCGGTGATTTTATTATTCCTTTCATTCATCAATCTAGATTCCATCGAAGGTTTAAAGGAAATGCTGATGATGTCAGGAGATGAAAGTTTCAGGGATGCCATAATCAAATTTGAAACAAATCTGATTAATCAGTTTTCTTTTATGGTGGTGTTTTGTCTTTTGCTTATAATGAGCGCATCTTTCATACCAACTATTCTGGAGAAAGGCAATATAGATCTGCTTCTGTCAAAACCTATTTCAAGAAAAAAAATAGTCCTTGGTAAATTTATTTCAGTAGTTTTCCTGGCATTTATAATCATTTCGCTTCTGGTATCCGTGATCTGGTTTATTATTTCAATAAAAACCAATATCTGGTATTTCCCTTTTCTGACTGCAATAATATGGTTTACTTTTATTTTCGCTCTCATGTATTCGTTTGAATTGTTTATAGGCTTTGTCTCTCAAAGTACAATTCTGAGTTTATTACTTACCCTGTTTCTTCTTTTTCCGGTAACAGCCCTTCTGTCAGTGAGAGAAACAATGGTATTCAGCTTTGTGAAGAATGAAACCATAAAGTTTGTTTTCAATTTCATTTTTTACTTGCTGCCAAAACCATGGGATATAAGAGAGTTATGCATTAATATGATAGAAGGCATTGCAATTGATTCATGGTGGCCGGTTATATCGTCGGGAATATTTATGCTTGTAATGCTTTCACTTTCAGTCTATTATTTTTCAAAAAAGGATTATTAAAATGAATCTGATTACTGCAAAAAACAAAGGAAGTTTGTTTTTACTGAATTCATTATTCCTGATCCTTATAGTGAGCAGCTGCAATGTAAAACCCGAATCACAGCCCCTGCCGATCTCAGTTTCATCCACACTCGGTTTGCTGCAGGAAAATCCGCAGTTTGTAATGTATTTGAATTTTAAAAATATGCGCCGTTCAGATTTCTGGAAAAAAAATGTTTCAGATTCACTGCTGAATGCGGAAAAAACATTCGGAAGTCTTCTTAACACGTTTAAGACAGCTACAGGCGCTTCCATTTCGGACGGTCTGGATGAATTGTATTATTCAAATTCATGGTTTGGAGAAAATGCGATTGTCATTAAAGGTGTACTGGATCAGAATAAGCTTGCGGAATATCTGGAAAAAGATACAGTTTTTACACTGGCTAAAAACGCTGACGGAATAAAAGTATATCAGATGACTGATAACGGATTGTATTTTTACTTCCGGGATAACAATACAATCTGCGCAAGCAATTATCTTAAACAACTGGATGTTATGCTGGCGGCAAAAGATACTTCCAGGTCCGGAATTCTACTCAATGAAAAAGTTTATTCTTCAATACAGAATATCATGTATAAAGAAGATATGTGGATGATTTCCTCGGAGAGAATATTCATCAGGGGAATATTTCAGAATTTCCTTCAGTCTACTGCAGGCACTAAAATTGAAGAAAGCGATTCATCACAAACTTCAGACTCTGTTTCAGTAAATGATTCTGCATCAGTGAAAGAAAATCTTACGATAGAAAATCTGTATAAGAGGTTCAGCTCTATTTCTTTTTCTGCGAAAATGTCAAATCAGCTCGAAATGCTTGTACAGTGTGAATGCATAAACGAAGAATCCTCAAAATATCTGAGGAATATTCTTAACGGAGTTATATCAGTCGCAAAACTCAGTTCCGCAGGAAATAAAAAAAGCAATTCAATGAAAATACTGGATGATCTTAAACTGAACAGATACGATAATTCTGTTTTTATAGAGCTGAATGTAAATGAAAACAATATCAGGGAACTGAGGAATGCTAACTTACTGAACGCTCCTGAATAAAATCAATCCGGATGTTTGTTTTCCCGTGCTAAAAACTTTTCTGCCAGTTTTACATCTTCAGCGCTTCCGATAAAAAGAGGGGTCCTCTGATGAAGATTTTTTGGCTCAATATCAAGAATTCTCCCGGCACCGTCCGAACTCCTTCCCCCGGCTTGTTCAACTAAAAAACTCAGGGGATTTGCTTCATACATTAACCGCAGCTTCCCGTTCTTATTCTTTATATCAGACGGATACAAAAATATTCCTCCGTACAGAAGATTTCTGTGAAAGTCTGCCACAAGCGAACCTATGTACCTGGATGAATAAGGTCTTGAAGTTTCAGGATCAGTATCTTTCAAATAAGTAATATAATCCCTGACTTCTTTTTGCCATTTAGAGAAATTCCCTTCGTTGACGGAATAGGTTTTTGATTTTTCGGGAATTTTTATGTTCTCATTTGACAGAAGAAATTCTCCGACTGAAGGATCAAGCGTAAATCCGTGAACACCTTCGCCGGTTGTATAAACAAGCATAGTGCTTGAACCGTAAATCACATAACCCGCGGCAACCTGCTCAGTGCCTTTTTGCAGACAGTCTATAAGAGCTCCCGGACCGGAACTTGTTACTCTTTTATAAACTGAAAAAATAGTTCCGATGGATACATTAACATCAATATTCGAAGAGCCGTCCAACGGATCAAAATGGCATATATATTTATTTGAAACAAATTTGTTTTTTTTGAATTTATCATCTATGGGAATAAAACTTTCCTCCTCCTCCGAACAAACAGCGCACGTATGCCCTCCTTGTTTCATAACGTATTTTAATACATCGTTTGCATATACATCTAACTTTTTAACCTCTTCTCCCTGCACATTTTCCTCGCCCGTAAATCCAAGAATGTCAATAAGACCGGCTCTGTTTACTTCAAGTGAAATTACTTTGCATGCAAGAGCAATGTCAGCAAGAAGATCCGATAACTGTCCGGTAGCTTCCGGGTATTTTCTCTCTTCTTCAATGATATGTCTGTAGAATGTTGAAAAACTTTTTACCATTTCTTTAAATTTAATTAGATGTTAAAGATTATAATTCTTATTTCAATTTATTGATCTGAAAATAATTCAGATTAATTAAATTCCGGCGGGTATTACGTTCAGGTCAGAAATCCTGTGTCTTACAAATTTTAAAACATTTAAATCAGCAGAATGAAATTATCTTTCAACCGGATAATTGTTTTCATTCCATGAAATTATGCCGTCAGACAGATTATAGACCTCTTCAAATCCAAGATCTCTCATCAGATACATTGCCTGTCTGCTCCTGTTGCCTGACCTGCAATAGACTAAATATCTTTTCCTTTTGTCTAATTCATCTATATCATCCTCGAAAGTCGTTTTGTAAAAATCCAGGTTGACAGCGCCTTTAATATGTCCTTCACTGTATTCTTCAAGAGTCCTTACATCTATAAGAACAAAAGAATCTTCTTCGATCATTTGTCTGAATGAAGATGTGTTTATATCCTGATGATTCATTTCAACTTATTAAAATTAATACCGGAATTTTACTGAAGATTAAATTTATTTTATTTTTCGGATTTCTCCGTTAAAAATTATCAGCTCTTATGTAAAATGTTTTTTGTACTCATCGAAATCCTTTCTGCTCATTGTCTCCGGTTTATCATAAATATAGTTCTGATTAATGTTGTCTTTCCCTGCAGGCATTATAGTTTTATTAATGCTTTTCCAGAAATCTTCTGATTTCATTACTTCACAGCCGCATTCTTTTGCCAGATTTGTAATTCCGTAATCTGAGCTTACAACCTTCAGTTTTTTATAATCTCCGAATGCTTCTATCTTTTTTCTTATGATTTCGTCTGCCGTGATATTTTCCGAATAGATTATATCAGCTTTCTTTGAACTACCGTGTCCGTCAAATACTATTATAAGTTTATCCGTTCTGGATATCTTTGATTTAATGGTTTCAAGTAAAGCAAGCCTTGAAGCATTTTTATCTTTCAGAAAAAGAGCCTTCACAGACGGAATCTTATGAATCAGATTATTACCGTCAATTAATATTGTTTTCATTTTAAATAAATTATGGTGTGATTCTGTTTGGTCTTCTTGCAAAAGGAATCGCTTCCCTGATATTTTCAAGATTGCAGATCCAGTTTACCATTCTTTCTATTCCTAATCCGAATCCTGAATGCGGAACGCTTCCGTATCTTCTCAGATCGAGAAACCATTGAAATTCCTCAAGCGGTAACTGATGTTCAATTATTCTCTTTTCAAGCTCCGCGAAATTATCTTCTCTCTGAGACCCTCCGATTATTTCTCCGAATCCTTCAGGAGCAAGGACATCCACGCCGAGAGCGATCTTCGGATTTGAAGGATCCCTTTTCATGTAAAATGATTTGGCTTCGGCCGGCCATCTGTGTACCATCACTGGCTTATCAAAATCCTCTACAATAGCTTCTTCATGCGGCGCTCCGAAATCCTCACCCCACGGGAAAGGTCTTATCTGCTCTTCTCCGTTACTTGTCTTTCTTATCAGCGGAATATCTTTTTTAATGAGAATTTCAATTGCTTCATCATAAGTAATTCTGGGAAATGGTTTTTTTACATTTTCAAGTTTAGAAACATTCCTGCCAAGCAATTCAAGTTCTTTCCTGCAATTTTTTAAGACTCTCTGAACGACATTTTCCAGAAAATCTTCAATAAGATCCATATCGTCATCAATGTCATAAAAAGCCATTTCAGGCTCCATCATCCAGAATTCGGTTAAATGCCTTCTTGTCATTGAATTCTCGGCCCTGAAAGTTGGTCCGAGTGTGTAAACTTTACCAAGAGCCATAGCTCCGGCTTCTGCATAAAGCTGACCTGACTGCGAAAGATATGCTTTGCCCATATCGAAATATTCAGTGGAAAATAGTGTGGAAGTTCCTTCGCAGGCATTCGGTGTAAAAATCGGAGTGTCAAATAAAATAAATCCGTTATCGTACATATAATCCCTTATAGTCTGAATGATCTCGTTTCTTACGCGGAGAATGCTGACCTGTCTAGGTGACCTGAGCCATAAATGTCTTCTGTCCATGAGAAATTCTACGCCGTGCTCTTTCGGAGTTATAGGATAAGGTTCCGCAATCTGAATGATCTCAACATCATTTATCTGCAGTTCAAACACTCCTTCTTTTTTAGGATGTTTGCTTACAGTGCCTTTTACTTTTATGGAAGATTCCTGTGTAAGCTTTGAAAAATCCTCCCACACTCTTTCGGAAACAGCGCTTTTTACAACGACACCCTGAATAATACCAGAGCCGTCCCTTATTTCGGGAAACATAAGTTTCCCTGATGACCGGATATTGTAAAGCCAACCATTGATAGTAACTTCCTGATCAGTATAATCTGATATTTTGCTTACAGAAACTCTTTGCATTTTAATGTTTATTGTTTGAATTTATGGGAAAGTCAATTTAACTAAAACATACACTTATTTATATACCATTTTATAAGCAAAAGGTGTTTGATCATTTCAGTTCAGTACAATTCGGAAATGATAAAATAAGAAACAGGAATCAGGAGGAAAGTATTTTAATAACGGGAAAATAAATCCGAAGTGAGAATGTTTTAAGTATATACAATTCCTTTAAAAGTTTTGAAAAGCAATGGTTTTAATTCAAACAGAGCATACATCTATTTTCATACATCAGTTTGTTTATCAGATAAACATTTATTTAACAGATCACTTTAAAAAAATCATCTTCCTTGATCTGACAGTCAACCCGTCGGCGACCAATGAATAGAAATAAATTCCGCTTTGAAGATTTTCTCCGTTAAATTTTAATTCGTATCCGCCTGCTTCCTTAACTTCATTTACAAGTGATGCCAGCTCTTTACCTGTCACATCATAAATTTTAACAGATACAAATTCTTTTTCGGGAATGCTGTAACTTATTACCGTCGAAGGATTAAACGGATTCGGATAGTTCTGATTTAAAATATATTTTTCCGGGACTTCTGAATAATTACTTTGAATACCTGTCTTTGAAGGAATATATTTCAGGATTTTTCCGTCTTTACCGACTGCCCAGCCGTGAAGTGAATCAGCAAAATCCACCGAATAAATGGTAGAAGTATCTGTCGTAAACATCTCTGTCCAGTTATCTCCGCCGTCGTATGTAATTGCCCAGGTCCCTGAAAATCCCAGAGCCATCCATGCTTCGTCCTGAGTTCTGAAATCAATTGACTGTCCCTGCCCGAATAAACCAAGGTTTCTGTATTGCCAGTTTGTTCCTCCGTTTGAAGACCTTATTATCTGCGCTCCGTATTCAAAATCCCCTCCGACACAGATGATTTTTTGAAGATCCTTAAAGTATATGTCATAAATCGGTTCCGGTGACTGAGCTTCCGCTCTCCAGGTCAGTCCCGAATCCGTAGTCTGCCATATTACTCCGGCAATATCTATCTGGCCTCCGCAAGCAAATCCGATTTCAGGAGTTACAAAGGCAAATTTTGCAATCGGAAAAAAGGCAAAGAAAGATGAGTCAATGGAAGCCTGCACCCAGTTGTTTCCGGCATTTGTAGTCTTAAAAATTGTTCCCTGAAATCCTGCGATATAACCGTTAAGAGAATCGAGAAAATATACAGTTCTGAAAATTTTCGATGAGTCGGCGAAGTTTTCCGCTGTCCAGTTATTTCCCCCGTTTGTAGTCTTGAGAATTGTCGTCCCGTCGAGAAGAAATTCATTGGCTATTCCCCAGCCAAGTCTTTTGTTAATAAAAAATATATCGTTAATGTAATAGTCAACTGTTGAATTCTGAATTACCCAGTTGTTTCCGCCGTTTGATGTATGAATTATAACCCCGGAATCTCCTGCCGCCCATCCGTTAAGTGTATCTGTAAAAGTACAGTTCAGCAGAACAGTTGAGACAGGACTTATCTGTCTTATCCAGGGATCATTCTCAGATGCAAATGAATTAATGCTCCCGGCTTGCATTAAGATTAATATTGTTAATATGTATTTCATAAATTATGCAAAATTAATATTACCTGAAAACTAATAGTATTTACTAATGCAATATATCTCTGTTAAGAAAGTTTTTACAGTTGAAAAATTATACTCATAAATATATCTTATTCAAACAAAAATTCTTTTTAAATTAAATAAATACAATGAAAAACTTTTTAAAAATTCTTAAAAAGGGTTCCAGCGGTTTGATAATTATTGCTTTATTATCCGTTGTCGGAAGTGAAATTTTCCAGGGTCAGGGAACGAATTATTTCTTGAATTATGATGAAAGTGATCCGAATATTGACAGACCTACAAGGGAGTCACTTCAGCATTTTGTAAAAGGAAATGATAACTCCGATATTATAACAGATGCTACCGGTTTCGATAATTTCGAAATCGGCATTGACAATGCTGAGCAGATGTTAGTTTCCAATCCGAGAAATCCTCTGAATATGCAGTTCGGCGTAAACGGCGGAAGCGGTCAGAACGCTTATTACACACTTGACGGTCACAACTGGACAGTTAGCAATCCTAGTTATCATTCTTCCACGTGCTGTGATCCGTGGTCTGCATTTGACAGTCTCGGAGTCCTGCATTACGGATCCGGTGTTTCAGGTCAGTATATTTATAATTCAACAAACGGAGGTCAGAATTATACTGCACCGATTCTTTCAGTGAACGGAAATGACAGAAATACACTTGCGGCAGATCAGACCAATGGTCCTTATTCAAATTATCTTTATGCGGCAATCACTCCGGGTAATTTTGCCAGAAGCACAAACGGCGGGGTTAACTGGACTCAGACTTATTCAACGAGCAATACGGTTCCGGGAGTTATGATAGCTGTAGGACCGAATGGTCCCATACAGGGCGGAACTGTAATTTATGTTTCAAACACAGGCTCTTCACAAAATGTAACGTATAATTTTCAAAGATCAACTGACGGGGGACTGAGTTTTACTTCTATGTCAAGTCTTACTGTAGCAGGTTATGTAGGCACTTACAATTCTGCAGGAAGATTAGTCATCAATAACGGAAGAACACGGCCTTATCCTATGATTGCAATGGATAACAGCTATGGTCCTCACAGAGGAAGATTGTATCTTGTTTATGCATCAAATGTTCCGGCTGGAAACGGTAATAAACCTGATATAATTCTTCAGTATTCCGATGATCAGGCAGCTACCTGGTCAGAGAGGATAACTGTTAATGATAATGCAAATCCGGAGCTGAGTGATCAGTGGTTTCCTGCAATCTGGTGTGAGAAAGAAACCGGAAGACTTTATATTAAATGGTATGATACAAGAGAAAATCCTGCAACGTATTCTGTAAATGTTTATGCAACATATACTGATGACGGTATTACTTTCGCTCCTAATCAGAAACTTACCACACAATCATGGGTTTATCCTACCCCCGCGTGTTCGCCGAATTCCAACTGTTACAGAGGCGACTATGACGGAATGACAGCAAATCCTGTTACAGGTTTTGCCGTATGGTATGACGGAAGATCAGGGAATTATAAAAATATCGGTTCTTACTTTCCTGATTTTGCAATGAAAATAAATCAGAACATAGTCAACATAGGCGGAAATAATGACAGCGGAACAGTCTATGTATCCGTTCCGGCAGTAAAACTTTATTCAAACATTGCAAAATTTACGGCTACTGTTTCACCTGCTCCTTCACAGGGTAATTTTATATTCAGATTTAAAAATAAAACTGCCAATATAAATCAGGATTCTCTGACAGCTTATCCGGATTCATTGAGATTTACTATCAGGTCTTCAGGCGGTATCCCGCAGGGATCTTATACTGTAACAGTACAGGGAAACGGACCGAATGGAACTCCTGTTCACAGAAGAACAGTAACCGTAAATGTTGGACCTACCGGAATTGTTAATGTGGGGAACGAAATTCCATCTTCATATTCGCTTTCGCAGAATTATCCGAATCCGTTTAATCCTACGACTAACATTAAATTCGATTTACCAAAAAGCGGACTTGTTAAGTTAAATGTTTATGATATAAACGGAAAGGTCGTACAGCAGCTTGTTAACACCGATTTGAACGCAGGTTCATATTCCATACTTCTGAACGCAATAAATCTTTCAAGCGGTACATATTTTTACAGACTTGAATCCGAAAGTTATTCAGATACTAAAAAACTTGTTCTGATAAAATAAGATAAAATGTTTTTAATACAAAGAAAGCTCTTTCATTAACTTGAAAGAGCTTTTTTATTTTCAGGATCTGTTACAAAGTCTTCATTTTTCCTTCTCTGAAATGTTGCTGAAGAAATATTGAAGAGCTTTAAATTTAAAAAGATTACGGTTGATAACTTTTAATAAAAAATTTATGACATTTAGAATCCTTGCTGTTAAAAATGCGCAGTTAACAAAATTGTAATTGATTTATCATATTCAAAGTTTTACATTTAATTCAATTAAGTTTCACTAAACTAAATTATAGGAGACAAAATGAAGACAATTACTTTTATTTTTCTTTTTTGTTTTTCGGCAATTACCTCTGCTCAGTGGATCGAGCAAACTTCACCTGTTACATCTCTTTTGTATTCCGTTTCAGCAGTAAATGACAATGTCGTATGGGCTTGCGGAGCAGGCGGTGTCGTTCTTCGCACTGTTGATGCAGGAAATACATGGACTCAGACTGCATCACCAAATTCGGCAATTGATTTTTTTACTATTCAGGGTATTGATGCACTTACGGCACTTGTCGGAGGAGCCGACGCTAATACCTATGCATACAAGACCATTGACGGCGGAGCAACATGGACTCAGACTTTTTCACAGGCAAACGGATTCATAAATGCACTGAAAGCATTCAACGGTTTTCCGGGAGTCTATGGATTACTTGGTGATCCTGTTGGCGGAAGATGGACAATCTTTGTCAGCAATGATTTTGGATCAACTTGGGATTCAACAGGACTTTATAATCCTGCAGCTCCAGGTGAAGCAGGATGGAATAATTCCTATTTTGTTGCTACTCCAGGATCTTCCGGCTGGTACGGAACTAATAGCACAAAAGTGGTTAATGCATTCTCTAACGGAACTTATGCAAACCTTCCCACACCAGGACTTACTAATTCCTATGCCATCTGGGGAAATGACAACAGCAGATTAATGACAGGCGGTGATAATATTATGCTTTATTCCGCAAATGGAGGAGCAACCTGGACAAATGCAAATGCCTTAGGAACAGGCGATATTGCAGGAATAGTCGGTCATGCCTCAAGATGGTGGTATGCAAGGGGTTCATCTATCTATTTCAGCACAGATGACGGTGCAAACTGGACTACTGATTATACCACAACCGGAATATATTACCACATGACAATATCATTAAGAGGAAAATATCTGTGGGCTGTGAGAGATAACGGCGGAATTTCCAGATATGAATCCGATATCCCGCTTCCTGTAGAACTTTCTTCCTTTACTTCTTCAGTAAACGGAAAGGATGTCACTCTTAACTGGGCAACTTCTTCAGAATTGAATAATTACGGTTTTGACATTGAGAGATCCGTGAACTTCAGTCAATGGACAAAGATCGGTTTTGTTACCGGATCCGGAACATCTTCAAATCCGAACAGCTATTCATACACAGACAGAGGATTAAGCACAGGTAAATATTATTACAGACTTAAACAGACGGATTTCAACGGAAATTATACTTACTATGATCTTAATAATGAAATTAGTATAGGTGTTCCATCCAGGTACAGTTTAAATCAAAATTACCCTAATCCGTTCAATCCTTCAACAAAGATAAATTATGAAATACCATACGACGGCAAGGTCAGCCTGAAAATTTATGATATATCCGGAAAAGAAGTCATGACACTGGTTAATGATTTTCAGACAGCCGGATCTTATTCAGTTAATTTCAGTGCTTCAACAGCCAAAACCGGATTGTCAAGCGGAGTATATGTTTACAGATTGACAGCCGGTGATTTTTCACAAAGCAAAAAAATGATTCTGGCAAAGTAATTTATTGTATTATTTATTTTTTGGATCAATGAGAGCGGTCAGATTTTAATCTGACTGCTTTTTTTATTGTAATTTTTAAAACCGGATGATTATTAATCCTTTCAAAAAATTCAAATTGAAAGTTTATTTTTATTGATTCTTTAATTGTTTAATTTGAAATAAAAAATTTAAATAAACTTAATAATGAGTAAATTAATCCTTCTCATATCTTTCATTCTTCTTCCCGTTTTAACTTTCGCTCAGGATCTTTACATTGAAAACAATCCTTATGATAATGCCGGGGATTTAATTAAAGAAAGAAATGCATTTAAAAGGGAAAGATGGTTTAATGAGCAGAGGATGTATCCGTTAAATCATTTCCCGGAAAACGCTTACGGAAAAGCTCTGGATCAGAGGAATAAATTAAGAGAATCGAAGGGATATTTTACCGCTTCGGAAAATTCATGGATAAATATCGGTCCTACTTCAGGAAGTTATTTTTCTTACGGAAATATATCTTCAAGAATTACGGCCATAAAATATGATCCAAACAATCCGTCTGTTCTGTATCTCGGAGCTGCTTTCGGCGGAGTTTGGAAATCCACAAACAGCGGAGTTACATGGATTGCAAAGACAAATGATGAAGCTTCTTTATCATCCGGAGCTATAGCAATAGACCCTGACAATTCAAATATTGTTTATTACGGAACAGGCGAAGCCACATACAGCGGCGCATCATATTACGGCAGAGGTCTGCTGAAATCAACCGACGGAGGAAATACATGGACAAATTATACCTCAGGACTCGGTTCGTTTTCCTTCTTTTCCAGAATTGTTATCAGACCCGGTCACAGCAATGAACTTCTTGCAGCGTTAGGGAACAGAGCAAGTCTCGGAACCGGCGGCGGAATTTACAGAAGCACGGATGCCGGGGTTACCTGGACTCTGTTAGTCGGCGGAAGATGCGATGATGTGGTATTTTCTCCTGACGGTGTTAATGCCTATGCAATCGGAAGCGGAACAGGTTACAGGATCTCTACAAACGGAGGCTCCGTGTTTACGGCAAATATCAGTCTTTCACCCGCTACACGGAATCATCTCGCGATATGCAAATCTTTTCCGAATATAATGTATTCTGCAATTCATTCCGGAAGTTCTATCTCTGTTTTTAAATCAATTGACGGAGGTCAGACTTTCACTCCTTCTTCCCCCGGCTTCGATTTTTCCGGGAGTCAGGCATGGTATGATTTTTATATGCATGTGAATCCGTTCGATCCCGATTATGCATATGTAGGTTCAATAGATATCTGGAGGACAACTAACGGAGGAACAAATTTTCAGAATATTACACTCGGATATTCGGGAGGTACTGTGCACGTTGATCAGCAGAACATGGATTTTAATCCTGTCAATCCAAATGAAATGTTCTGTACAAATGACGGAGGAGTCTGGAAATCTACAGACAGAGGCACTACCTGGAGCAATATGAACAGTTCGCTGACTCTTACTCAGTTTTACAGAATCGCTTCCGATCCTTCAAACGCCTCACATATTATGGGCGGCACTCAGGACAACGGAACTCAGAGAACTCTCGGAACGATCAACTGGGCTGGAGCTTTCGGAGGTGACGGAGGTGAAGTTTGTTTTCATACCGTAAATCAGCAGTACATTCTCGGCGAATCACAGAATAACGGTGTTCAGCGTTCACAGAATGGCGGAACATCCTGGACATCCGGTACAAGCGGATTGTCCGGAACTGCTTCATGGGTTGCTCCGCTGTTATCTCATCCTGATTCTGCAGGAATTTTCTATACAGCCAGGCAGCAGGTTTTTAAAAGTACCAACTGGGGAGCAAGCTGGTCCGGAATATCAGAAGCGATCGGGACTATCAGGGAAATGGCGATTTGTACTTCCTCTCCGGATGTTATGTTTGCAACTTCGGGAAGTCAGATCTACAGATCAACCAACCGGGGATATAATTTTGTAAATGTTACAAACGGACTGCCGAATAAAACAATTACTTCCGTTAATATTCATCCCGATTCATCCGGTGTTGCCGTTGTAACACAATCAGGTTTTGGCGGCGGTCACTTATTCAAAACAACCAACGGAGGAACTTCTTGGATAAATATCAGCGGCAATCTTCCGGATTCACCTGCTAATGATGCGCTTATTTATTATCCCGGAAATGCTACAAGTGTCTACCTTATTGCAACGGATGTCGGAGTATTCATTACAAATAATTACGGAGCTTCGTGGACAGAACTCGCTTCAGGACTTCCCAATACAGTTGCTATGCATCTTGATTATAACAGGGTTGCAAATAAACTAAGAATAGGAACTCACGGAAGAGGAGTCTATGAAATTTCAAATCTTACAGGTATTCCGAGTATTTCCCCCGGTGTCCCGAAAGGTTTTTCTCTTGAACAGAATTATCCTAATCCTTTTAATCCGTCCACAACAATTAAATACGAAATTCCGGAAAAGGGAAATGTTTCATTAAAGATTTATGATGCTATCGGAAGAGAAGTGGCATCGGTCGTAGATCAGATTCAGGAAGCAGGAACTTATGAAGTACTCTTTAATGCAGGATCTCTTTCTAGCGGAGTGTATTATTATAAAATTTATACAGTCACTTCAGGAAAATCCGCTGATTTTTCTGATACAAAATCTATGATATTGCTGAAATAATTTTAAGTCGTAATTAATCACAGGGAAGATTTTACGGTAGTTTAGAACTATGTAAACATATCAATTCTTGTATTTTCTCAAGTATTAAAGAATGTTTTATACAAATATCAGAAAATCACTACCGTCCAAAACAATTTTGAAATGAAAAATAATCTTTATATAAAATCACATAATTAGATTTATTTT
>JAFDZQ010000006.1:43667-56566 GCA_018266895.1 Bacteroidota bacterium
TTCAGGCAATTTATCACCAGCGGGCGATTTTTCTTTGGTTCTTTCTTTTGATCGATCAAAAGAAAGAACAAATCTGAAATTCTTAATTTATTTTAAATTAAACGTTTTGGACGGATGTATCAGAAGATACATGAATTATTAAATTTCTTAATTGTAACTCTGAGCAGAATTAATTATTTTGCATACTTATAAAACGCAAAGGTCCCATCGACTAGGGGTTAGGTCGTCACTCTTTCACAGTGAAAACACGGGTTCGAATCCCGTTGGGACCGCAAAATATTAAGCCTTGTAATCTAAATTAGTTACAAGGCTTTATTGTTTTCTGCGAATTTTAAACAAATTCCCATTCATTTCATAACCTTCCCCGGATTTATTATTTTTTTATGCCTTTATAGTTCAAACAAATAATTTTATGTTCAGTTAACTGAAAAGAGTAATAACATGGCAGTAAAAAATTCAAGCATCAGGATTCTTTTATTTATCAATAACAACTTTCAGATTACTCCTACATCTCTGCACTCTATATCTCTGTATCCTAAATTAACAATAAAAGATATTAATTAAAAATTTTAGAATGAGCTTATTAATGCTCTATTTTTACAAATACTAGTAAAGAACATCACTTAGTATGTTTTATCCGAATAAAAATTAGTTCTTTCACTGATTCAATAATTAAAAAAAAATAATCATGGCTGATAACTTATTAAACCAGATGATGAAATTGTTTTCGGGAGATACTGTTTCCAAAATATCATCATTCATAGGAGGCGATGCTACTTCAACACAAACCGCGATCACCTCATCACTTCCGCTCATATTGGGTGGATTAATTAATAAAACTTCAAACCCGTCTGAAGCAGCATCAGTATTTGATATGCTTAAAGGTGCTGATACAAGTATGCTTAATAATTTGGGAAGTATGGTCGGAGGAGGAAGCAGTACAGACAAAATGCTTTCTACCGGAAATAATTTTTTGGGATCTGTTTTTGGAAATAAAGTAGGCAATGTGACAGATTCAATTTCCGGCAGTTCCGGATTATCTTCCAGCTCTTCAGGTACTCTTCTCGGTATACTTGGATCAATTGTAATGAGTTTCCTGGGAAAGTATATTAGTTCAAACGGAATTTCTAATGCCGGCGGACTTACAAGTCTTTTGTCAGGGCAGGCAGGATTTTTAAAAGGATTAATTCCTGCTTCGCTGCTTAGTTCACTTGGACTAGGAAATTTATTTTCGGGTTCAACCGGTAAAGTAGATGAAACCGTCACTAAATTGAAATCAACACCAGAAGAAACAAAAAGCGGAATGTCAAAAATTTTACTTCCCTTGCTTGCTTTAGCAGCTTTAATAGCATTAATTTATTTCTTTTCTAAGGGATGCAATAAAGATACGGTTACAACAAGCATGAAGGATACCGTCAAGAAAACAATCCCTCAGACAACTCCGCCTAAAACAGATTCAGTAAAAATGCCGACAGAGTGGGCGAAACTAGGAAAGTTTAATGCAGTAAAACTTCCCGACGGCACCAGCATTAATATTCCTGAACTTGGTGTTGAAAATAAGTTAATTGGATTTATCCAGGATAAAACAAAACTTGTAGACAAGGATACATGGTTTACCTTTGACAGAATTTTATTTGAAACAGGAAAATCGACTTTAACAGCCGAATCAATGGATCAAATAAAAAATATGGGTGCAATTATGAAGGCATTTCCGAATGTCGAACTTAAAATTGGCGGCTATACAGATAACACAGGAAATGCCGCAACCAACAAGAAGCTTTCACTGGACAGAGCCAATACCGTTATGAATGAAATTGTAAAGCTCGGTATTCCTTCGGCAAGACTGAAAGCTGAAGGTTACGGGCCGGAATTTCCTGTAGCAGATAACAGTACTGATGAAGGCAGACAAAAAAACAGAAGAATTGATGTAAGAGTATCAAAGAAATAATTTTCTGATTATTAATAACGCTACATAATTTAAATTTTATTATGTGACTTTTATTTTGACGTGTAACTTCTGACTGTTAATATATTTGGAGAAATACAATATGAGATGATTGAAACAGGAAATATGAATGCCAGAAAATTTAAATTCTATTATGATTCTCAAAAGCTAAAACACTTATTACATTAATAAACACGGGGTTCGGATCCCGTTGTGACAGTAAATACAAAAAGGGAAATCAAATTTCCCTTTTTTTTATTTATATATAGGACTATCTTAGTCCAAATTCAAATTTTACAGATAAAATATGATCAGAATATCAAAAAAGGTCGAATATGCTCTGATGGCTCTGAAATTCATTTCGGATTCTGATCATAAACTCGTAACTGCAAGAGAAATTTCCGATAAGGGAAATATTCCTTATGATCTTCTTTCAAAGATACTGCAGAAATTAAAAAATGAGAATATTTTAGTCTCAAATCAGGGTATGAACGGTGGTTACAGTCTGAACAAGAGAACGGACGAGATACCTTTATTCAGTCTGATGACAGCAATAGACGGAGATACTGCCATTGCAGAATGTCTTCATGACAATAACGACAAAGACTGCTGCATGACTGATACCTGCACGATAAAACTTCCGGTTACGAGACTTCAGAAAGAATTGGAAGACCTGTTTAAAAGTAAAACTATTTCGGATTTTGTATAAACTGTTTATCATAATCAGAATATGAAATTACCTTTATATATGGATTACAATGCTACTACTCCCGTTGATCCCAGAGTAGTTGAAACAATGGTTCCATATTTCTGCGAAATATTCGGAAATGCATCAAGCTCTAATCACAAATTCGGATGGGAAGCACAGGAAGCTGTTTCAAAAGCCAGGAAGCAGGTTGCAGACCTTATAGGAGCGAGAGCAAGTGAAATAATTTTTACTTCGGGCTCCACTGAGTCTAATAATATTTCTGTCAAAAGCGTGGCAGAAGTTTATTCTGAAAAGGGTAATCATATAATTACCTGCCTGACAGAGCATAAAGCCATTCTTGAAACCTGTGAATATCTTGAGAGCCGAGGATTTAATGTTACATATCTGAATACTGATGAAACCGGTTTAATAGATTTAAATGAACTTGCTGAATCTTTTACTGATAAAACCATTCTTGTAAGCCTTATGACAGGAAACAATGAAATAGGGACAATACAGCCGATAGAAGAAATCGGAAACCTTTGTAAGGAAAGAGGAGTTATTTTTCATTCGGATGCAACGCAGTCAGTCGGAAAGATTCCTCTGAATGTAGATACAACAGGTATTGATCTGATGAGTATTTCTGCGCATAAATTTTATGGTCCGAAAGGAATCGGAGCACTGTATGTAAGAAGCAAAAATCCAAGAGTAAAAATTACAAGACAGACACACGGAGGCAGCCAGGAAAAAGGGATGCGCAGCGGAACGCTGAATGTGCCGGGAATTGTAGGTCTCGGAAAAGCCTGCGAGATAAGCACAGAGGAAATGGATACTGAAATGAAAAGACAGATAAAATTCAGGGATAAAATGATAGACGAATTCCTTAAAATGGAAAATGTACATCTTAACGGTCACAGGACAAACAGACTGCCCAATAATGTAAATCTTAGTTTTGCATATACGGACAGCGAAAGCATTTTAGCTGAAATGAAGGATATAGCAGTTTCCACGGGAAGCGCCTGCACATCGGCTTCTCTATCACCTTCTCATGTCCTTACCGCGATAGGAAGAAATAATGAACTTGCAAGATCAGCCATAAGAATCAGCTTCGGAAGGTTTACGACTGAAGAAGAAATAGATTATACAATCAGGAGAGTTACTGAAACTGTTGAACAAATCAGGCAGCAGTCACAGATTTACAAAATGGCAAAAGACGGTTTAATCTGAATTAAAATATATACAAACAAAAATTTAAATTATCAAATAAAGAGGTAATCAAAATGACAGAAACCACAGAAAAAGAATTCATCCCCGGAGTCAGTGATGAGGTAAATGTTACTGAGAAAGCAGTAAGGGAAATGAAAAAGATCATGGAAGAAAATAAAATTCCATCCGATTACGGCTTAAGGGTCGGCATTAAAGGAGGCGGATGTTCAGGTCTGAGCTATACACTGGGATTTGATCCCGAAGAAAGATCCGGTGATACCGTAATTGTAAAAGACGGAGTAAAGATCTTCATCGATATGAAGAGCAATCTTTATTTATCCGGTACAGAAATAGATTATACTGACGGACTGACAGGAAAAGGATTTGTATTCAACAATCCTAATGCAGTAAAAACCTGCGGATGCGGAAGTTCGTTCGGTGTATAACAAACACTTGTTTTTCCCGGAATAAATTTATGTCGATTTAAAAATAGAATTTAAACTCATCATTGTTTTTTCTATTTTCCGTAAATTAACTAATTAACATACGGATAAAGTATGTATACAGGTAAATTAAACTTTTACGTACTTATACTTCCGCTAATATTCAGAATTCATTAAATAAAAAATAAAGGAGATATTTAAAATGGCTTACGAATGGAAATTCAATAAAAGACCTTATTCCGATGAGGAAGCAAAAGAATTGCTAAAAAGCGTTATTGATGCTGAAACGACAGACTGGCATTATAATACTCATCATAAAGGCTACGTTACATTTATGAACAATATTGAAAAAGAGCTTGAGTCTGCAGACAGATCAAAGGCAAACGGCAATTACAGCAATGTGGGGGAATTAAAAAGAAGGTTTACCTGGAATCATGCCGGCGCTCTTCTTCATGATGTTTACTGGGAAGTGCTCGGTGGTGACGGTGACCCTTCAAAAGGTCCGGAAGTAGTTGCAGCAATTGAAAAAGAATTCGTATCTCTGGATAACTGGAAAACTGATTTCAAGGCAACCGCTGTATCAGCCAAGCTTTCAGGATGGGCTGTTCTGGCTTATGATCAGTTATACAGCCAGAGACTTCTGAACGTACTTGTAGACGAGCATCATTACGGTGCGATCTGGGGCGGAATTCCTCTTATTTCCTGTGATGTATTCGAACATGCTTACTATCATAAGGATGGTCCTGCCAGAGCTGCTTATATTGACAATTTCCTGAAGAACCTTAACTGGTCAAGAATAAACGACAGATATAAGAAATTTGTAAAGTAAAGTAATTTAATTTGTCATTACTCTGCTGTTTTCAGGAGATAAACAAAACTGATATTAAATTGATCATTATAAAAGGTTTCAGGATTTTTTTGATTCTGATTTCAATCTTCTTTTTTTCCTCATGCAATAAAAAAGAAGAGCTGAAAAACGAAAGTATTTCTTCAAAAGAATTTTCATGGAAGTCGGAATTAAAAATTTCAGATATTCCCGATACGCCTCTGAAGGGTATTATCAACGGAAGAGAGTTAAAAATTAATTACATAAACTTTGAGCAGTGGAGAGGAAGCGGAGATAATGTTCTGAATATCGGAGATGTAAAGCCGAAAAACGACTGCGGTTATGTTGAAGATGATAATTCAGTTCATTTACTTCATAAAGCCGGTGAAATAAATAAAGGTGAATTCTTAAAGGCAAGTTTTGATCAGAGCCTTGACGGATACATATCTTTTTATGATACAGCAAATGTGAAGAGCGGAAACAACAAATCTTCACTTCAGTGGAACTGCGCACTTGTTATTACTTCAATGGATGAAAAAACGGTAAAAGGTAAAATTGCAATTTGTTATAAAGACGATAAAAAAAGCTGGGTAGCCGGGACATTTGAGGCTGTCAGATGTTATAACTGAATTTAATATATTCTCATAATTTAAATTAATTTAATGAAAAATCATTTAGTGTATTTTGTTTGTATTGTGTTAATCTTTGCAAGTTCATACGGATGCGGAAAAAAATCAGAAGATCAGGCAGAAAAGAAAAACGAGACTAAAACTGATAATGCAGGCGAAATTAAAAAAGAAATTGACCCGGTTCAGGAAAACATGACAAAAAAAGTTGAAAATGGAACAGGTGTACCTCAGTCAGATGCAAATAAAACAAATGAACTTGGTATGACTCCGGGACTTCCCAAGGATTTTCCTTCGGATGTGCCTTTGCCGAAAAATTCAAAAACTCTCGGTTCACTTAACTCTTCCGACGGCACGGTTGTTACTTTCGAATCAAATGATAAAGTACTTGATATAGTAAATTTTTACAAAGAGGAATTGCAGAAAAACGGGTATACAGTTACAAAAGAAGGTGAATCACAGGTAAGCGATAAAGGAGGACTGATAAACTGGACAAAGGAAAAAAAGGAAGTCGGACTGATGCTCGGATTTGACAAGGATAAAAATATCACTTCGCTTGTTATAACATACAGATAACAGATTATAAATATCATTGCCAGCTTCCGTAAGATTTCATTTCTCCCGGAAGCTTTTTTTATTTTAAATTCAGTATAAAAATGAACGAAGACACCGATTTACCTTTGTTTCCTCTTAGTGCAGTACTGTTTCCGCAATCAAAGATTCCTTTGTTCATTTTTGAAGAGAGATACAAGATACTCATTAAGGACAGTATTGAAACGGAAAGTGAATTCGGAATCATTCTGTTTTCAGGCCACAAAGTACATACAACCGGCTGCACGGCAAAGGTAATTAAACTGCTGAATGAAAACGAAAAAGGTGAAATGGATATTGTAATTGAAGGTTATGACAGGTTTGAACTGCTGAATTATAAAGCGGGAACTGAAGGGTATTTCATCGGGAAAGTCAGAATTCTTGAGGATGACTATACTGATTACGATAAAGACGTTCTCGCGGAGTGTATTAAAATTTATAATGAACTTGTGGAAATTGTTTACAAGGGAACTATTGAAAAAATAAATCAGAACGATTTAAAATGGAAGAAACGATTAAGGTCATTTGCCTTTGTGATGGCGGAAAAAAGCGGAATGAGCTTAAACGAGCGGCAAAGTCTGCTTGAAACAAACAATGAAAACGACAGAATGGGAATTGTCATGAATTATTTAAAAAGCATATTTCCGAAATTAAAGGAATCAGAAAGAATTTCAGAAATAATTAAAAGCGACGGTTATATTCAGTGAGGGTCTTTGGAAAATATTATTGATAAAAATAATGTAAGGAATATACTTATATCCAGAACTGACAGATTAGGGGATGTCATTCTTACTCTGCCTCTGCTGAATGCAGCCCGGAAAATTTTTAATAACGCTAAGATTGATCTGCTCGTAAAGAAGTATCTTGAGGAACTGTTAACAGGTTATAAAGATATTAATGAACTGATAATCGAAGAAAACTTAAACGGTTTTTTCGGCAAATATAAATTCTTTAAAAACAAAAAAATTGATCTTTTTATTAACGTAAAACCGGGATTTAAACTTGCCCTGCTCTTTTTTCTTTTAAGGGTTAAATACAGGATAGGAACTGCTTACAGGTGGTATTCTTTTTTGTATAACTGCAAAGTATATGAACACAGGAAGCATTCCATAAAGCATGAATCAGACTACAATCTGAATTTGCTGAAATACTTTTTTAAAGAAGCCGGTGATTCAAAAGAGTTTTATTTCGCTTATTCCGAAGATGAAAAAAAGAAACTTGATTTAAAACTCAGCGGACTTACTGACACTGAATATATAATTATCCATCCGGGCAGCGGAGGATCTGCAAAGGACATACCTTTAAAAAGACTGGCTTTGTTTATGAATGAATTTTCAGAGGTTTATGAAGGTTACAAGATTGTCATCACCGGAACGGAAAGAGAAAAGCAATTAGTAAATGAATTAATGAAGAATGTTAATCAAAAGACCAGAGCCAGAGTTTATGATGTTTCAGGAATGCTTGATCTTAAAGAACTAATGATACTCATAGATAATTCGGAAATTTTTATTTCCAATTCAACCGGTCCGGTGCATATTGCAGGGGCAATGAACAAAAACATAATAGGTTTTTATCCAAATGAAACACCTATGAATCATACAAGATGGAAACCATTAAGCAAAAATACAGTTATATTGACACCCGGCGGAATCTCAGATGATATGGATCTGATAACGGAAGACATAATAATGAAAGCAGTTAAATCTTTTTTAAAATAAAACTAAAACCCGTAAAAATTAATAAAATTATGATTAAAAAGAATGCAGCGGCAGTTCTGCTGATCTTTGTCTGTATGAATATTCTGATCGCAGGAGATTCTACAATTACAAAAGATTTCAGAAAAATCAGCCAGAAAGCCTTTAAACCAGGTGAGAAACTCACTTTTGAAATAAGTTACGGTTTTGTAAATGCGGGAGAAGCCGTTATGGAAATTGACAAGAATTATCAGACAATGAACGGGCGAAAATGCTATGATATCAGATTTTATGTGAATTCGTCCTCAAGTTTCGAGTGGGTTTATAAAGTAAGAGATTTTTACAGAACCTATGTTGACGCTGAAGGACTCTTTCCATGGAGATTTGAACAGCATATCAAGGAAGGTAATTATCAGAGAGACTTCGAAGCGATATTTGATCAGCAGAATCTGAAGGCGAAAACTTACACAGGTGAAAAAGAGCCGAAGAAATTCGAAGGAGAGTTTGATATTCCGGAATACACTCAGGATGCTATGAGCGCTTTTTATTTAGCGAGGACATTTGATTACAGCAAAATGAAAGAAGGCGACAAGATTTCTCTTCAGAATTTTTATAAAGACAAAACATATCCTCTTGATGTCAGATATCTCGGCAAAGAGACGATTGAAGTGCCTGCCGGCGAATTCAGATGCATAAAAGTAGAACCTCTTGTACAGGAAGGCGGATTGTTCAAAAGCGAAGGATCGATAGTGGTATGGATGACGGATGACGAAAGAAGAATGCCTGTAAAAGTCAAGACGAAGGTCATTATCGGTTCGATAGATGCTGACCTGAGCGAGTATTCAGGACTTGCAGGGCCTCTTAATTCAAAGAAGTAAATTCAATCGCTGTAAAGAAATCAGTTTTATAAAAATATTTACAAACTTGTAAATTCTTATCAGTGCTGTTCAGTTAATGAAAATCTCAGAAATATTTTATTCAATTCAGGGCGAAGGCAAAAGAGCCGGTATGCCCTCTTTTTTTATAAGAACTAATTACTGCAATTTAAGATGCCTTTTTAAAAGCGGTAATCTCTGTGATACTTCATACACAAGCTGGTATCCTGAAGATATGAAGAATCTGGGAGAAACAGATATTGACCAGATTTCGGATAAATACAGAAAAATTTTGTGCAGGGATATCGTAATTACAGGAGGTGAACCGATAATGCAGGCTGATGAGCTTCTCTCTCTTTGCAGAAAATTAAAAAATATAAATAAAGACTCCTACATAACAATTGAAACCAACGGTACTTTAATAGGAGACTTTATCAATTATGCAGATCTTATAAGCATCAGCCCTAAACTAAAATCCTCCGTGCCTGTTAATACTTCTTATGAAAGAATGCACAATAAGGGAAGAATAAACACTGAAGTTTTGAAGAAATATAATTCTCTTCATAAGGCAGGCAAATTTGATATTCAGTGGAAGTTTGTTTTCACTTCAGAAAAAGATATTCCGGAAATTAAGCAACTGCAGTCTGAAACCGGCTTTGAGAATGAAAATGTTTATCTGATGCCGGAAGGAATTTCGAAAAAAGATCTTAACAAGACAAGATCTGAAACAGTCAGAGCATGTCTGAAATATAATTACAATTTTACCGAAAGGCTTCACATACTTATCTGGGGAAAAAAAAGAGGAGTTTAAAAGCTGAAATTGTACTCAAGATAATTTGTTTTCCCGGTTACCGAAAAACTTAATCTCGATTTATTTATTATTTTATTGTCTGAGTTAGACAGTAAATTATTTATGAGATCTGTTGCAATAACTGACAACAAAAGCGCTGATGAATTTAAATTGCCGGAATTACTGTCCGTTCTGTTTTCCTGATTAAAAAGTTTATTTTTGGTTTTAATAATTGGCTTGCGGAGTGAATAGATTAATGCAGCGCTTCCGGCCCCTACCAACATCCCTCCAAGAACATCACTCGGATAATGCACCCCGCCGAAAATTCTGCCCAGAGAAACAATAACAGCATAAGTATATAATCCTGAAATTAACAACGGCTTGTCAGGGTAGCGAAGTGTCATTAAAGTTGCAATTGCAAAAGACCCTGAAGAATGTCCTGACGGAAATGAATATGTTCCTGCAACTGACATTGTATCATAAAATCTTACATTGTTCAGTGTTCGGAAAGGTCTGTCTCTTTTGAAAATATATTTTACTCCCTGCGTCGCTGCGAGATTTAATCCTTCTGAAAGGGCGAGAAGCACAGAAGAGCTTTCATCATAATGATTATTTTTAGAACGTGAAGTGATGAAAAGCAAAACCGGGAGAACTGCTGAGACAGGTAAGAGTGATTCATCTGTAACTTCCGTAACAGAACTCAGGAACGGACTTCTGATTTCATTAAAGCTTCTGAATATCTTTATGTCTAAATTTTTCTCGCTGTATTTTGCAGTATCCCTTTGAGTCCTGAATATTTTCTGAGAATAACAATTGTTAATCTGAAATGCTAACAGCAATATCATTACAAATTTTGTCAACTTTTATATACGGATTATGGTATTTTATTAATTATGGATAAAATACAATTTAAGGTGTAAAGAAACAGTTAACTATTTTTTATAAGAAATCGGTAAATTCTTTATTAACATAAAGGAACTTAATACTATAAAAAATTAATTTACATAAGTATCATTGTTCATTAATCTTCGGCTTAAAGTTTTTAAATTCTTTAACTTATAATTTGTAATTACATTCCCCAAAAATAATTTTCAGGAAAAAATAAATTGAAACAGTCATGAAAATTAAATCTTCAGAATATTTCTTTTTTAATAAATTAAAATAATGACCATGAAAACAATTTTCAGTATAATGATATTTTATACTATTTCAATCTTTCTTCCTTTAAACGGGATATGCCAGATCAATTTGCACTGGGATGTCAGATTCAACGGAAATGCTAATTATAATGACGAAGCCCGAAGCATCATTACAGATAATTCAGGGAATATTTATGTGACCGGATTCAGTTTTAATCTGGGATCATTTGAAGACTTTACTACAATTAAATACAATTCTGCAGGTGTTGCTCAGTGGACCGCTTTCTACAACGGTTCCGGAAACAGTATTGACAAAGCCTCATGTATAGCCACTGATAATTCCGGTAATGTTTATGTATCAGGATATACCACAGGAACAGGTTCATCATTTGATTATGCCACAGTTAAATATAATTCAGCGGGATTGCAGCAGTGGTCTGCTGTTTATAACGGTCAGGGTAGTGCAGTTGATTTTGTAACTTCACTGACTACGGATAATTCCGGAAATGTTTATGTAACAGGTCAGAGTTACGGAGGCTCTATTACTCAGTATGACATTGTCACGATAAAGTATAACTCTGACGGAGTTCAGCAGTGGTTATCAAGATATGACGGTTCCGGAGGCAGCAATGACATAGGAACTTCTCTTTGTGTGGACAATTCAGGAAATGTAATTGTTGTCGGTCAGAGTTTTGAAAGTAATTCCGGTTCTTATGACTACATATCTATCAAATACAATTCATCCGGCGATCTGGTCAGGATATCTTATTACGATGGTCCGGGAAACGGTATTGATCTTGCAACAGCCGTAAAAACAGACAATGCCGGAAATATTTTTGTTACAGGTTACAGCAGAGGTACCAGTTCCCAGTATGACATTGCGACAGTTAAGTATAACCCGGATGGAATAGAACAGTGGGTCTCAAGACATAACGGAGCAGCAAACGGAAATGACGGAGCTAGCGGAATAGTCCTTGATAATGCGGGTAATATATTTGTAACAGGATACAGCGGGATCAGCGGATCGAACAATGACATAGTAATTTTAAAATATGACTCTTCCGGTATAAGACAATGGCTCAGATCATATAACGGAACTGCAAATCAGAATGACAGTTCTACTTCCATTGCTGTTGATAATCAGGGAAATATTTGTGTCGCGGGATACTGTAACAGTTCAGGAACATCAAAAGACTTTGTCACAATGAAATACAGTACAACCGGTAATCTGCAATGGCTTGCTGTTTATAACGGAAGCAGCAGTGAAGATGATGTGGCTTATTCCGCAGCATTTGATCAGAATGGAGATGTGTATGTAACGGGTAAAACAACAGTTCCGGGATCAACGACAGATATCCTTACTTTGAAGTATTCTACAACTTCAGGAATTAATTTAGTAAACAATAACACGGTAAATGGTTTCAGATTGTATGATAATTATCCTAATCCATTCAATCCGTCCACAAAAATTAAATTTTCCCTTCCGGAAAGATCATTTGTGACTTTAAAAATTTATGATGCCAAAGGAATGAAGGTTACTGAGCCGGTTAATAACAATCTGCAGCAGGGTTTGTATGAAGTGGAATTCAAAGCGGAAAATCTGCCGAGCGGTGTTTACTTTTATAATCTGTCTTCAGAAGGATTCACTGAAACTAAACGCATGATGCTGATTAAATAAATATAACTGCAAATAACTTAAAACCTGACAGTAACTATTTTACTGTCAGGTTTTTTTACGGCTACAATTCTGACAATGCTTTATTAATATCTTCCAGCAGGTCTTCTCCGTCTTCTATGCCTACCGAAAGTCTGACCAATCCGTCCGTTAATCCGAATTTATCCCTTAGCTCTTTCGGTACGCTTCCGTGTGTCATTGAAACAGGATGACAGACAAGCGATTCCACCCCTCCGAGTGATTCGGCAATCTGAAATATTTTGAGCCCGTTGCAGAATTTAACAGCTTTTTCGTATGAGCCGAGCTCTATCGAGATTATTCCTCCCGATCCGCGCATTTGTTTTTTTGCCAGTTCGAACTGTGGATGAGACTCAACACCGGGATAATAAATTTTGGAGATC
>JAFDZQ010000070.1:0-9853 GCA_018266895.1 Bacteroidota bacterium
AAAACTCTTAACAAATCTTTCCATTGGTGAAGAAAGAATGTAATAATAAATGCCGGAACTTAAAGCATTTGCTTCAAAATTCAACTCATAAGAACCTGGATCAAAATTTTTAACGAACAAATTTTTAACCTTTTGCCCTAGGGAATTATAAAGATCTAAACTGTAATTATTTTTATGTTTTATTTCAAGCTTTATTGTAGTGAAAGAATTGAAAGGATTCGGATAATTCTGAAATATTGTAAAATTCTCAGGAACAAGTGAAGATATCTGAATAATATATACTGTAGTATCAGGATTTGAGAATGATCTGATATTACAATAGACATCGAAAGGTCCATTACGCTCATCATTCCAAACACTGAATATATTATCATCAAATATTCCAACATTTGAGTAAATTTTAGAAGTTGAAAGTGATTGTGTTGAGACAATTTTTTTTAATCCTATTTTAATATTTGAAGAGTCATATCTTTGAAAATATAAGGTGGAGGTGGAACCAATATCTTCGTCCCATCCAACCAAATATTTCCCGTCTTCTTTTTTAACTAATTGTAAAGCTCCAATTTTATTAGATGAACTATATAATCTAAAATTTATACCATCTTTAACTCCAGTTGATAAATAATTCTGTCCATAAAACTGAGTTGAGTTAAAAGACTCTCTGTTATCATGCCATGCTATAATAAATTTATTAGTAGTATCCGAAGAAATTTTAGGATACCTCTGTTGATTTGCAGTGCTAATATCATCATTCACTTTCTGATTTAATCCTATGGGGTTTCCCATACTGTCAAACATCTGGAAATAAATATCATCCGAATTTCCAGAAGAAGGAGGTCTAGTATCGCTCCAGGTAATTATGAAATTGCCATCTTTTCTGACATTAACTGCAGGATCACCTTGTCCTGCAAATACAGTATTATCATTAACTAAAATATTGTTTCCAATTTTATTTCCAACAGAATCAATCCTTTGATATAGTATTCCTTTTTGATTCCATGCAATTATGTATTCATTGGAGCGGTTGACTTCTATAGAAGGTAAAGTGTGGAAATTCCCAGTTGAATCATTTAACAAAATTTCACCTGTTATAGGAGAAGAGTTATATTTATATAACCTGCATTTCATTTTTGAGCTATTTGAAATATGGCTGTTTATTTCAAGCCAACACACCCCAAAATTTCCATTTCTAGTTACAGAAATTCCCGGTAATGAGGATGAGTCGGGATTAACATTAATTCTAAAATTTATTCCGGAGAATGTGCCATTGCTATTAAACCTTTGACAATAAATGTTTCCTTTATTATTTCGATAATCTTCCCAAACAATTGTAAATTGTCCCAAACTATCAAATCCTATTCTTCCATTATACTGACTCCTGTTTGTCGTATCATCATTCACTCTAAAATCAGGAACAAGTTGTGCTAGTGCAAAGAGTGTTTGGAGTGTATAGAGTAAAAGAGAAAGAAAAAATATTTTTGTAATTTTATTCATGAGATAAACATTAATCTATTTTCTGATTCAGGTATTAATGGTGCAAGTTCCGGATAAAGATCAATCTGGATTTTATGTGAAGTAAATAAAGATGCAGGATTGTGAAGGATTTTATTATACATAATTTAATTCCTTCTTTAAAAGTTTTACTTTACAAAGCTAAGGATATTGTTTGATTATTGAAATGCATTTAATTTTCTTAATGCTAAAGGAGGCCCTCTAGATTCCATCAATTACAATTATTTTTTTAAAATCTGCTAACAAATCTGCTAACAGTTAATTTATTAAAAAATAAACCCTGATAAGTATCTTAATTATCAGGGTTTTAATTGAGCTGGCAGAGGGATTTGAACCCCCGACCTGCTGATTACAAATCAGCTGCTCTACCAGCTGAGCTATGCCAGCGTTTTTGAATCGCTTAATATAAATTTAAAATTTATTTCTTTCAATTCAGATTAAAGATGTTTCTGAATTTTTTTACTTTTTCTTTCTGTTCTTCTGGACATCCCCGTACAATTTCAGAACCTGACCCGTCATGACTTTATCACCTTTGATATTATTCCATTGCTTCAGGTCCTTAACTGAAACATCATTCTTATCTGCTATAGATGCAAGCGTATCGCCTTTTTTAACTTTGTAGGTTTTTTTGACTTCTGTTTTTTTAACTGAATTCTTTCCGGATGTTTTAGTTTTACTCCCGGTAATTTTCAGCTTTTGACCGGAATATATTACATCTGAATTCAGATCATTCAATTCCTTCAACTCTGAAACTGATATACCATACTCATTCGCTATCATTGTCAGATTTTCACCTTCTGCTACAGTATGAACTGATATTTTTACTTTTCCCGAACTTATTTTCAGCTTCTGTCCTATCGTGATCTTATCGGATTCAAGATTATTCCATTCTTTAAGATCTTCAACGGTTACTTTATTATCAGCTGCTATCTTTGTTAGGTTATCTCCTTCTGATACTGTATAGGTTTTGAATGAAGTATTTTTAGAAGTACCGGTTTTTTTATTCAATTTTTCTTCAGATACAGTCTCTTCATAAGTATCTTCTGTTTCATTTACGGATGACTCTGTTACTTCTGTTTCGTTCCCAGTGGTTTCAGTAACTGATGTTTCCTCCTTTACAATTTCATCAGTTGTCAAAACATCAGTATTGTTAGTTTTTTCCTTTGAAATATTATTATCTTCGGATACAGATTCCGGCGTAGTTGAAGACATCTCATTCTCCGTATTCATTGCAGTAATTTCAGTATTATTACCTGAGTCAGTATCCGTATCATTGTTTCCAGATTTTGAAACAATATTTTCACTGACTTTTTCTTTGTTTCCGAAAAGAAGATTATATCTGCTATCGGAAATATAAACAGCAAGTTTCTGATTTGTATCAGGATAAATACCATAATTCATATTATTCCAGATCCTTATGTCAGAAGGTCTGACATCATAAAACAATGCAACGCTTAAGAGTGATTCTTTCTGTTTTAATTCATGACTTACCATTTTCAATCCGTAATTGCTTCCGATAAGTCTTATATCACCCGGTTCATAATTATCAATTTTATAATGCACTCCTGTTATCTGCTCACCCTGCACTACTGCTTCATTACCGGCAAACGAAGGTGATAAGCCGCTGCTTTTGTCAATATCATCTGCCTTGTTGTAATTAGCGAGGAATTTATCAAAACTGTTGTGAGGGATCCTCAGTTCGTACGGAACGTCATAAACCGGTACCTGATCATTTGTCAGTTCGGAATTGAGATCTCTTATTGTTTCAATATCTGTCTCGCATAATTCTGCAATTCTCTGCAGAGATACAGATGATTTGATCTCCACCCTGTCAAAAGAAACCGGATCTCCGTATTCAATGTCTTTGAATCCGTATTCTTCGGGATTTCTCAGTACAAAAGAAAGTGCAAGTATGGAAGGAACATAATTCTTTGTTTCACCCGGCAAATACTGACGCAGTGTCCAGAAATCCCTCGATCCGCTTTTACTGATCGCTTTATTGACTCTTCCCGGTCCGGCATTGTAAGCTGCAAACGCCAGATACCAGTCGTCGTAAGTTTTGTACAGATCCTTTAGCAGGTGAGAAGCTGCATCTGTGGATTTTTCAAAGTCTCTTCTGTCGTCTCTGTAACCGTCAGAACCCAGACCGTATGAAATTCCTGTTGCAGGCATAAACTGCCATAAACCCATAGCTCCTGCTCTGGAAACAATCGTCGGATTCAGTCCGGATTCCTGTACTGATAAATAAATCAACTCTTCCGGCGCATTATTGAATTTCAGAATCTTTCTCATGATCGGGAAATACTTTCCTGATCTGTATAAACTCTTGTCAATGAAGCTTCTTCCTCTGTCAGTATTCGAAAAAAATTCAATGTAACCGTCAACTACTTCATTTCTGACTAAAGGAACATCGCTTCCGTCCGGCAACGGTTCCCTGTCTTTGCTTACCTGTTCAACCCTACGGTATTTAAGGGAAACTCTCTTTGCAAAATCAAAGACAAGACTCTGCTGACTTATCTCGGACTGTGTTATCAGATAATCCTGAACTATTGAAGTCGCTAGTTCATCATAATCCCTTTTCCAGAAATAATTTTCTCCTTTAAGAATAATTTCATAATTTATCTTATCCAGGCTCTTTAAGGAAGATTCGAAATCCTCTCCTGCTTTAGCTGTTTCAGATGACTCATTATGCTTAAGCGCTTTTTTATAATAAGTAAATGCCTTCTGAATTCTGGTGTACACATTTATGGAATCCTGGCTTCGCTGCGAGACAAGTTCTTCTTCATCTGAGCCGGAACACCCGTTAAAAGTTATTGAATACAGCGCAATCATAATTGCGCAGACAAAATATAAGAAGTATTTTACTGTATTAATTATGAGTTTGTTTTGCATATTACTAATAATTAATTTTCATAAATATAGATACTTTAGATATGCTTTAATAAAGTTTAATCTTAAGTATATTTAAAATAAAAAAAGTTTCCTTAAATTACAGTATATTCCTGAAATATCCCACATAAATTTTATTAATGGAAAAAAATTATTTCCTGACAGTCCCGAATGTTGTAGTAAAACAGAGAATTGATAAATATATCGCGCAATTTATAGAAAATGCTTCTAGGACCAGAGTGCAGAAAGCCATTGATCTCGGCTCAGTTACCGTAAACGGTGAACTTGTCAAATCAAATTATATTGTCAAACCGGACGACGAAATAGAAATAGAACTCGATACTCCGGACAAAAAGGATGTCCTTGCCGAAAATATTCCTCTCGAAATAGTGTTTGAAGATAAGTATCTGATGGTAATCAATAAACCACCGGGCATGGTGGTTCATCCCGCTTATAAAAACTACAGCGGCACTCTCGTTAATGCTCTTATGTACTATTCTGCGCAGAAAAATGATATTCTTTCCGATCTCAGAGGTTTCGAAAGAGCAGGGATCGTTCACAGGCTTGATAAAGATACTTCGGGACTAATTGTTATAGCAAAAGATGAAGTGACACACCGGAAGTTGTCAGAACAATTTTTTCATCATACGATCGAACGCGAATATAATGCAATTGTCTGGGGCAGACTGAAAAAGAAAAAAGGAGAAATCACAAACCGGCTCGGGAGAGATAAAAGAGACAGAAAGAAAGTTGCTGTCCTGAAAGATGATGACGGCAAAGGAAAATTATCAATTACGAATTATGAAGTTCTTGAAGAATATGAATTTCTTTCCTTGATTAAACTCAATCTCAAAACCGGCAGAACACATCAGATCCGCGTTCATATGTCTTACTCCGGACATCCCGTCTTCGGCGATGAAACATACGGCGGAAGAGAGCCGCATTCAGTTAACCTTACTTCAAATATAAAATCGCAAATAAAAAATCTTCTCGGGATCATTCCAAGACAGGCGCTTCACGCAAGAGTAATCGGATTCATTCATCCGCATACAAAAGAAAATCTGAGATTCGACTCCGAACTTCCCTTTGACATGAAACAGGTTCTGGAAAAATTAAAATGAGCAGTTCTCTTATTAATTGTTGATTTTCAACTCAGTACATTCTTCTTAATCATCTTCAGAATCTTTATCATTCCTTTCTTTTTTATCCTTCTTTTCAGTATTATTCTGTCCGGTATTCACGGATGATTCCCAGGGAAGCTTGTCTTTCCGTATTTCAGGATGATGTATTTTGCCTCCGAGATTTGCAGTGTATGCCATCATCCCGTTTACAATAAGCAGAACAGCCAATATGAAATATGTAAATGAGTTCGGAAGAAGTTTTGGTTTTCTGTATATCAACAATGATAACAATCCGATCGCTCCTGCAATATCCATTGCAATGAAACTGTAAAGCGCAAAATCCTCATGCGGGTCAATATAAGATTCCTCGACATCGTCATAATTTCCCTCAATCATTTCCTGCGCTTTGTCTCCTGTAAGATATACCGGTATTGTTACGAATGCAGTAAGTATAAGAATCAATATTGCTGTTTTCTTAACATCATCGCTTTTCTTTAATATGCCTGTAAGCAAAACAAATATTGAAATGGCGGTTCCGATTATCGGAAAATGATTAAGCAATAAGTGTAAATGAGCCGGATTTATCATTTGATTTTACTCCTTTTTGTTTTTTATAAATTAATTAAAATGAATTCTTTAAGAAATGTATGAACTTTTAAACTTGTAAGCTTATACAAAAATATTTTAATCGGTTATCAAATAAAAACTAAAATATGAATTTGTGTAGGATTCAGATTATTCACGAACAGGAATTTATATGTTTAATTGAATTTATAATTAATTTATTTTATAAAAATTTGCAATGATACCTGAAATTTCAAAACAAAATTTCTATAAATACTGGAACTCGCTGATAAAGTATGCAGTAACATTTAAAATAAGAAGAGAAGATGCCGAGGACATTGCAACAGATTCTATCTTAAAAGCTCTGGAATATTTTAAAAAGGACAAGGGGGACTTCGAAACATTCTGCAGATTCATTATGAAAAGAAGAGTCCTGAATTTCAAGAAAATTTATGCTGGTACATACCTTTTAATGTTTATAGATGATGAAGGGGAAATTGTTGATCCTGAAAACGATAATTTCGATAAAAAAGAAACTAATCAATCATCAAATTCATTTCTGAAAAGACTGGAAGCTCAGTTAGACGAAAAAGAACTTAAGTTATTCAATGCTTTAAATCTTTATTGTCAGAGCTCGGAAAAAATTTCAGTCTCTGCTGCTGCCGGGAACATTGGTCTGGATATGAAAAAAGGCTGGGACTTGTTCAGGAAAATTCAGAGAAAAGCCAGACAGTTATATAATAATGAAAAATATGAGGATGAAAAGCCATTTATCAGTACATCTCGGATTTGTAGAATGGAAGACAGTGTTACTGATAATGAATATTTATCTTTACCTTCGTTTAGGAAGATATCATATGAAAGTAAATTCAACTCATTACTAAATTCTTTAAGCTACTTTCAGAAGAGAGCTGTAAAAGTTCTCTACAGGAATTAATTTTTTCTTCAATACCAAACTTTCATAAATCCTGTGTATATATAGTATAAGGATCAAACGGAAACATTTCCAAAACATTGCGTGGTTTTTTCCATACCGTCTGTTCTTATAATTTTGTATAACTAAAACTTCTGAAAGGAAAAAAGAAAATGAAAAACAAAAAAGTATTTAATCTCATCATTCTTGATGAAAGCGGCTCAATGGAATCTGTTAAATCATTTATCATCAGCGGGTTCAATGAGCTTGTGCAGTCTGTCAGAAACGTTAAAAAAGATTTTCCTGAACAGGAACATTTTGTTTCACTGATTACTTTCAACGGCAAGGGAATTAAAACCATTCTGGATAATATTTCAGCGGATTATCTCGGTCAGATAAATGATACAGTTTACAGACCGGATTCTATGACTCCCCTGTTTGATGCGATAGGCGACAGTGTAAATAAACTGAAGCGGATCACTGACGGACAGGATAACTTCAATGTTCTTGTCACGATTTTAACTGACGGTCTTGAAAATGCATCGAAAGAATATTCCGGAAATGATATTAAGAAATTAATTGAAAATTTAAGAGACAGAGGCTGGACTTTTACATATATCGGTACTGATCACGACATTGATAAAGTTGCGGATTCAATTTCAATTAACAATAAAATGTCTTTTGCGAAAACTGAAGAAGGAATTCATGAAATGTTTGCCTGTGAAAACAAGGCGAGGAAAGCTTTTTACAGTGCCGTCAGGGAATTTTCTGAAGAAGACGTTAGGGATTTTGATTTTTTTAAAAAACATTTCAAATAAAAATGAAATAGTAGTTTTCAAGTTAAGGAAATCTGAAGATGAATGTTTAATTTAAATTATTCATATTGATAGCATCAGGATATAAGATAATATTTTTCCAAATATTTCATTATTACAAACGTATTTAAATAAATAAGTCGTTTGTATAATTAATGTGAAGTAGTACGAATCCGTGAATCCTTTGACATGAAAAAATTCATAAAGATCAAAGCGGTCAATATGAGAATTTTATTTAAATCCTGCCGGGATATAATTTTAATAATGACCTTGTCTGTGTATTTCAAATATAAGGGTTTAGTTTAGATTGATTAGAATAATTCAAAAGATTAATTTTATGAAAATATTTATTTGGACACAAACAAAAATTTATTTGATCTACTGAAAGAACTTTCTGCAGCAGAAGTAAAATATGTGATCTGTGGCGGAGTAGCATGTGTACTGCACGGAGTTGAAAGGTCAACTTATGATATTGACTTGTCCGTTTCATTTGAGAAAAGTAATTTAGAAAAAATCATATCGGTTACCCGGAAGTTCGGTCTGAAACCAAGGATTCCGGAACCGGTTGAAAATCTGTTCGATGAGAATATCAGGAAAGAATGGTATGAAAAAAAGAATGCTTTGGTTTATACTTTCGTTTCCAGCAATAGTCCTTTACAATTGGATATTTTTCTTAATTATCCAAGGACATATGAAGAATTAACAGAAAATGCGCATTTAATCGTTATTGATAACATAAGTATTAATGTCTCATCACCGGAAGATTTGCTTTTCGTTAAGAAATTAATAAATCCGCTCAGAGATAAAGATATTACTGACATAAAAGAACTGGAGAAAATAATTGGAAAAAGTAAAAAAATATAATAACGGAAAACCGATAGACACGATGTTTGACGGTCATCTTGAGAAACCTGTTTCAGATATGACCCCTAAAGAAAAACTAGATTATATATGGATGCAGATGATGTTCAAATGGCAGATCAGAAACAGAGTGATTTTAAAAAATTCAAATAAAACAAAAACAAATAAAACATAATGCAGATTACGGGAAAACTGTTTGAGGTCTTCGAATCAAAACAAGTAACAGAAAAATTCAAAAAAAGAGAATTCGTTGTAGAGTATGCGGAAAATACTCAGTATCCGGAATACATTAAGTTTCAGCTTAATCAGGATAAATGCGAGCTGATAGACGGATTTAAAATTAATGATCCCATTGAAGTGCATTTTAATCTTACCGGAAAGCCCTGGACTAATAAAGATGGCCTTAAAACATATTTCACAAATCTTGTTGCCTGGAAACTTAATAAAGCCGGCAATGTAAACTCTCAGAGCTCTGAGGAAGAGCCGCATATGGAAAGCTCTTCAGACGACGATTTGCCATTTTAATCCCTTTTTTATTTCAACTACGCCGGAAGCTGATACTATTTTTATAATATCAGCTTCTTTGTATTTAAATAAAGACTTCTGAACTACTTGTTATTTTCCATTCAGTTAAATTAATATTAGTTAAGAAATGTATTTATGTAATTTAATCAATTGCCTGAATGCAGTTAAGTTAAGAAAGTATTTAACTCTCTGTTTTAAATTGAATAAAAAGTAAAAATAAAAAGAGATATTGATAGTTACAGACATTAAGTCTTTGAGGCATATATTAATTTATAGTTTTTAGACTACTCCGAGTGCAAGAGTTATATAACTTTATGTCCGATATAATATTATCCCTGACGTACACCCTTTTGAAATTTTCTCGAAACATCTAAATATTTCTTAACTCAGAGACTCAGAGACACAGAGAGTTTCAATTTCAATGTTTAAATCCTCTGCGCCTCTTTGCCTTTGTGTTTAAAAATAGTTTTGAGAATGTTCTTTTAAAAGTGATAGTTGCCCGCTGAATGCGGTCAGGGATGGATAATTTAAAAGCTTACATTTGGATTTCTATATTTAAATAATTAAAGAGTTATTCATTCGTTACAAAACGTTTTGGACGGCAATGAAAATAACTCACATCCGTTCACAACGTTTAATTTAAAATTAATTAA
>JAFDZQ010000070.1:9950-22060 GCA_018266895.1 Bacteroidota bacterium
TCAAAAATATTTTGGACGGCAATGAATCTAACTCACTGCTGTTACGAAATTTCGTCTTATAATTTAATTCTGAATTAAGTATTTTGTGAATTAAATAATTTTAATAACCAATTATCCTACTAAAGAATGAGAAGAGAGATCTCCAAATTATACAGTCCTGTTTTAAATAAAGAAATGGATATAGTCGCTTACGGTGATTACGGATTCGCGCTGTTGCTTTTTCCGACTGCCGCTGCTGATTTTCTGGAATATGAAAGATTTCAGATGATCGAAACTCTGGCTCCTTACATAAATGCAGGCAAATGCAAGATATATTCGATTAACAGCATTAATAATGAAAGCTGGCTTAATGATGAAATGAATCCTTACGATAAAGCCGTAAGGCATCAGCAGTTCAATGATTATGTCGTGAATGAAGTTGTTCCGTTTATTTATAATGACTGTAACGGTGTAGTTCCTGTCATCACCTGCGGGGCATCACTCGGCGCTCTTCATTGCGCAAATCTTTTTTTCAAAAGACCGGATGTTTTTGCCGGCACTATAGCAATGAGCGGTTCTTATGATCTTACCGATTATTCCAAAGGTTATTTTGATGAAACTTGTTACTTCAATTCACCAATACACTATCTGCCGAATCTTAATGATGAAAAGATCCTGAATGATATGAGAAAAAGCAATCACATACACATAATGACCGGTCAGGGAAATTACGAAAAACCGGAATCATCAAGGACTATTTCGGAGATTCTTAATTCAAAGAATGTTCCGCATAATCTTGAAGTCTGGGGTTATGATGTCCCTCATGACTGGCCTACATGGAGAAAAATGATACCGTATATACTTGAGACGAAGTTTTAAATTTATATTTGTTTAAAAGAAATAAAATTAACTACTCAGATTTTCGCTTAATTTTTAAAGTATTTTTCGCCGCGAATTTCACGAATTTACACCAATAGTTTTAAAAATGTATTTTCAGATTCGTGCAAATTAATGAAATTGGTGGTACAATCTTGTTTTCAATCTTGGACGGGTCAATTTAAGTTATGCAAAAATTACACAAAAGACTTTTTCCCCGGTTTTAATAAAAACAAATTAAATTTCTTATTCCTTCGTGTTTTTGAGTCTTGGTAGTAACAATAAAATTTAAAATTTAACAGCGGAGATAAATTTGAAAATCTGTTTCGCAGCTTCGGAATGTTTTCCTTTTGTTAAGACGGGCGGTCTGGGAGATGTCGCAGGCTCTCTGCCAAAAGCCCTTGCAGAAGAGGGATGCGATATCAGGGTTTTCGTTCCTCTTTATTCAGGGATTAAAACAATCGATCATAACCTGAACCTCATAGATGAATTTCAGGATATTCCCGTAAACATCGGTGATAAAACCGTGAACTTTAATGTATGGTACGGCACTTTGCCGGAATCAGAAGTGGAAGTTTATTTCATTGACTGCCCGGTCTATTTCCACCGGGAAACACCATACACAAATGATAACGATGAGGACGAGCGTTTTATTTTATTTCAGATTGCTGTCATTGAAACTCTTCAGAGGCTTGAATGGTCTCCCGATATTATTCACTGCAATGACTGGCAGACAGCTCTTATACCGGTATTTCTTAAAATTAAATACAAATGGGACAAGCTTTTTGAGAATACTTCGGTGCTTTTGTCAATACATAATATCGGCTATCAGGGAAGATTTTCATCCGGTTCAATTTATAATTCCGGTCTTTCCTATGAGTTATATTATCCTGAAGGACCGTTTGAACTCGACAGCTCTTTCTGTTTTTTAAAAGCAGGCATTCTCTTTTCGGAAATTATATCGACTGTCAGTCCGACCTATGCAAGGGAAATTCAGACAAAGCAGTTCGGAGCAGGAATGGAAGGAGTTCTTGAAACACGCAAAGACGATATCTACGGAGTTCTTAACGGTATCGACACGAATATCTGGAATCCTAAAACTGACAGTTACATTCCTTTCAGGTATACTTCAAGAAGTCTTAAGAAAAAAATTCAATGCAAGCAGGAACTACTGAAAGGAGCTGAACTTGAATTCAATGAAAACACACCTGTAATCGGAATTATCTCAAGGTTTGCCGGTCAGAAAGGATTTGATCTTCTGTTCCCTGTCATACACGAAATGATGTCTTTAAATTTTCAGCTTCTCATCCTCGGAAGCGGTGAAGATAAAACAGAAAATTTTTTCAGAGAACTTGCACTGGCTTATCCTCAAAAAGTAAATACCTATATCGGATACAACAACAAGCTTGCTCATTTTATAACTGCGGGAAGTGATATGTTCCTAATGCCTTCCAAATACGAACCCTGCGGTCTGAATCAGATGTACAGTCTGAATTACGGAACTGTCCCTATCGTCAGAAAAACAGGCGGTCTAGCTGATACTGTAAAGGATTACCATGAATTCAACGAGAACGGAAACGGTTTCTCATTTAAAGATGACACTCCGTTTGCTTTGCTTTCAACAATAAAACGAGCGGTAGATATTTTCGGCGATAAAAAGACATGGAAAAAGATCATGCTTAAAGGAATGAATGAGGATTTTTCATGGAAACATTCGGCAAAGTTATACATAGACCTTTACAAAAAAGCTCAGGCGAATCATATAATTTGATTTTTCTTTGAACTACATACCTTTCGTAAGATAATTTTATTCAAACTGATGAAGCAGATATTACTCAATTCTCTCGGCAAAATTTATAATAAGATAAAATCCAGCGAATATTTTTCGAAACTTTATTATTCCGTAGCCAACAGGAATTATTTCAACAGCTTTCTTGAACAGGAAAAAATGCTGGCTGATAAAGGCAGAATGGATGCTTATCATAAAGCCATCACTTCACAGGTTAAAAAAGATGATGTAGTAATTGATCTCGGCACGGGCACCGGCATTCTTTCCTTTTTCGCTTCGCAAAAATCTCCGAAGAAAATTTATGCCATAGAACACGGAGCAATAATTGAATCAGCAAAAAAGATAGCCGTGCATAACAATATTACTTCAATAGAATTCGTTAACCTTAACAGCAAAAATTTCACTGCGGGAGATAAAGCGGATATTTTAATACACGAGCAGATAGGGGCGCTCCTCTTTGACGAAAATATGAATGAGAATATTCTGGATCTCAGGGACAGGCTTTTAAAACCCGGAGGAAAAATTCTTCCGGGAAAATTCGAAGTTTATCTCGTTCCCGTAAAGCTAAAAAGCAATTATACCGTACCCTATATTTGGGAACAGAATATTCACGGAATAAAGTATGACTGCTTTGACGAACTGAAAAACGATATCTCAGCCGGTTACGGAATACTTTATACAAGACCGGAAAACATTGACTGCTTTCTTTCAGAACCTGAAAAGATTTTATTCTTTGACCTGGAAAAAATGAATGATAAGGATATTCAAAGACATTTCAGCATTAAATCCAGAATCATAAAAGACAGTGAATGTAACGGAATATGTTTCTTTTTTGATATTATATTTGACGACAATAACAAGCTCAGTACTAATCCCCTCACTTCTTCCACTCACTGGAATATTCCGATACTCCGGACTGAAGCCAAGTATTTCAAAACCGGAGATGAGATCAGTTATTCCTTTGAATGTAAAGACCCGGCAGATCTTTCGACATATAAATGGAATCTGTTATTGTAAAAATCGGTAGTCATTGATCAATAACTGAAGCCGCACATTTGCAATCCCGAACGAACTGATCAAAACGTTGTGAAGTCAAGAATACATGATTAAGCATGTTCCTGAAGCATTTCTATTCAACTGTTTGTTCTGGATTACGGAAAGTGCATTCTGCCTTACTTCAGATATCAATTATTGACAAACAATTTTTTTATCTTACCGGATTCAAAAATTTCAGACCGTAAAACTGCAAATCATAAAGTTAAAACCCGGCAGTTATCCCTGCCCTGATTATCAGGTTATCAAAATCTCCGTATTGATTTAAATCTTCTCTGTAAAAATCTTTCATCAGATTGATGTTTACATTAAAAAAGCTGCCGGGAGAGTATGATGAATTAAAATACAAGGATGATTTTGAATTTGTTTTTTCTTCGCCGTAGTATGAAGCTCCGATTGAGTTACTCCAGTTTTTCATAAATTCATATCCTGCTGAAAGATCAAACAAAAATGAATTATGAGAATCAGCTGCATTATTCCTGGTGTAACCTGCGCTTCCTGATATTGTCAGCGGAATTTTCAGAAATGTGATGTTATTTGATCCGTTAAAACTCATAATGCCGTAATCATTCAGTCCTGTATTGGATTTGCTGGAATAACTTGAGAATATAAGATTCATGGAGTTTGAAAACTGTTTTGTATTCTGGTTTATACCCATCGTCAGTGAAAACACATCGGAATTATTCTTAAAAGCAGGGCTGCCGTCAGATGCTTCATTTGAAACAGAATTCGGACGATAATCAATTATCAGGAAGGGAAATTCCTTATAATTTATTTTCAGATTAAAACCGAGACCCGTAGATGTTGAAGTTGTCGGATTCAGTTTTGCTATATTGTTTTTATCAAGCTTGTAATATACCGATGCCATAATTTTTTTATTATCGAATGGCTGCGATATTTTAAATTTTACTGACTGAATGTCCTGCCTGATATTAGGCGCACCGAGCGATACATAACCGGGACCGACGGATTTGAAAGAAATTTCCGCATTGGTGCCGATATCTTTTGATTTAAAATCCGAACTCACTTCAAACATATAGTCAAACTGACTGCTGATCTTCGGTTCAAGAAATTTCTTTACAAATTCAGGGATATCTTCTGAAACCAGATCAGGCGCGGTTTTATCACGGGTAAGCATCGAGCCGTTCGCTTCCGCTTTTATTGTAAGCTGATCCTGGATCAGACTTAAGGCAGCATCAGTCCCGAATACGATGTTATCCTGAGGAGTAACTCCGTTTGTTATCGTATTCATATCAATGGAGTTTTCATTATCCCACGCTTTCATCATGTTAAAATGAAAGTGAGACTTATCTTTGACGCCGAGTCCTATACTTCCTGCAAGCATTTTTCTGGAAAATGTCGTGCCGGGGATCGCATCCATATTATTAAGGCCGGAAATCGCAAAATGCATTATGCCCGGATTGAATGAAATGTCAGCGCCGGTCATCTTTACTCCGTTAACTGTATTGGATGTGTAATTCGGATAAGTTTCTCCCAGACCGAGATTATCAAAGTACGAAAAGATCTTTAACCAGGGGCTGATAGTGGAATTTACTTTATTCTCTATATCTTTTTTTCTTTTATTGATCTCGCTTTTTACAGTCTCTTTTATTTTACTTTCAAGTTCTTCTTTTTTCTTATCGATCTCTTCCTTAATTTTATTTTTCAAAATTACAGGGTCGAAAAAAAATCCAAAGCTGTTTATGTTCTGTTTAAATTCTTTCTGTCTCGTATCGTAAAACAGATTCACATTGAACGGAATGCCGTAAATACTTACAGTCGGATCAACGGATATACTTCCGAAGTTTCTAGGCAATTCGGAATTCACTGCCTGTTTATCATTGTATTCATATTCTGCTTTTGATGAGATGCCAAACTTGAAAGGTTTTTCATTGAACAGACTTTGTCTGGTTTTTAAAGGACCTAGTCTTCCCGATGCCTGAAAATCAACAGTACTGCTGTTGTCAGAAAGATCCTTTTTAAGCTGTTCTCTGATGTCTTTGTTAATCTCAGAGGCATCTTTATTGCTGCCTTTATACAAAAATTCCCATACAGGGCTTTCTATAAATTTGTTATTGTCAATGTAAGTTATAACTCTCCATGCATACTTTCTTCCATTGATAAGCGGTATCGCTGCAATCGGGTACTGAAAAAGCGTTGTCAGTAATTTCTCACTGTGGAAATAGACAGGATTCGACAGGAACGCATATTCTGGAGTCTGACGGTTAAGTATTTCCGTGATCTGAAACTGATATGAAACAGTTTTTCCCTGCGGAAGCGGAACAGGCGGAAGCCATGTAAAGCTTGGCAGAAGGAAAAGCACCTGATCATTATTTTCAGGAGAAATGAGTTCCATTTTTGTCATGTTTATTATTTCATAATCATTACAAAAACTTCCCAGCTCTTCATTATTTCCTGCATCTTTTACTTTTATGCAGATAGTGTAAGTTCCGCTTTCGAATGTTCCGGTTTTACTCAGAGTCTGTTCTATATCATTGTTATATTTTTTCAGATCAATGGGACTCATCTCCGCCGCACTCACCCGCTTCATCCCTCTTGCGAGATTAAATGCAGAAGTAGTTGCATCAATTACCTGCGCATTGCCTTTCATCACCGAACCTGTTAAATATACTCTTACATCAGCTCCCGTATTATTCAAAGTCACCTTCCACATATTTTCAGCCCTGAACTGAAACGGAGGGGGCTGGTCGAGAGAGACGGTGACTTGAGAATATATAATGCCTGAAGATAACAGGAGTAGTAATACTATTATGTGTTTAATAATATGCATGATAATTTTTATTTTGTATTAACAATTATTTGATAAATATTTTTACGGTGTACCTTTACCTCTTAATTCTATAGTGTAAGTCGGACCTATAGGATTCGTCGCATCATGTGTGAAGGTAAAAAGCTGATAATTAGCAGTTCCGATTCCTCCTAAAACGGTGGGATCAAAAGTAACTAAAAATTCCGCATAGTTTCCCGGAGCTGGTAAAGGAGAACAGTTGGTATAATTTGAAGTTATGGTGTACGGTCCGACGGTTACCGGCCATGCACAAAGATGTAAATCAGGTCCGCAGCCTGGTGTTGAATTTGTTACTTTGAAGATCTTGGTTTTTGTCAGAGGAGCAGAAGTTAGAGAAACATTTCCAAAATTAAGAATTGCCGGCGGAGCGACTGTCATGTTTGTTATTGTTCCGGTGACACCTGTACCTTTTACGGTTATAGTTAATGCCGAAAGATTGGGATTATCAGAATTGTTAGGAACAACCCATGTTTGCTGGCTTAAGCCAATAGTTGGTGTATAAGTTATAGTAAAATTTTCATAATCACCGGGGTTCTTTGTATATTGACTTCCGGAAGCATTCACTGAAAACGGACCGCCTAAAGAACCGGGAGTAAAAGTCAGATCATTACAGGAAGTAGGTGCATTTTTTATCTGTATGATTTTGGTTACAGTATTAAGACATACAGATCCGAAATCAATTAAGTAGTTTGGGTCTGTTCCTGTGACTCCTGTCATTTTTAATGTAATTCCATTGCAAGGCATTGTACCTGTACCTGTTCCGGATAAAGGAATAGGATAAGGATTCTGTGTAATAAAATTAGAAGAATTTTGGGCTATGAACCAGGTTTCGGTTTTTAGACCTGCTGCTGTCGGACTAAAAGTAACATCAAATATCACATTTTGTCCGGCAGATAATTTATATCCCATATATGGTGTGTTTGAAGCATATGCAGTTCCTGTGGTAGAAACATAAGAGTATGAAAATTTAGAATTCGCCTGCATGAATAAAGGACTGATATATAGATCACCAGTGGTTCCGCAATTACTTATTTTCACCTGATTAGTTACTGATTGTCCTGACTGAACAGTTCCGAAATTTCCGGAACCGGTGATCCAGTCGACACACATGTCAATAGTACAATTACCCGTCGGACAAGGAGCAGGACACTGTAATGTAATTAAATCCGGCGGTCCGAAAAAAGCAGCACCGCTGTTTGTTGACCACATAACTGAAACAGGAAATGGAGCATTGGATTGCGCAAAACATATCGTTCCTATAGATGAACCCATCGTAAATGGATTGTCTTTTTTTACTACTATTTCTCCCGTTGTGAGTTGTGACTCCCATAATCCGGGAGCCAGGTTAACAGAGGTTACTGAATTTGAAGATGAAGTAAGCTTAAATGAATTTATGAAGAATGTAGAATTTCCGATAATTGACATGGAGAAACAACATCCTAAGAAAGGAGCCTGACAGGGGATTGGAGTTAATACAAGATTTATTGTTTGTCCACCGGGCAGAATTATTAAGCGGTGAACATTACTCCCGGCATTTCCTGCTTTTACCATCCAGGCATATTCTTTGCCTTCTTCAAATGCTTTAGCTGAATTAGGATATTTTAAAGTTGATGTTTTTACTTCGGACATTTCATAGAATGTCCGGTTATTCTCCAAAGCTGTTTCAGATGTCTGTCCTTTCATTACTTCACATATCTTTAAAGTATATCCTCCTTCCGGTGTTTTTCCTCCGGATGACCAAGTAAAAATTACCGGAGTCTTTGTGTCTGTTTGTTCTCCATCAGCAGGGCTGATCAATGAAAGAATGCCTCCTTCAGAAACCTCCTGATTTATGCAGTCACTTCCGAGTTCTTCATTCGTGCCTGCTGAAATTACCTTTACACAAATTTCATATTTACCCGAAGGAAATTTTCCCTGTCTTATAAGAGATTCTTTATACCTTGAATCCGATGACAAGTATTCTACATCAGGAGTTTTCGGCAGGTCTTTGATTTTTATGTTATTTATTCCCTTCTTGAACAATACAGGAACAGTTGTTCCCTTTGCTATGATCCCGTCTTTATCTTCCCTGGCAGTTCCGGTAAGATAACATGATAGATCACTTCCGGAGTTATTAATCACGGTCACATTCCAGAAATCACTGGTATTTAATGTTCCCGGAGGCGACATTTTAAGTGTGACTGTAAAATTTTGCCGGGCATTTGATTCAAGTGTTAAGAAAATTAAAATTAAGATTAAAGTTAAGATGTTTTTTTTCATGCTATAATTTTGTAGTTAATAAATTCTAAAAATTGTATTCCGATACATCTCTTTTCCCATTCATTAAATAAGTTTTTGATTTAAATGGCCGGGCATTTAACCCGGCAGGATTAAGATTTTTTTTATTTAAATCATATCTAATTACGAAATTTTTATTGAGATTTAAAAACAAAAGTTATTTTAATAAGAACTATGTTCTTTTATTTAGTCATGAAATAAATAAGTTTTACCAGAACCATTTCCAGGCGGACATGCCAACCAAATTATATACCAATAATCCATGTCATTCCTCCAAACTCCATTATGATGAGTTGTAGAATTGTACCAGTTAGGATGATAAATATTAGTATAAGTAATACCATTTGCCCCTAAGTTTGGTGTTTCAAAAAATGTCAATTGATTAGGTGCAGATTGATCATATGCATAGATAGTACCAGAATATACTGTATTATTATTATTGTTGTTTATGGCATTTAATCTTTGTATTGCACTTAAATATGGATAAGTAGGATCAATTTGCCAACTTCCATTTCCATTTTGTGTGTAAGTACCTTTAGGAACTTTAACTATTTTACAATATCGACTTGGTTGTCCATCATTTGGTGTAAAATTTATTGCAATGTTGTTTGTGGAGCCTTCTCCCACAAAAAAATTACCATCATCTTCGATGCAATTTCCTTCCACATAAGAGCCGGCTTCTAAACATACATTATCTATATCTACCCATGACCTTTTAGATATCTGTGTGCCAATTTCTGTGTTATTATTTGTCGGACAAAACGCAATTTTGGTTGCGCCATTTGGTGCTGTGAATGTCATAGTGTATTGAGTCCAGGTTCCAGAAGTGATCACAGGGGAAATTGCAACAGGAGTTGCTACATTTGGACTAAAATTATAGGCAAAACATTTTATTTTTGTTCCAAAAGTTGTATTTGTCCCATTTGTTAATCTAGCCCAGAATTTGACAATGTAACTCGTCGAAGCCGCAAATGGCACACCATTCTGTACCAAAAAACTTTGCATTGATTGGGATCCGTACATTGATACATAACCGGGATCACAACTTCCAGATGTGCTTCTTGCCAGAGTAGATCGAATACATTTCCAATTGAGTATCGATCCCGTACCCCCGGCAGCAGAAAACATGTTACCGACAACTAGACCTGCAGTAAAGCCTGAATTTAGAATTTTATTATTTGTACAATTGCAAACAGGTAATATTGGATTAACAGTTATTTCAAATCTTTGAATACTGCAAAAATTTGTTAGTGGCAAAGTTAAAGTATGTGGTCCACATGTGGCTCCAACTTCTATAATATTTAATCCACTATGAAGTTGCGACACCTGTAGTACTAATGGGTAATTACCACTAGAGGAATAGGTTTGATAAGTTAATGTGTTAAAGAGATCACCATCATGCAAATAAACTATATTTGATTGCCATTGTCCACCATTATTAAAATTAGTGTGCACCTTACCATTAATTGTAATTGTGCCGGTTGGAACTGCTTGAGTGATTGTAAATTGATACCTGGTATCCCATGCTCCGTTTACCCAGGCTGGGTATTTTGGATTTAGATAGGTTTGTGTTGTACCCAAATCTATATTGAGACTTCCAAAACTGCCTGGACCCACACATGGACAGGATGTTAATGGTGTTCTCATTCCAAATGATGAAACTTCACTTTCAGTATTTCTACTAATAACCTTCCACGAATACGTCTTCCCCTCTTCAAATCCCCTTGCCGAGTTAGGATATGTGAAAGTTGAACTTCTTAATCCTGTCTGTTCAAAAAACGACTTGTTGCTTTTCATTGCAATCTCCGGTGTCTGATTCTCCATAACTTCACATATTCTTAAAGTATACCCGCCCTCTGGCACTTTCCCGCCGGATGACCATGTAAATGTTACAGGTACTTTTGAATCTATATTTTCTCCATCAGCAGGATTCATTAATGAAAGTAAACCCGTTTCAAGGACTTCCTGATTTATGCAGTCACTTCCGAGTTCTTCATTTGAACCTGACGAAACAACTTTCACGCAGATCTCATATTTACCCGAAGGAAATTTTCCCTGTCTTACAAGTGATTCTTTATACTTTGGATCCGATGCAAGATATTCTACATCAGGAGTTTTCGGAAGGTCTTTAATTTTTATGTTATTTACTCCCTTCTTGAACAATATTGGAGCAGTTGTTCCTTTTGCGATCATCCCGTCATTTTCTTCCTTTGCAGTACCTGTAAGATAACCTGACTGCTCGCTTCCGGAGTTATTAGTAACAGTGACATTATAGAAATCACTGGTGTTCAATGTTCCCGGAGGAGGCATTTTTAATGAGACTGTAAAATTTTGCTGGGCATTTGCCTGAATCGTAGATAAAACTAAAAACAGGCTGATGACAATTTTGAAGATTGTTCTTTTCATTTTTTTTCTTCTTTAATTTATTAAAATATAAAATTTGCTGCTTCTTACAGATGTACAGGTTAAATAAATTTAATTTTTATCCACTACTTTACATTTAAATGTCAGAGTTATAACCGGATTTTCAGGATCATTAGTATTTACAGATACAGTTTTGGTGTTTACTCCCAGTCTGCCCTGTGTATTGAATGTGATTTTGATCTCGCCTTCTTCACCTGATTCATATTCTTTCTTCTCATCCATCACGACACCGGTGCATCCGCAGGAGGGCTGAACGGAAGTTATTACTAGCTTACCTTTACCTGAGTTTGTGAATTTAAAAACATGTTCAAGATTTTCTCCCTGCTTCACGTCTCCGAAATCATAGTTCAGATCGTCAAATTTTATCACAGGCAATGGTGATGATAAATTACTGTATGAATTAGAAATAAAGATTAACAGCAGTGACAGAATTAGCGGAATTTTAGATTTTGCTTTCATTTTGTTTTCTCCTTTAAAGAAAGTTTAGTTTATATTTTATTAAATTATTTTACTATTTCTCCATTCTTTATTCTGATCTTTCCCTTGTTCTTCAGTTCTTCAAATGAAGCTCTTATCTTTTCCATCTTATGTTTCGGTATGTCCGGGTCTGTTTCAAGATCAGCCAGAGCTGTCTCTATAGAATCATATTCTATTATTTCCTGGTCTTTGTTTATTATAACTAAGGGTGCTTTATTGCCTGATTCGCTTTTGCCGAAAAACTTTTGAATGAAATTAATGAGGTTCATATTTTTTCTTCCTTTAAATAATCTTTACAAATTTATGAATATTGTTTTCTCAGGACAAGAATGAATCAGTTAACGGCAGGTTATTTTAAGTGAACGGCTGGTTTTGGCAAGTTAAAGGCGCTTTTCAATTAGTAAATAGAGACTTCTGAAAAACGTT
>JAFDZQ010000071.1:0-3409 GCA_018266895.1 Bacteroidota bacterium
TTCACTCTGATCAGTCTCTGCATGTTTCTTTCAATTTTGAATCCCGGGGTAAGAATACAATTGTATTTCTTTCAAATTTTGTGTCATCTGTGATATAAAAGCTTTGGTTTGATTTTTAAATATGAATATGATTGAGATCCGGAGATAGTTTTGAAATGACCGGAAATCTGTTTTAAATTTGTATTCATAATTAACTTTTTTAGCTAACCGGAAATGTTTTGGATAGTTGCAGGCTGACCCATATCCGTCCGATGAGATATTCTCAAAACAACTTAACATTGCTTAACACAGTGTCTCAGAGACACAGAGAGTTTCATTTTCAAAATATAGGCGGGCAGAGAAGAGTTAAATTCAGAAGCTTGTACTTTATAGTGAATATAAAAAAATTATCGGATATTTGTTCATTGCAAAAAGTTTTGTAAAGCACAGATTATTTTTTTGATCAGAATAATATCTATGTATCTTTAAATAAATTTCTATTTTAATGATATTGTTTCATTCTTAATCATTAGCAGCGAATAGTTTTGGAAGATTTTAACATCAATGAAAACAATTTAAACCCGGACAACAAAAACAGGAAAGGTCCTCTCTCAAAACTTTCTCCTTTGTTTTTCATTTTCATGTCATTATCTCTGGTATTTTTTCTTTATCAGATAATCGGAGGAGCTATGACTTATCTTGTGCTGGGGAAAGATTTGCAGGCGATGAACGAAAATCTGAATTTTACAAGAATGATAATGTCCTTTGCGCAGTTTATGTTTATTTTTTTTCCGGCTGTCATACTGGCAATGCTTCAGGATCACAATTTAAAAGAAACCTTCAGATTAAAAATGCCCGGACTGCCGGTTCTGATCCTTTCTGTAATTGGCATACTTGTTATTCAGCCTTTTCTGCAGGTTTATCTTTATTATCAGAATGAATTTATTTTTTCACTGCCATTTGGTCAGGAGTTTATAAATCAGCTGAAGGAATTATTTGATACTCTCGAATCAGCTACGGAAAAACTTGTTGTTGCAAATTCCTTTCCGGAGTTTCTGGTTATAATTTTTGCAATTGCGGTTACACCGGCTGTCTGTGAAGAATTTCTGTTCAGAGGTCTGGTTTTTAAGAATTTTGAAAAAGTAATTGCTCCGTCCAAAGCGATATTCTTTTCGGGACTTTTGTTTGCTTTGTTTCACTTTCATCCTTTTAACATTATACCTCTTGCAGTGCTCGGGATTTTTCTGACATTCATTGTTTATCACAGCGGAAGCATTTATACAGCCGTAATCTGTCATTTTCTGAACAATCTTATTTCCGCTGCGGCGGTTTATATCTACGGAAGTGATTCGCTGGATACTGAAAAATTAAATCCGGACGATCAGATGCAGTTTATCCTCCTTGGCATATTTTCAATTGCGGTATTTATTATTGTGATCATTCTTATTAAAAAATATTCGGTAACCGGCAAAGACAATGATAATTATGACAATACAAATTCAGCAAACCTGATTAAATCCGGAATGTCAGATGAGTAATCAGATTAAAAGAATTATAACGGCTGTTATTGCCATCCCGGCACTGTTGATGATTTTTTATGCAGGCGGTATTTTCTTTTTTTTATTTTCTCTTGCAGTTACTTCTCTTGCCATGTGGGAACTCTTTTCCATGTTTGAAAAAAAATCCTTTTATCCCTTAAAGACTGCGGGCATTATTTTATCGGCTGCAATACAGATCATCTTTTATTTTTGTTTAAGCGATTTTCTTGTTCTTCTGATCCCGGTTTTTTTAATCCTGATCTCCTGCGAAATCTTCAGAAAAGAAAAAATAAATCCGCTTAATCCGGTTATTGTTTTTTTCGGTCTGGTATATGTTACAGTTCCGTTTATGTTAATGGGACGCGCAGGTGAATTTTCAAAGTTAAATCCGGTAATATTTGTTTTTGTTTTGATCTGGACAAGCGACTCTGCTGCGTATTTCGGAGGAAAATACACAGGCAGGCACAAATTAAGTTCCATAAGCCCGAATAAAACCATAGAAGGTTCTGTCATAGGATTCTTGTTTACGGTGATGGTTTCTATGATCATTCACTTTATATTCCCCGAAGATCTGGGTTTCATAGATGCTCTTGTAACGGGAATTCTGACCGGAGTTTTTTCACAGATTGGTGATCTTTTTGAATCGCTTTTAAAGAGATATTGCGGGGTGAAAGACTCATCCCTGATAATTCCGGGTCACGGCGGAGTACTTGACAGGTTTGACAGCTTTATATTTGTTGCTCCTCTTGTGTTTATTTATTTAAAATATTTCAGTTAATTTCCTTGCTGAGCTTGTTATTTCCAAAAAGAGTTTTATCTAAATTCAAATTATAAAAAAATATTAATTGAATGTTTGATTATTTCTTATAAACTTGAAGAAATAGAAATAAAAACTTATAACCCGGACTAAAGATTTTTCCATTATTAAAAGACTAAATTCTTATTTCAGATGTCAGTTAAAAAACCGCAAAATAAAAACTTAAAAAGTTCAGGCAAAAAAAAGAAAAAAGAAGAAGTTTCTGAAAACGATGATTATGCTTTACCGGAAGAAGATTCCGTAAAGAATGAATCAGATGATGAAAAAGAACTTCGTGATTTAAACGAAGACGACGATGAATTCATTCTTCAGGTGAAGGAATTTGAAAAAAATCATACTAAAGGAAAAATTGTAAATATTTTCAACAGGATCGGCAAACCGAAATTCAGGGAGTACGGTAAACTTGACAGAATTTCAGTTAAAGATGAATTGAAAAGACTTATTCTTCTGCTTGACAAATACAACATTATAGTTCACTTCCACAATGATTACTCTGATATCGAAAAGTACAGATTTATTACGGAAGAAATTTTCCGGGAATTCGCTGAGTACGACAAAAAAAATAATCACATTACTTTTCTTTACGAAGACTATCATCCGGAAATGGCTGAAGATGAGGATGAAGAAGATTATTAAACTTCACACTTTTATCTTTAACCGTTTTCTGAATTTTTCTATAAAGTTTTAAACTATGGCTGCACAGAACAATACGGATAATCTCGGATCGTCATTAGCTGAATTTTCACTTATGGGAGTTGACGGTAAAATTTATTCTCAGGATGATTTTAAAAATGCGGAGATTCTCGTAATAATTTTCATGTGCAATCACTGTCCTTATGTAAAAGCTGTTGCCGGCAGGTTTGCAGATTTTCAGAGTAAATACAAAAACAGGAACGTCCGGCTTGCCGGAATCAATTCCAATGATACAATAACCTATCCTGAAGATTCATTTGAAAACATGAAACTGTTTTCATCCGAACACAAACTGAACTTCCCTTATCTCTTTGATGAGACTCAGAATATTGCAAAAAAATTTCAGGCAGTCTGCACCCCTGATATTTTTGTTTATGATAAG
>JAFDZQ010000071.1:3441-5950 GCA_018266895.1 Bacteroidota bacterium
TGCAGTAAAGGAAAGGGATCTTGAAACAGCCGTAACAAGGATTCTTGAAAACAGGGAAATTGACTTCGCGCAGATTCCTTCATTTGGATGCTCCATAAAGTGGAAGCTTTGATATTTTCTTCACTCTGAATTCAGATATGAATCCGGACAAAATAATTTTCGGTATAATACTCCTGCATAATTCAACCTTTGTAATCAACTTACTGTACTGATACAAAACCCCTCCCAAACCCCAATGCCATTAAGTTAAGGTAACAAAAATTTATGATGCAGCACCCGGAGATGTCCATAATCTAAAAATTCAAATATGCCTCAAAGCCTCCCCTTTTTCGAGAGTGTCTCAAAACATGTTATTCCCGCCAATTTAGTCATTCCCGCGTATGCGGGAATCCATTCCTTGTTATCTCAATAATATTCATGTATTGTTTGAAGACTCCATTAACTGTCATTCCCCGCATTTACCGGTATCATTAGGGATTAACTTAATTATTGTTTGATTTATTCTTGATGTTGCCGGATTCCTGCCCGCCTTGCCCGCAAGGCGGGAATTCATTTATTGCAAAAATAAATTAATTAGGACAACACTGACAAAATGTTCTTCGCCTATATTTCAAATTAAATTGTTTGAAAAAAATTTTTAAACTAATTTGCTGAAGTTCAAATCAAATAAAATTCAACCTCATGTCAAAATTAGTGATTGTAAGGCACGGGCAGTCTCAGTGGAATCTTGAAAACAGATTTACAGGATGGATAGATATAGACCTTTCCCCGGCCGGAGAGGAAGAAGCAAGATCATCCGGTGAAAAATTAAAAAATTATAAATTCGATGAAGCGTTTACTTCTGATCTGAAAAGAGCGCAGAGGACGCTCGATATTATTTTAAAGGAAACAGGACAAAGTGACATTCCCGTCGAGAAAGATAAAGCGTTAAACGAAAGGATGTACGGAGATCTTCAGGGAATGAACAAGGACGATTGCAGACAGAAATTCGGCGATGAACAGGTAAAGATCTGGCGCAGAAGTTATGATACTGCTCCGCCGAACGGTGAAAGTCTGAAAGACACGGCTGACAGGGTTCTTCCTTACTATTTTTCAAGGATCGAACCTGAACTGAGGAAGGGCAAAAATATTCTTATTTCCGCTCACGGCAACAGTCTTAGAGCACTTGTAATGCATCTGGAAAAACTGTCCAAAGAAGAAATTCTGCAGACGGAAATTCCTACCGGCAAACCCAAAGAATATATTTTTGATGACAAACTTAATGTAATTGAAACCAGATATTTATAGTGGAAACTCCGGCTCTTAAAAATATTATTTTCGATCTGGGAAACACTCTTGTTTATTTTGATTACTGTTATTTCTATGACGGGATCGCCAGGCTTGAAAAAAAAGTATACGCCGGAAAACTGAGAAAGTATTTCATTGAGAATAAATTCGATGTCCTTATCGGAAGCAACAAGATCAACATAAAACAGGCGTTCAGGATCCTTAAAAAGAAATTCAGTCTGAGAATCGGATATTCTGATTTTTATTTTCTGTACTGCGATATATTCTGGGAAAATACACAGATGAAGAATTTTCTTGAAAACAAACTTCTGGACTCGGAATACAGATTGTTTATGCTGTCCAATGTTGATGCGTCGCACATAAATTTTATAGACAACAACTTTCCTTACGTAAAGCAGATCAGGAAAAGGGTTCTTTCATACAAAGTAAAAGCGGTCAAGCCGGGAAAGAAGATCTTCCGGCACATTCTCGAAAAGTACAGCCTTGTTCCCGGGGAGACTTTGTTTATTGACGATCTTAAGGCGAATGTGCTTGCCGCAAGGACTCACGGATTAAATACGATTCACTACACTTCACATAACAGATTTTTAAGGGAATTTAACAGACTCACGAAGAAGAAAAAGAAAAAATAATTTTTACGTTTCAATTTTACAAATTTTAATCATTTACTTATGAATAAACTGATAGCTGTGTTTTTAATATTTTTTATTTTTCCCCTGAGTATAAATTCGCAGTCATTGAAGGTCGTAAAAAAATCTTTCAGCGAATATGACAGTAAACTTCATTACTCCATAAATGCTGATTATCCGCAGGCGGATTTCGGTCCGGAAGCGCTGATGGGAGTGAGGGGAATTGAGAATGACATTAATAACGGAATTGATACGTTCGTGAAAAACATGGTTTGCGGATTTAAAAAATCTGTTTCTGAAATGCCGGTTCATAAAGCCATGAACGGATTGGAAAGCTCGCTTGAGATTTCCGGAGATGCATCGGTAATTGCCGGAACAATATTTTCCGCGCAGATAAAAGAGTTCTCCTCAGTCATAGGAATGGCTCACCCGGATACTTACATCAGATCATATAATTACTGCATAACTTCTGACGGATTGCTTACAGATATCTCAGATCTTTTTCTGCATAATTCGGATTATCTGAAATATATCTCGGATTACTGCAAGATGGATTTGAAATCAACCGCTCTGAAAAACGGATATACTAACAT
>JAFDZQ010000071.1:5994-8288 GCA_018266895.1 Bacteroidota bacterium
ATTCAGACAGTTTCAATTCCGCTGATGAACATGACAAATATGATCAATCCTGACGGTCCGCTTTCCTTTATGTTCAGATAATTAATAATCCGTGACTTTTTTATTTTACAAATTTATACATCAGCACGCTGTCAATGTAAGTGCCGTCATCAAGTTTCATATCACGCGGACATCTTCCTTCTTCCATAAATCCGTATTTCCTGTAAAGATTCTGAGCTCTGACATTTGTCGAAAAGACTGCAAGCGTAACTTTTTCCGTCAGGGGATTATTTTCAGCCCATTCGAGAAGTGTTTCCAAAAGCATGCTTCCGATACCAGTTTCCCTGAATTCTTTAAGAATGAACATGGAAAACATTCCTGAATGAGATGTCCGTTTGAAAAAACCGTTTTGAAATTCAAGATAACCTGTGACTTTTCCGTTTACTTCGGAAACTATATACAATGAACCTTCTTTCTCTATGTGTCTGATGATTTCTTTTGCCATGCTTTCTGTTGTATATGTCGCTTCCGACGGTTCTCTGAGCATAAAAAATTTTTCCTCAAGAACCGATTTGTTTATTCCTATTATTTCATCAGCATCATCCGCCCCGCCGTTTCTGATCAGAACGTCAGTATCATTTTTTGATCTGAAAGTTTTTTGTTCAATGAATCCCATAATTCAGCTTAAATATTTTTGATATACTCGGTGATTATGCTGATGTTATTGATACTGAAATCCATAATAGTAAAATCAGCGCCCGACAGATCCTGCAGATTTGTTCCCGAGTTTTTAAATCCGATGCATTTCATCCCGGCGCTTTTTGCTGCTGTGATCCCGTTTGAAGAATCTTCAATGACCAGACATTTTTCCGGCGGTATTCCGGTTTTGTCTGAGACTAAAAGAAAAATATCAGGCGCGGGCTTTCCGTATTTCACTTCTTCACCGCTGACAATGACAGTAAAAAACTTTGTCAGATTTAGCTTGTTTAAAATTAGCTCTATGTTTCTTTTTGCAGAAGATGATGCGACATTTAATACAATGTCATTGAACCTTAATTCAGTCAGAAGTTCCGGTATCCCTTTGACCGGCCCGGATATTTTATCTGAGGAGAGAATTTCAAACATTTTCCTTCTCTCAGTTTCAATGAGTTCCTCTACATCATTTACAAGTTTGTATTTTTCTTTTATTCCGCTCCACATTTTAAATGAAGACATTCCGACATACTGATCAAAATCAGAATTTTCAAAATCAATTCCGAGTCCGGAGAACAATGACCTGTTCATTTCCATATATTCAGGTTCGGAATCTATCAGGACACCGTCCATATCAAATATAACAGCTTTCTTCATATTAATAAAACATGCTTCATCATTTATTCATTATATTTCAAAGAGATTAAATAAATACATTCTGAGATTATCCTTCTGATTGTTTCCTACCTGTCATTAGCAACCTGAATCGCGATTTTATTTCCTTTGATCTGATTTTTATTCATGATCTTGATTACTTTATCGGAATAAGTTTTGGGAACTTCGACAAAGCAGAACTTATCAAACATTGCAACTTCGCCTATGGACTTTCCGGGAATGCCTGTCTCTCCTGCGATCGCTCCCACAACATCGTTTACTTTAATTTTCGCCTTTGTTCCGATATTGATGAATAATCTTACCATATCACTGTCACTGCTTCCCCTGAAAGAATCTTTCCTGTCTCTTCCTTTCCTTCCGTCTTTACCTCCGTCTTTGCCTCCGCTGCGTTTTCTGTATCCGCCGTCCCTGTCGTTGCTCAACGATGATGATGACATGGAAGAAAACTTCTCTTCGGCTTTCATTGATTCTTCTTCCCTGCCGATTATCATTTTTAAAAGTGCTGAAGCGATTTCTTCCGATGAATAATCTTCGCTGTGTAATCTTTCGACAATATGAATATACCTTTTCATGTCTTCTTTACTGTCCAGAACTTTTTTGACATCTCCGATCAGTGAATTAAGTCTGATTTCCTCAACGTCTTTCAGAGAAGGAATCTGCTGTCTTACAATTTTTGTTTTTGTATATCTTTCAATCTCTTTGATTTTATTGAAATCCTTACCTACAACAAACGTAAATGCCTGTCCAGCCCTTCCTGCTCTTGCCGTCCTTCCGATCCTGTGAACATAATACTCTTCATCCTGAGGCATATCATAATTAAAAACAGCATCGATCTCCTCAACATCAATTCCTCTTGCCGCGACATCCGTTGCCACCAGTATTTCCAATGTCCCGTTTCTGAACTTCGACATAACCCTGTCCCGCATCATCTGCTTCATATCCCCGTG
>JAFDZQ010000071.1:8367-11948 GCA_018266895.1 Bacteroidota bacterium
GTGAATATCAATGAGTCTTGTCAAAACATCCAGTTTCATATTCGGTTTCAGCTCAAAGAAATACTGATTAACATTCGGAACGGTTAATTCTTTATGAACTACTTTTATATGTTCCGCATTTTTAAGATATTTTTTTGAAAGATCCATGATCTGCCTTGGCATTGTAGCCGAGAACATCACTGTCTGTCTTTCTTTCGGAGAGGTTTTCAGAATTTTTTCTATATCATCCCTGAAACCCATATCAAGCATTTCATCTGCTTCATCCAGAACGACCATTTTAATATTTTCAAGATTCAGTGTTCCTCTGTTAATATGATCAATAAGTCTTCCGGGTGTTGCAATTACGATCTGAACTCCGAATTTGAGTATTTTTATCTGTCTGTCAATTGATTGTCCGCCGTATATCGGAACGACTTTGACGGTTTTTACATACTTAAGAAGATTGCTCATTTCTTCAGCAACCTGAATTGCAAGTTCTCTTGTCGGGCACAGCACAAGCGCCTGTATATTTTTTGAATGTTTGTCAATTGCTTCTATAAGCGGAATCCCGAAAGACGCTGTCTTTCCTGTTCCTGTCTGCGCCTGACCGATGATATCTTTTCCGCTCATAATTGCGGGAATTGCTTCAGACTGAATAGGTGTAGCTTCTTCAAAGCCCATTTCTTCAACGGCTTTCTGAATTTCCCTTGAAAGATTCAGTTCGTCAAATTTTAATGTTTTCATTTTATTATTTATTTAATTCGTAATTAATTGTTTTTAGAATGCATTATTTTTTATCTATAGAATGGAAGTAATCCGTTCGTACGGTTTACAGGACTATAAATATTTTCAAAACCCTGGTTTTTATTATAGTAAATTACTTGCAAGTTCGGCGAGTTCTGATCTTTCTCCCTTTACAAGATTCACGTGAGCATAAAGCTTCTGCCCTTTGAAATGCTCAATCAGGTAGGAAAGCCCGTTGGATTCCGAATCAAGATACGGATGATCTATCTGGTATATATCGCCGGTGAATACCAGTTTGACACCCTCACCTGCCCGGGTAATGATAGTTTTGATTTCATGAGGCGTAAGATTCTGAGCTTCATCTACAATAAAGAAAATTCTCTGCAAACTTCTCCCTCTGATATATGTAAGAGGTTCTATGACAAGCTTGTTTTCTTTTACAAGCTGTGTAATAGTCTGATGCTGTTTATCCGTTTCACTGAACTGATCCTGAATTACTTTTATATTGTCCCACAAAGGCTGCATATATGGCGCAAGTTTATCATTTACATCTCCCAGAAGATAACCAATATCCTTATTGCTCAGAGGAACTACCGGTCTTGCAATGTATATCTGCCTGTAATTTTTTCTTACATGCAAAGCAGATGCGATGGCAAGAAGTGTTTTACCGGTACCTGCTTTTCCGGTCAGGGATACAAGAGGAATATTGTTGTTGGTTAAAGCGTCTGTTGCAAAAGTCTGTTCGGCGTTTCTGGCTTTTATGCCGTAAGTATCGTATTTGTCAACTTTTCTTAAAACCTCTTTCTGCTGATCCAGATGAGCAAGCACTGATCTGCTGCTGTTTCGCAGAATGTAAAATTTATTGGGAAGCACTTCTCCCTTCAGTTTCTTTGCAACTTCCTTATATGTAACTTCATAAGGCGGCTGATATAGTTTTACGAGTATTTCATCATCAAAATCTTCCAGGATTTCCTTTCCGCTGTAAAGCTCTTCTACGTTGCTTATCCTGTCTGTTGTATAATCTTCTGAAAGAACGCCAATTGCTTTGGCTTTCATTCTCAGATTTACATCTTTTGTTACAAGTATGAATGATCTTTTTTTATCTGTCTTCTGAAGTTCAAGTGCGCAGCCGAGTATCCTGTGATCCGGTGTATCATCTTTGAAAATCTCCCGGATCTCATCATTCAAACCTCTTGAAATCGCTATCCTTACCTTGCCTCTGCCCTTTCCCAGAGAAACGCCTCCGTTAAAAAGAGCCGAACCGGTCATGGAATCAAGTGTTCTGGCAAATTCCCTCGCATTAAGATTTATTACCTGACTTCCCCGTTTGAAATGATCAAGCTCTTCAATTACTGTAAGAGGAATAACTATATCGTTTTCTTTGAACTGATGTATGCAGGAAGAATCATGAAGTATTACATTTGTATCTAATATAAAAACTTTTAATGATTTTTTTGCCATTAAACAAGAATGCTTTGGAATATTTTTTTATCAGTAATTCAATATAATTCTTCTGATTACCAATAGAAATGTATGAAATCGAAATCTGAAGGGCGTGATTCCGAAGATATGCAGCTTTAAAAATTTTAATGAAAGAATTTAATCAGTTTAATTCCAGCTTCAGCAAAAACCTTTTAATTTCAACTGTTTAATTTTTTTCTATTCTCTAATATTTTAAGAAATGATTTTTCTCTTATTTCTTCAAGTGTCAGACCTGTATTTAAAATTTCATCTTCGGTAATTGCGCCGCAGTTTAATGCCCTTAGAAAATAGTTAAGTAATCCCTGACCTGTAGCCGCATCATCAAATACATCCCCGACAAGAGTCGCCTGCGCAGCTTTCTCAATGAAATTTTTCAGTCTTTCGGAAGCTTCCTTCTGTCCGCTCAGAAAAAACATATAAACTGCGGCATATCTCACCGGAAGCTGAGACGGATGCAGATCCCAGCCCTGATAAAATGCATTTTTAAGCGAATGCTGAACGTCATCATACATCTTTTTCCATGCACGGTGAACAACAACTTTGTTTTCTTCTTTTTGTCCGGAAGATAAATTAATGCCTCTATGCGGACCTACGGGCATTACATTCGTAGCGCCGTCAGAAAGCCAGACGCCGGTTCCGGCAAGCGCAACTTTCATCATATTCCTTGCAAAATCGCAAACCGGATGTTTCATCTCCTGAAGTCTTGCCGTGACATCACACGAAGCAGTATAATCATACACTCCGAAATGCGCCGACTTACATCTGCCTTTACCGGCAGCAACAAGTTTTAATAAATTTGATCTTCCGTCTGTATCAAATACAGATTGTGTAGTCTCTATCATTATTTCCATTTTAAGGGAACCTGAAGGCAGTTTCAGTTTTGACTCAAGTATTTCAAAAATACTTACAAGTGAAGTTACGTGTTCCTTTACCGTGACTTTGGGAAGTGTAACGACAAAATTTCGGGGAAGCTTTCCTCTGCTTTTTCCGGTAAGGGTTGTAAGAAAAATATCAAGTGTTCTTACAGCTCTTCGCTTATGTTCTTCTGAAAAATCTTTGATTCTTATTCCGAAAAAAGGAGGCAATGTATTTTCTTCGATTCCTTTTGCAGCTTCCAAAGCTGTGGATTCTGCTGCTTCATCTTCTTCTGTATCGGATCTTACTCCAAAACCGTCCTCAAAATCAATTCTGAAATCTTCTACTGCTTCTTTTTTCAGTTTGTCTATAATTTTTAAATAAACTGTTCCGGGCAATTCGTCATCGGATTTTAAAGCTAATGCTTCGGCAAATTCATTTTTATCTTTAGCGTATTCCAGAAATGTTTTCAGAGCAATTTCTCCCATTTTAACTGCGGTATCAGACTTAAAAAGCTGCGC
>JAFDZQ010000072.1 GCA_018266895.1 Bacteroidota bacterium
GCCGGTATTCTCATCGGATCAGTTGTCAGTTTCAGTCTTCAGGTCTTGATCCTGTTAATCTTTATTTTGCTTTTTATTAATGTTTACTTCCTGAACGGTAATAATGCCGTTTCTCAGATCTGCTGCTTTCTGATCATCATTATCTTCGGGATACTTAAAGCAAATATTGATTTCTTTATTCTGCCGGAAAAATCCGTAAAATATATCCCTGATACAAAAAGAAAATCGAATGCACTGCTGACTGGAGTAATTAAGGAAATTCCCGATTACGACAGTAATTCAGTAAAGCTTGTTCTGCAGTCAGAAAGAATAATAACAGGAAAGGACACAGTTTTGCCCGAAGGAATCATAGCTGTTACCGTTAGCCGGAATGCATACACTAAAACAGTATCTGACACGCCTGACCTCAAAGCCGGGGATAAAATAATTCTTAAAGGAAAGCTTCTTGAAGCACCGGGAAGACGCAATCCCGGAGAATTCGATTACAAAAAATATCTGGCATTGCATGACATTCATAAAATATTTTATGTCACCGGTTATGATAATGTCAGAGTGGTTTCACGGGGCAATCTGAGTTTTCTTTTTCAGAAAATAATTTTCCCCTGCAAGGAGTTTGCACTGGATAACATCGGCAGATTCTATGATCACGATGAGTCATCTTATCTGAAAGGACTTGTAACAGGTGAGAAAGGAGATCTTTCGCCGGAAATAAAGAAGGCATTTATTGATGCCGGAGTAATGCACCTGATTGCCGTTTCGGGACTCAATGTTGCCTACATAATAATTTCGGTGACAATATTCTTATCCCTGATCAGACTGAAACCGATGTACAGAACAGTGATCACAATTGCTGTGCTGATCTTTTACTGTGTATTTACAGGAAGTTCGCCATCAATTGTCAGAGCTACGATAATGGGGATTCTTATATTGTTTGCTTCGGTAAGTGAAAGAAGGATCAGTTTTTACAATATTATCGGAACATCCGCTTTGATAATTCTTATTTACAATTCCAAACAGCTCTTTGATGCAGGTTTCATACTCTCATACAATGCGGTGATCTCGATGGTCTTCATATACAATTTATTTGAAAACACATTTTTAAACAAAATAAGGGATTGGAATTTTAAAGGAAAGAAATTCATGCAGAATATTTCTGTCCTGTTCTTTACAACGCTTGCTGCGCAGATCGGTACAATCCCATTGACTGCGGATTATTTCGGGAAAATATCCGTCATATCGCTACTGGCAAATGTCATCGCGGTTCCTCTTGCAAATTTATCTCTTGCAACAGGCTTCTTTCAGATAATTACCGGGATATTCTCTGATTACTTTTCTTCCGTAATTGCGGAAACCAATAATATTATGTTAAGCTTTCAGCTGTCTTTTATTAAATGGTGTTCTTCCGTAAAATATGCATGCGTAAATGTTTCCGGGTTCTCTGCTGTTACGATCATTGTTTATTACATTTCCTTGGTTCTGATTCTGACTTCAGGAAACTTTCGGAAATTATGTTTCAGATTTGTAATTTTCATTTTAACTGTTTCATTCTGTTTTTTAATAAGTTATGATTTCAAAAAAAATCTTAAAATTACTTTTCTCGACATCGGACAGGGAGACTGCGCTCTGATTCAGACTCCGGATGACAAGACAATTCTGATTGACTGCGGAGTAATGACGGAGAAATACAACAGCGGCGAGAGGACTATAGGTCCGTATTTGATAAGGCAGGGGATTGAAAAGATAGATCTGATGATAATAACACATCTGCACAATGATCATATCGGCGGACTGAATTATCTGCTGAGTAATTTTGAAACTGACAAAATTTATCTCAGCGGTCAGAAATCCGAAACGCCTTACACCTTCGCAATGGACAGTCTGATCAGGATAAAAAATATAAAGCGTGAGATCATCAGATCAGGTTATATGAATGATGATTTTAAAAACATAAGATTGTATTTCCTTTTCCCGGACAATCAATATGTAAATGAATACGGCAAAACATTTGAAAATAATCTTAATAACGGATCGATAGTGTTTAAACTGAAATACGTGAGTAATGAAATATTTTTTCCCGGAGATATTGAAAAGGAAGGTGAAAGATTTCTGTATGACAACTATTCCGGATTCCTCAAAACAGATGTGCTTAAAGCAGCCCATCACGGAAGCATTACTTCATCAACAATACCTTTTGTTATGAAGAACCGTCCTGCACTGGCTGTCATCTCCTGCGGGATGTACAATAAATTCAATCATCCGTCTGACATTGTTCTGAACAGATTCAAAACAGCCGGGGCAGAAGTCCGCCGGACAGATCTGGAAGGTGCTGTTATAATCGAATGTGATGGAGATTCAATGAAGGTATTAAACTGGAAAAAATGAATTTCTGTTTCCTGCACCTTTTTAAAGCTAAGTCACCAAGACACAAAGGAAAAAATTTTAACAGCCGTCTTTGAGACCTGGCTGTGAAATTTTTTTAATAGTCTGACACACTTTCTTCAGGCAGTGAAGGATAAAAAAATGAATTACCTAAAATCTGACTGTTACAAAAAATATTTTTTTATCCCTCGCCGCGCAGAATGTAAGCTTGTCCTCTGAAGGATCATAATTTAACTCTCCTGTCGATTCATAAGCATTCCCGGTTGATATGTTATCAATGAACATTTCCTTAGAAGTTTTTTCCCGGGCTGTTTTGATGTCGCCGATGTAAAACAATTTGCCGCTTCGGGAAAAGAACAGTCCTGAAACAAATGTAAACCTTTTCTCTCCATTGGTTACGGTTTCAGGAAACGGAAGAAGCTCACCGTTCAGGTATATTTTGTCAAAGTAAGATACTGAATCAATAGTGTTTTCAGCAACAAAAGCAAAATTATTATTCGAATCAAATGTGACCATCGATGAATTCATCCCGACTGTCTGCCATAAAAAGTATTCGTACTTTCCGATAAGTCTGTTGCCTATATAAAAACTTGTTTCGGATTTTTTGTTTTTTTCCGGAACTTCAAAATTCTGCCCAACATAATATATCTCTCCGGAGGGTGTGTAACCGTAATCGTTTATCTGATCGAATCTGTTTTTATCGCTGAGTATTATTTTTGAAACGCCGTTGCTTTCCAGAAGCAGATAATGTCTCTTTTTGATATCCGCTATTCCCGAATACAGCATATTACCGTTACCGGTATACTTAATAATACCTATATTATAACCGAGATCTTCTGCAATACCGTTTTTTACAAAGTATGTTTTTGTCAGATATTCGTCATATGCTTCTTCTGTAGGAGTTTTTTTTGCTGCTGGTATCTTTAGTTCATCCAGTCCAAGATATGTAATATCTCCGTTATCTCTTATACTGATATCCGAAATGCCAAGTCCGAATCTGATCTTCTTTTTTGATATGGAATTTTTCCACCGGACCTTCAGCTTTTCATTTCCGGTGACTGCATAATAACTGTAATTGTTTTCTCCCAGGGAATCGGAACCGTAATAAACCGGCTCGTTATTCCTGTTGAATCTCACAGGCGGGTAAACAGAAGGAAATGTTTTGTATTCCTTGTTTCCCGAAACCACTAATTCATGACCTGTGCTTTCATAGAATCTTCCTTTCCTTTTTGCTATATATGTGAGTTCATTATTCCTGTTCTTTGTCAGGCTGGCGTCATTGATATCACTGTAATCTGTTTTTATCTCTCTTGATTCAAATACCAGGTTTGCCTTCCTGTCTCTGACTGCGATAAAACATCTTTCTCCGTTATCATCCCTGTAATAATTATCCACTGTATATCTGCTGTTTTCACCTTCTTCTTTATAATAATTGACCGTGTCTTTGTAAGCTGTTCTTATGAGTTCATATCCGCCGGAGGAACTCAGTCCTTTGTCCGGACTGTATCTGCCGATGTAATAGCTGCCAAGTTTTTTATATACAAAAACATATTCGTCGTCTTTGTTTATGAATGAGGAATAACCTTCTATGTATTCAAAATTTAAAATCTCTTTTCCGTTAAGCAAAAGGAAATTATTGTCCGTGCCGTAATCAGCGGAATAATTTCCGGCAACTGTATATCTGTTGCCTTTAGAATCTGTCCTGGACTCAAAGACATCTATGTATTCGTATTTATCCGAAACAAAATCATTGCCGATAAGAAAACAATTCTTTTCGCCTTCAATATAATACAGATAAGAATACAGTCCGGTTTTATCATCATAAACAAATGAATACGGATCAGCGCTGCCGTTATATGTAAGAGTGAATATTTCCTTTTCGGTTACAGTCTGAGAAATCAATAAACCCTTTGAAAAGAGAAGAAATAGTAAAGCAATAAGTAATTTATGCATATAAAAATTTTTTTTTGCTAAATTAACTGATATAGCTTTAACATTAAAGAATTAAATTATAACGTCGACGGTCATTCTGTCACATCCGTCCAAAACGTTGAATATTTATTAACGAACTAAAACATATTGTAAATCAACAGGTTTGTTTCTCACAGAATTCACAGATTCACTCAGATCAGTCTCTGCATGTTTCTTTTAATTTTGAATACCCGGGTAAGAATACAAGTGTATATTTTTCAAAATTTGTGTCATCTGTGAGAGAAAAGCTATGGTTTGATTTTTAAATATGAATATGATTGAGATCCGGAGATAGTTTTGAAATGACCGGAAATCTGTTTTAAATTTGTATTCCTAATTAACTTTTTTAGCTAACCGGAAATGTTTTAGATAGTTGTATCATTCTGTCATTGAAAATGTTTGATTTAAAATTATTATTTTTTTATAAACATCTTGGACGGATGTGAAATGAATATAAACCAATTATTTCTTTCGTATAAATTAAGCATTATTAAAATTATATTTGCAAATGAATTTGTACAATTCCCGTTTAAAATATTCGGAAAGAATTACGGCAAAATTATCAGAAAGGATCGGATCGCTGAATAAGAAAAGCAACAGGTTTTCTTTTTACCGATTACTTGTGTTCGTTTCAGGCACTGCTCTAACAACAGCCGGATTTTTAACTTACGGTTTTACAGGATGGATTATTCTTGTATTGTCACTGGCAGCTTTCAGCATTGTTGTTCACAGTCATAATATGCTTCTGACAGGAATTAAGAGATTTTATTTTTATCTGAAAATTAAAAAGGAACATCTGTCGCGTATGAAAATTGAATGGGAAAATATTCCGGAACCTGTTGCAGAATATCCTCCCGAAGACCTTACTACAGGAAAAGATCTTGATCTGTTCGGAAAAAGATCTCTTCATCATCTTATCGACATTTCAGTTTCATTTGAAGGAAGCGAAATGCTGAAAAACATTCTCGCGAATTTCAAACCTGAAAGAGAAACAATTTTATTCAGACAGAATATTGTCCGGGAACTCTCTTTACAATCCTTATTCAGGGATAAATTTCTTCTCAAGGCAGGAATGGTCTCAAAAAGACCTCTGAATTGCGGCAGAATTCTGAACTGGCTTAAGAATACCGCTAATGAAACAATACCGGCTTATTTATTTCCGGTTTCATTAATTCTGATAATTGTTTATTTAACTTTATTCATACTATCGAATTTTGAAATTACAGGTTCATTATGGTTTGCAGTTTTCCTGATATACTTTTTTCTGTATTCTTCATTTCAGAAAACAGCAGGGAAAATTTCAGAAGAAGCTTCCGAACTCGAAAACCACATAAAGAAATTTTCCGCTCTGATAAATTTTATCGGAAACAATAAACTAACCGGCTGTACGCATTACAATGAATTCATCAGCAACTCATTTTTCACAGAAAATAATGCGATCGAAAAATTAAAGAGTCTTCATAAAATTACTTCTGCGCTTGCTCTCAGGGAAAATCCGATTATAAGACTCATAGTGAATGTTTTTTTTCCCTATGATGTTTATTTCTGCAACAAACTGAATAAACTTAAATCCAAACTGAAAGAAAATATTCCCTTCTGGCTTGAGAAACTCAATGAACTTGAGTGTTATGTCTCGCTTGCAAATTTTTCCTTTCTGAATCCCGATTATAATTTCCCGGAGATATGTACAAATGAAAACGGGAAGTTTGAATCCGTAAAATTAGGTCATCCGCTCATAAAAAGAGATTTTAAGATCTGCAATGATTTTTCAATGAATAAGGAAAATGAAATACTGATTATTACCGGCTCGAACATGTCAGGCAAAAGCACTTTCCTGAAATCAATCGGAGTTAATATGTGTCTTGCAAATGCAGGAGCGCCGGTAAATGCGGAATATCTTAAATTATCTCTGTTTGAATTATTTACTTGTATAAAAGTAAATGACTCTGTTTCGGACGGCATATCATATTTTTATGCTGAGGTAAAAAGACTCCGTGAACTTCTGGACGAATTCAATAATGAAAGACATCTTCCGGTGTTCTTCCTCATAGACGAAATATTCAAAGGCACAAACAACAAAGAGCGTCTTGAGGGAAGCAGGGCTTACATAAAACGTCTTTCGGAACTCAACGGATGCGGCGCGGTGACTACTCATGATCTTGAACTTGTTAATCTTGCTGATGAGATAAGCAGGATCACTAATTATCACTTCAGGGAAGAAATTGAAAATGATAAAATGGTTTTCGATTATCTTCTTCACGAAGGTCCCTGTCCGACTACCAATGCTCTGAGGATAATGGAACTTTCAGGTCTTCCCGTAAAATAAAAATATCTTTAGTTTTTATTAATAATATAAACATTAAATTTCCAAAAAATTAAATTCACCTCACTATGATAAAAGTAAGACAATCAATTCTTGTTTTAATATTCTTTTTTTCAGCATCGGGTTATTTATCTGCGCAGAAAGATTACTCTGTTATCAGAAAGGAAATTGATCATTCGGTCGATTCACTTTTAATTCTGTACAAAGTCCCCGGCATTACAGTCGAGATCAACACTCCCGAATTTACTTATTCAAAAACTACAGGTCTGGGAGACATCAAAACCGGAGTCAGGAGAAATTTAAATGATAAAATAAGAATTGGCAGCATCACAAAAACTTTTGTTGCAACTGTGATATTACAGCTGTCTGATGAAGGCAAACTGAAAATCGATGATAAGCTTTCCCGGTTTTATCCTGATTATCCTAATTCGGAAAATATCACAATCCGTCAGGTACTTGATATGACAAGCGGAATACCTGATTATATTGACGACTCTGTCGTTACAAAGAGTTTTTTTTATGACAGACTTGATAAATATACTCCTGAAGAAATTTATGAAATAACGAAAAGAATGAAGCCGTATTTTCCGCCTGGAACAGCCTGGCATTATTCAAACGGGAATTACAATATCCTGGGAATGCTCATAGAAAAACTCACGGGGAATAAAGTAAATGCTGAGATTGAAAACAGAATAATCAAACCACTCGGTCTTAAAAACACCAGTTTCCCGTTAACACCCAATATGGACGGACAATACAGTCACGGTTATATGAAAAATGAATTTAATAAAACTAATGATGAAATTACCGATGTAACGGTAATAGATCCTTCGATAACGTGGGCGGCCGGAGCAATGATATCCGATTTTGATGATCTGAAAATATATTCCGAAGCGCTGGCTAACGGAAGTATGATAAGCAAATCTGCTCAGTCGGAAAGACTTAAATTTGTTAAGACGGGAGTAACTGATTTTCTTGAATACGGTCTCGGGATTGCAAGTGTCGGAGGATTCATCGGACATAACGGAGGAATTACCGGATATAACACATCAATGTACCTTCATCCTGATTTGAAAGCTCAGATACTGGTTTCGGTAAATGAATTTGGAGAGGACGGAGGAGTATCTGACAAAATATTTTCGGTAATTGCGGAAAAGTTATATCCGGAAAAGAGTTTTTTTAAGGAATAAAAAACAGAATCTTATGAAAGAAGAATTTAAGAACCAACTGGAAATTCTGACAAATATTATCCTTGAGATCAGAAAACGTAAGAAGGATGAGCATTTTGAATTAATAGATACTGAAAATGCCCGGAAATTCAAAGGGATGATCACGGATCATATAATTCCGATGGTTAAGGATGCTTCGATCATAATCGGAAGGTCAGGATGTTCGCTTCGTTATTATTCAAATGAACTTGCTATTATCCGCGACCCCAAGAAAAGAATTTTCATTCAGATACTTTTTTATCCTTACGGTCACAGCAAGGTTACACTCGGCGTAAATGCGCCTTTTCTTCAGTTCGCTTACAGCCCTTTAAAAGAAAATATCAAAATCACACAGAAACTTTCAATAAAATCCGATGAGCAGAGATTAAAAATTGATGAGATTGAAATTGATGAGTTTTTACAGTCTAAAATTGACAAATATATACTTTCATTTCTGAGAGATACTATCATGTTCAATTCCTGAGATAATATTAATAATCAGATGATGTGAGAATGTGTATATAAAAGGGATAATGAAATTGCAGATTCATAAGAGAAAATAAAATATAAATCGTCAGAGAACACACACTTCAACATTGGAATAACTACGAAGAAAAATTCAGGCAAAAATTACCTTCCGTAACAGTTTTGAAATCTAAAATAATCTCTATTTAAACGACACAATTAGTCTGAACTTTTATAATGTTTTGGACGAATAGGTCTGGCATTCTTAGATGTTAGTTAAATTGTTAATTAAAAATCAGGGTCTGATTAATATAAAAAATCAAATATTCCCAATAATTAAAAAAAAATAAGATAAATTAAAAATCACAGATTTATTTAAATGTATATTTCAGAATGTAGGATGCATTTTAAAATTGTTTTTACATGACTGTATATTTATTTTTACGAAGAAAAGCTCAGATGGCGGAATTGGTAGACGCGCTGCATTCAGGGTGCAGTCTTAGCATTAAGGTGGGGGTTCGAGTCCCCCTCTGAGCACAAAAAAAATAAACTAATGAAAATTGAACAAAAATTGGAAATTAAAAACAAGTCTCTCGAAGGACCCGTCTGTCCAAAATGAAGATATTGACATAAATTTTCTGTTAACGGACAGATTCAGTGAAATGTGCGATGATATATTAAATCGCACCGAAGACGAGGAAACAAAAAGATTTGCACTTCTCTGCAAAAACATCGCAGTAAAATACAAATACGAAAAATTTAAAGAGGAAGTCAGACTTCTCAAGGCAAACATTAAAATCCCTGACATTGCCTTAAATCTTCTTTTTTCAAGAGGAGTATCAGATTATCATAAAATGCTAAAGTTTTTCAGACCGACAATGGATAAACTATATGATCCTTTGCTGATGAAAGACTGTGATATTGCGTCCGACAGGATAGTAGAAGCAATAGAAAACAAAGAGCAGATTATGATTCTCGGAGATTATGATGTTGACGGCACCTGCGGAGTTTCCCTGTTTTACCTTTTTCTCAGAAATTACGGACTTGATCCTGAATACTATATCCCGGACAGAATTAAAGAAGGATACGGAATATCAATTCAGTCAATAGATTATGCCAGGGAAAAAAATATTAAACTGATAGTATCCATTGATTGCGGAATAACAGCAACCGACAAAGTGAAATACGCAAAATCCTTAGGTATTGATTTCATTATCTGCGATCACCATCAGCCGCCTGAAAAAATTCCCGAAGCGCTGGCTGTAATGGATCCTCTGAGATCAGACGATAATTATCCTTTCAAATATCTTTGCGGGACAGGTGTTGCATTTAAACTTGTTCAGGCGATTGCTATAAAAACACGCAGACCAGAAATTCCGGAAACTTTAATAGACCTTGTGGCAATAGCCACTGCTTCGGATATTGTACCGTTAAATGACGAAAACAGAATTCTGGTTAATGAAGGTTTTGCAAGGATCAACAGCAATCCCAGACTGTCATTAAGAATTCTTATCGAATCCAGCGGACTGAAATTAGGAAATCTGAATACAAGTAACATAGTATTTACCGTTGCTCCGAGAATTAATGCAGTAGGAAGGCTTGGAGATGCAAAAAGGGCTGTTGAACTTTTAACCTGCACTGATGACGACAAGATTAACGAGTTTACTGAAATACTGAATGAAGAAAATAAAAAAAGACGAGGTATTGATAAATCGATTACCGATGATGCATTTACAATGTTTGAAGATGAGCTTGACATTAAAAACCTGAATTCGATTATTATCCATAATGAAAAATGGCATCCCGGAGTTATAGGAATCGTTGCAGCAAGATTAGTCGAAAAATATAATCTGCCTTCCATTGTACTTACGACCGTAAACGGCGTAGCCAAAGGAAGCGCAAGAAGCATAAATTCATTTAATATTTATGAAGCCCTGAAAAAGTGCCAGGATCATTTAATACAATTCGGAGGACATTTTCATGCAGCCGGTCTTGAAATTGAACTCGATAAGATTGATTCATTCAAGGAATCCTTTAATGAAATTGCTTCAAGGGAAATAAGCGATGAACAGCTGATACCGGAGATTGAAGTTGACAGTGAAATTACATTTGAAGATCTGTCGCCGAAATTCATACAGATACTTTCATTTTTCGAACCGCACGGACCCGAGAATATGACTCCTGTTTTTGTAACAAGGAATGTTGAAGTAATTGACAAAGTATATTTCACTGAAAAATCAAACACACATATCTTCAAAGTAAAAGACAGTGAATCAAACAAGAAATTCGAAGCTGTGTTTTTTAATTCTCATGAATACAGGGATAACGGAATGAACGGTCATTCCGGTAACGGTTCTGCAAACAAACTTATTATAAAAGAAGGAAGTAATTTTGACATTTGCTATTCCGTAGATAAAAATTTCTGGAAAGGAAGAGAATACACTAAACTCAGAATAAGAGATATCAAGCCAACTAAATTATATAATCAAACATAATAATTCGGAGAATTTATGTCTGGACATTCCAAATGGGCTACAATTAAAAGAAAGAAAGCCGCTACAGATTCAGCCCGTGGAAAAGTATTTACAAAGATCATTAAAGAAATAACGATCTCTTCAAGGGACGGCGGAGGCGATCCTGATGCAAATCCGCGACTGAGGCTTGCAATTCAAACTGCAAAAGCAAGCAATATGCCGCAGGACAATATCACAAGAGCAATTAAAAAAGGCACGGGTGAACTCGAAGGTGTCAAGTATGAAGAAATAACTTATGAAGCATACGCTCCTCACGGAATTGCAATGATCATTGAGAGCGTGACCGATAATAAAAACAGAACAGTTGCAGAACTAAGGCATTCAATTTCAAAAGCAAACGGAAATCTCGGCGAATCAGGTTCAGTTTCCTGGATGTTTGAAAGGAAAGGCGTCATTTATGTCGAAAAAGAAAATGTTAAGGAAGATGACCTGATGGATGTAATACTTGAAGCGGGAGCTGACGATCTTGATTCAGAAGGTGATTTGTACGAAGTGACTTCTTCTCTTGAAAATTTTGAAAAAGTAAGAAAGGCGATAGAAGAAAAATCATATAAAATAGAAAGCGCTTCGCTTCAGTACATTGCAAAAGATCTTCTGCCGGTTGACAGTAAGAATGTTGATGCTGTGATAAGATGCATAGAGGCGGTTGAGGATAATGATGATGTGCAGAATGTTTATTCCAATGCGGATTTTCCGGATGAATGATTTGCCATTCTAAATTTTTAAAATGAAAATAATCGGAATAGATCCGGGTACGTCTGTTACAGGCATCGGGATAATTGAAAACAAAAAAGGGCATACGTCGCTGATACATTACGATACTATTGTGCTTAATTCCAAAAAAACTCTTCCGGAAAGATTAAAGATCATTTATGACAGCTGTCTTAAATGTATATCGCAGTTCGGACCGGATGAATTTGCAATAGAAACAGCTTTTTACGGAAAGAACATTCAGTCAACATTAAAACTCGGACAGGCAAGGGGCGTTGCAATCATTGCAGCATTGAATTCAGATCTTAAGATCGCCGAGTACTCTCCCAGAGAAGTTAAAAAATCGGTTACCGGAAACGGAGCATCATCCAAGGAACAAGTGCAGTATATGGTAAAATCCATTCTGTCTCTGAAAAATAATATGCCTGCAGATTCTTCCGATGCTCTGGCAGTTGCTTTATGTCATTTTAACAGTCTTCAGAATTGTTTCGGAAAAACCTCAAATAAGAAAAACGGAAACAGCTGGAAGACTTTTGCTGAAAATAATCCCGGAAGGATAATCTCAAAAAAAGTTAAATGATTTCTTTATTAAAAGGAAACCTGATCCGCAGAAATAAGAGTGAAGTGATTCTTGACGTAAACGGAGTCGGATATCAGATCTTCATTTCAAAAAAAGTCAGTGAATTTATAAACGACAAGCCGGCGGAAGACAGTTCTGAACTGACGATTCATACCCATCTTGATGTGAAGGAGAATTCGCTGACATTGTACGGATTCATAGATGAAAAAGAAAAGGAAATGTTTAAACTGCTTATTTCAGTGAACGGAATCGGACCAAAGATAGCGCATAACATTCTCACACACATTTCATTTGAAGAGATAGTAAGCCTTATTTCAGGAAACAGTCTTTCTTACCAGATAAAAATTCCGGGTCTTGGTCAGAAAAAACTTGAGCTTATTTCAATGACTCTCAAAGATAAAGTGTACAGGATAGACAGTGATACGGACAGAAAAAATGAGCGCCCGGCCGGCACCGGAACGGATGATCACGCAAGGCTTGAAGCCCTGAACGCTCTGATGAATCTTGGTTATCTTCGCAGTGAAGGAGAAAAAATCATAAGGGAAGTTCTGAAACAGAATAAAGCCGAAACAAAATTAAATACGGAAGACATAATTAGGAAATGTCTGGAATACATTTCAAAATAAATTACAAATTAAAATAATGAACGATAAAATATTAGAAGACATCTGGGGAAAGATCAGACTGCTTATGAAGTCGCATCCATGGCACGGAGTTCCGATTGGAAAAGATTTTCCCGGGATTGTGACCACTTACATTGAGATAGTGCCTACCGATACAGTAAAATATGAAATAGAAAAACAAAGCGGATTCCTGAAAGTTGACAGACCGCAGAAATATTCCAATATTTGTCCGACTCCTTACGGATTCATTCCTCAGACACTGTGCTCAAAGAATGTAGCGGAATACTGCATGCAAAAAACAGGAAGAAAGGATATCATCGGTGACAATGATCCGCTTGATATCTGCGTTGTAACAGAAAAAGCGCTTAATCACAGTAATATCCTTCTTCAGGCAATTCCGATAGGAGGCCTGCGGCTTATAGACAACCATGAAGCGGACGATAAGATCATAGCTATCATGAAAGATGATGCGATCTTCAGCAAATGGAAAGACATTTCCGATTGTTCTGATTCGTTTGTGGAAAGACTGAAGCATTATTTTCTTACATATAAAGATGCTCCGGGATCCGAAGGCAAAAGATGCGAGATTGAAAGCGTGTACGGCAGGGAAGAGGCATATGAAGTTATTAAAGCCAGCAATAAAGACTATCTTAAAAAATATTCCGATCTGAGCAATCTGCTTGACAGGGAAGGTATATAAGCTATTTTTCCCCGTACCTGATGATCTTTATTTTTTCTTCAGTGATCAGAGCGCTTCCTATCATATTTGTCTCATCGAAAACTTTTTTAAGCTGTCCGATCTTATCTGCTGTATCGGCAATTTCTATTACAATCGGAAGGTCGGATGATATATCCAGAAGGTCGGATGATCTTATTACGCTGGCTTTGCCGAAACCCGTAATGCCTCTGAGCACTGTTACGCCTGCATAATGATTTTCCCTCAGATATTCCGTAAGGTAATGATAAAGATTTTTTCCCTTAAACTTATCACTTTCGCCTATGAAAATTCGCAGAAGCACTGCGTCAGTTTCTTTTTGCATAAAATTATTTGTTAAGTAAAATACTTAATTCCTTCCCGGCATAAACCGCAAGAAGGCAAAGAAAAACATTCAGAAAAAGATTTAAGAAAGAGTACATAAATTCGGAAAGTTCTGCAAGACGGAAAGATTCATATGCGAATGTCGACATAGTGGTAAAAGCTCCGATGAAACCTATAATCATGAAGTCTCTGAATTCAGGAGATATGTTCTTACCGAAAGATACGCTGTAAACAATAAATCCCAGAAGCAAACTTCCTGAAACATTTACAATGAGAGTGCCGAGAGGGAATGATGAAAAATAATTTCCCACAAACCGTGATATAAGAAATCTCATTACCGCCCCGAGGAATCCTCCGAGACCAATGTAAAGAATTTGAATCAAGTTATTAAACATAAATTTATTTAACGTAAATTAACAATCTCCGGAGAATAGATGAAGTGAATTATCACTGATTTAAAAATATTTTTTAAACACGACAAAAAAAATTATTTATTAAGAATTATGGCTGATGTGACCCCCATCCGCTCTCGGCGAGGCAAGTCCTCCCATTGCGAGAATGTCTCAAAACAAATAAAAAGAATTTGCCACAAAGACAAATCGTCACAAAGATTGTTATTTTTTTCTAAGTATCTTTGAGCCTTTGTGGTAAAAATCATAATTTCTTCATATGTTTTGTCGTGTATAAAGAAAAAATATATAAAATCATTCTTCTAATTTTGTCCTGTAAAATTCCATAAAGGTTCGTTTTATTTCATCCCTGACTTCCCTGTATTCATTCAGAATTTCTTCCCTGCTTCCTTTTGCCTCATAGGGATCAACAAATCCCAGATGAATTGTCTTTTTCACTTTACCTGTAAATACAGGACAGGATTCTTTTGCATTGTCGCAGACTGTAATAACATAATCGAATGATTCGTTTATGAATTTGCTGACATCTTTCGGAACAGCTTTGCTGACGTCAATACCGATCTCATTCATTACTGTAACAGTATTGGGATTTATCTTTGCGGCAGGATTTGTTCCGGCTGAATATACCTCCAGTTCCTTTCCGAATGATCTAAGAAATCCTTCAGCCATCTGACTTCTGCAGGAATTGCCGGTACACAGAATAAGTATTTTTTTGCTCAAATCTTTTTGAATTAATTTATTGCAATATAACAAAAATCAAAATTAATCTGTTTTATGTTTTCATTAAATATTATTTCAACAATGCCATTCTCTTTGTCACTGCAAAATTTCCCGTTTCTAATTTATAAAAATAAATCCCGCTTGCAACTCCTTCTCCGTTAAACTCAACAGAATAGCTTCCTGCATTTTGTTTTTCGTTGACTAATGTTGCTACTTCTTTACCCAATACGTCAAATACTTTAATCTTCACAAAATTCGTAATTGCCCCGCCTTGTGGCGAGGCAGGCAATTCGTAATTGATAATTGTTTTTGGGTTGAATGGGTTTGGGAAGTTTTGGGAAAGGGAGAATTTGTCAATAATATTCTGATTACCTGAATTTTTAACGCTAACTAATCCTCCATTGATTGTTTTCAATATTCTTCTGTTATCACAAAGTATATAACCTGTCAAAGAATTCAGGAAAAACGGCTGAGTGAAATTCGAATTATATATAAAATTTGTGTCCCAATTAACGCCTCCGCTTGTAGATTTATAAATTTTATTTGACTTGAAAATCCATCCCGTATCAAATGATGTAAAATAGTTTTTCTGTACATTCTTTGTAACAGTAGTATCCAGAATATACCAATCAGCTCCTTCATTTTCAGTTTTCATTAAACCAAGTTTGGAAGAAAGATAAGCAACCGAATCATTTACAAATCTGATATTAAAAAACTTATTATGTGAAGGAGGTTCATTCCACAGTACTGCCGAATCATGCATTACTATTTGCCAGTTTATGCCGTAATTCGTTGTATATCCTAATCTGTTGACATATGTACCAACGTCATCACCGTAACTTGCAGAAATCCAGATTCTGTCATTGTTTTTACAAACAGACTTTACTCCTGAATTGCGAAAAAAATCAAAATAAGGCAATGAATTAAAATTTATCGGATTTAAAGGAGAATATGATACACCTCCGGTTGTTTCAAAACCGAATACGCCGTCTATGGAAAGGAAAAATTCAGAACTGTCAATATAGAAATCAGTTATAAAATTGCTGCCTTGCTGAATTTGAACCCAGTTTAACCCCTGATTAGTTGTAAGAAAAATAACAAACCAATAACCTGCTTCTGAAGGCATTGGGACGGTAGTGAGTAATCCTCTTTGATTATCGATAAAATAGATATTCTCAAAATTTCCTATTCCCGGACTATTACCCGGGAGCCATATGTTTCCTCCGTCGGTTGTTTTAAAAATTGATCCGTTGCTTCCGCAGACAAAACCTGTATTTGAATCAATGAAATAAATACTTCTGAGAACATTATCTGTGATTACAGGCGATTCAATCCAACCAGGAATAGAAAATGACAGATTTGACTGCAAAATCAAACATGAAATTAAAATAAATTTTTTCATATAATTCTATTTGAAAGTAAAAAAATTATTAAAGGACAAATGTCCTTATTTAAGCAATACCATCCTCTTCGTCTCAGTAAAATCTCCCGCTTCAAGTTTATAAAAATAAATCCCGCTCGGAAGCCCTTCGCCGCTGAATTCAACTGAATACCTTCCGGGATCTTGTTTTTCATTTACTAAAGTTACGACTTCTATACCCAAAGCATCATAGACTTTCAAACTCACAACATTGTTAATTGCTAATTGATAATTGATAATTGTCAAAGGGTTGAACGGGTTTGGGAAATTTTGTTTAAGTGAAAAATATTCGGGAATTGGATTACCGAACTGCTCTATACTTGTAAGATTTGTATCTCCGTAAACTATGCCGTCAATCCGGCAGCCGATAAGATTCGTAAAAGCAGTGCAGGGCGGAGGATCCCCGCTGCAGTAACCTATTACTCCGAAATTTTTTGCATATGTAATGGTTGCAACGAACAGACCGTAGTGATCAAAATCCTTTGTGTCTGAAATAATTCCGAACACATTCTGCGTACCGGTGGAAACGCAGCGCCTTGTCTGAATATTCTCATAAATACAAGTTATCTGATTTCCGGGGGACGATGCAAGACTGTCAATTATCTTGTCATTGGCATAAGAACCGCAACCGTTTCCGGGTGAATAAGCAAGAAGGTTTCCATTGACGGAATCAATTCTTATAAAACTTAACGAATAATACTTGTAAAATTTGAAATAAGTTATTCCGTTTATGGAAGTGTCTTTCTCTATATAATCTTTATGGAATACAGGAGGGAATGGTATAGGAGAAGATGTTGTCTTGTAATACCAGGTGTTTCCTGCCTTAAGCGGAAAATATTTTACGGAAACAGTATCAGCAGGAAAAACTTCTGATGAAAGTATTAATGCAAATATAAAAAAGCAAATTTTCATTTTTGCCTCCATGTTTTTTTTAAAGTAAGCATAAAATTCTATGGTTACAGTTCAATAATTAATCTTACCTGAGATGATTGTCAGACAGGATAAAAAATAAAAGTTACCACTAAAACCCGAAGTCACAAAGGGTACTGTCTTTAAAATTTATTCCTTAGTGTCTTGGAGACTTTGTGGCAAAAATCTTTGTATAAAGTGCGGAAGTCTAAATTTATTCAGAAATGTATTGTAATAGAAAGCAGTCATTTTTATATTGTAAACTTATATAATTTATGAGACTTACAAAATTTTTTCTTCCTACATTAAAAGATGATCCGGTAGATGCGGTAACTGCTTCGCATAAACTGATGATCCGAGCAGGAATGATCAGACAGCTTACTTCAGGAGTTTATTCTTCGCTTCCTTTCGGGCTGATAGTTTTCAGAAAAGTGGAAAACATAATCAGAGAGGAAATGAATGCTATAGGCGGAAACGAATTTCTTCTTCCGGCTATTTCTCCTGCAGAACTCTGGGCTGAAACGGGAAGACTTGAAGATTACGGTGATCTGATGTTCAGAATAAAGAACAGAGAGCTTGTACTTTGTCCGACTCATGAAGAAGTATTTACTTCGATCGCAAAACCCAATCTCATTTCATACAAAGATCTGCCTCAGGTATGGTATCAGATACAGTCAAAATTCAGAAATGAAGAACGTCCGAGAGCAGGTGTGCTCAGGGGACGTCAGTTCACAATGAAAGATGCATATTCATTTGACTCTTCATGGGAAGCATTGGACAGATCATATAATGATATGGCAAAAGCATACAGGAATATTTTCACAAGATGCGGACTGGATTTTACAGTTGTGTCTGCACACAGCGGTGCAATGGGCGGAAGCGATTCGGAAGAATTCATGGTGCCGGCAGGAGCAGGAGAAGACAATATTGTTATAAGCGAAGACGGAAGTTATGCATCGAACCTGGAAGTAGCTGTTTCATACAAAGAAAAAGTTGATAGGAAAAATTCTGATCTGGCAGCAGAAGAATTTCATACACCTGATATTAAAACCATTGACGAGCTTGCAGATTTCACAGGGACAAAGGATAAATCGCATTTAGCAAAGTCGAGAGTTTTTGTAAACGCGGGAAAAGACGGAAATGAATATGTGCTGACATTAGTTTGCGGCGATGATGAAGTGAATGAAATGAAGCTTCAGAATTATTTTGGCATTAACATCCGTTCCGCTCATAATGAAGAACTAATGGAAATTACAGGAGCAGATGCCGGTTCGATCGGACCTGTAGGATTAAAAAATAAAAACATCAGAATTATTGCGGATCTTCTTCTTGAAGATGCGGACGAACTTGTCAGCGGCGCAAATAAAAATGATTATCACTTGAAAAACATTGATCTTAAGCGCGATGTAAAAGGAATTGAGTACAAAGACCTTAGAATTGTAAAAGAAGGTGAAGAGACTTCTGACAGAAAAAGCAAAATTAAAATTACCAGAGCGATCGAGGTCGGTCATATATTCAAACTCGGAACAAAATATGCTGAATCTCTTGGAGCGACTTTCTTAGATGCAGAAGGCAAAGAGAATCCGGTAATAATGGGAAGTTATGGTATCGGTGTGGAAAGAACTGCTGCTTCATACATTGAGCAGAACAACGACGATAAAGGAATTATCTGGAAAGGTGAACTGGCTCCGTTTAAAGTAATTCTGATAAGTCTCGGAGGAAAATCCGATGAAGTAAAGAATATTTCGGAAGAACTTTACGGACAGCTTAGCAATGAAAAGAAAATTGAGACATTATATGATGACAGGGAAGGTGTAAGACCCGGAGTGAAATTCAATGATGCTGATCTGATAGGAATTCCCGTACAGCTTATCATCGGGGAAAAGAATCTTAAAGAAGGCAATGTTGAAATCAAAAAAAGAAGAACAGGAGAGAGATTTATAATCAGGAAGGAAGATGCACTGAATAAAGTGATGGAACTCATAAAGGATTAGATTGATAAGTCTAAAAACAATACTCGGACAGAAATATATACTAGCGTCAAAATCTCCGCGTAGGAAGAAGCTATTGAAACAGATAGGTTTAAATGCGGTTTCAGTTGACAGCGGAGCATTAGAACTTGAACTCAGAGATCACAATCCGGTTCATCTTGTCAGGCATAATTCTGTTTTGAAATCAGGAACAGTCGCCGGAAAATACAAAAAGGAGATCGTGATCGGGGCAGATACGATAGTACTTCTCGGAAAGGAAATACTGAACAAGCCAAAAGATATGAAACAGGCAAAAGAATATCTGAAAGCGCTCAGCGGAAATAGGCATTATGTTTATACCGGAATAAATGTGATCAACACAACAAACGGAAATGAAAAATTTGCATACGAAAAAACCTCTGTATACTTCAGGAAGCTTCATAAAGATGAAATAGATTATTATGTTCATAAGTTCAGACCGCTTGACAAAGCGGGAGCATACGGAATACAGGATGACTTTGGATGCCTGTTCATAGAAAAGATAAAAGGCGATTATTACAATATTGTCGGATTGCCTCTTGTAAAACTTTACGAAACAATACAAAAAGTATTTTAATTGTTCTCAAAGAATAAGAAGAAAATATTAATATCGGTTGCATTCGGAGCATTAGTCTTTCTCGGATTCAGCATTTATGCCGACTTTGATAATCTGATAAGGACATTCGGAGAATTCAGCTGGATATATTTTCCTCTTATACTTGCATTATCATTCGGCAATTACATAATCCGATATTACAAATGGGAATATTACAGAAAGCTGCTTAATATTGATCTAAAGCCCAAAGCAAGTTTTCTGATCTTCATGGCGACATTCGTAATGAGCGTTACCCCGGGCAAGATGGGAGAGCTTCTGAAATCATATCTCGTAAGGGAGGAGAACGGAACACCGATCAGCAGGTCAGCACCGATCATTCTGGCTGAGAGACTCACAGATTTTATATCAGTTGTATTGCTTTGCATAGCCGGAGCTTTTGTTTTTAATTACGGAAAGGGAATTATCATAGGTGTCGGATTATTCTTTATTTCCGGAGTGATGTTAATAAGTTCGAGAAAGCTTTCAATGAAAGTCATTTCATATCTTGAGAAAGTGAAATTATTAAGCAGGTTCGCACATAAATTCCACGAAGCATATGAAAGCATTTATACTCTTGTAAAAATAAAACCGCTGATAATTGCAACGGTAGTCAGTGCGGCAGCCTGGTTCTGTGAATGCCTTGGTTTGTATGTTATACTCAGAGTTTATTCGTCTATCTCGCACATTAATGTAAGCCTTATGAGTGCAGTATTTATTTACGGTTTTTCCACAATAGTCGGTTCGATAGCAATGCTTCCGGGAGGTCTCGGAGTGACTGAAGCATCGCTGACGGGACTGATGGTTTTAATGAAGATCCCGAAAGATGTTTCCGTAGCTTCTACATTTATAATAAGAGTTGCCACGCTCTGGTTTGCAGTTCTGATCGGAGTAATAGCAGTTTACTTTTATCAGAAATATTCACACAAAGATCTTGATAAACTTGAAATAAGTAAAGCGGAAACTTAAAAATACCTTGAAGTAAATCAGTATTTGGATTAAATTTGTAAAACAATATGTCAGACAATCAATCGCAGGATAAAAAAATAAGAGTTCTTATCGGGAAAGTCGGGCTTGACGGTCACGACAGAGGCGCTAAAGTCATAGCAGCAGCATTCAGGGATGCCGGGATAGAAGTTATTTACACGGGATTAAGGCAGACACCTGAAACTATTGTTGAAGCGGCATTGCAGGAAGACGTTGATGCAATCGGGATAAGCATACTGAGCGGAGCTCATATGACAATTTTCCCTAAGGTAAAAAAGTTAATGGATGATAAAGGACTTACAGATGTGCTTTTATTCGGAGGAGGAATCATACCTGAAGCTGACATAGATGAATTAAAAAAACTCGGAATCGGACAGTTATTCACACCCGGAACGCCTACCTTTGAAACAATCAATTACGTCAAAAACTGGGTTTTGCAAAATAAAGAGAGGGAAAACCTATAATTCTTTTCTACTTTTTAAAAATCTAAAATATTCATTTAAATGAGCAACAAAACAGAACCGGTGAAATTCGGAACCGATGGCTGGAGAGGGATAATTGCGGATACATATACATTTGTTAATGTAAGAAGAGCCGCATTAGCCACTGCATTGGTTTTTAAAGATCATAAAAACATTGAGAACGGAATAGTGATCGGATATGATACAAGATTCCAGTCAAGGGAATTTGCTCACGCTGTTGCAGAAGTATTCGGGAATCAGAATATTAAAGTTAATCTTACAGGCAGCTTTGTAACAACGCCGACGGTTTCACTTCTTGCAAGAGACCTGAAGTGCGCTCTCGGTGTAATGATAACAGCATCTCATAATCCGTTTCAGTACAACGGATACAAGCTTAAGGATGAATTCGGCGGTTCAATGGATCCTGATGAAATAGCTAAGATCGAGAACGAGCTTAAAAATATAAGGGAAGTCGAACTTAAAAAGTCTTTTAATGAATTACTATCAGACGGAATTATAAAATACTTCGATGGAAATGAATATTATTATAATTATCTTAAGAATAAAATTTCAACAGAAAAAATTAAGAATGCAGATCTTAAAATTATTTATGATGCAATGTACGGCGCGGGACAGAATATAATAAACAGGTTCATTGAAATTAATCAGCTACACGGAGAAGTAAATCCCGGTTTCGGTAAAAACGCACCCGAGCCGGTAGAAAAAAATCTCACTGAGATCTGCTCAGATATTAAGAACGGAAATTACAGCATTGGCATTGTAACCGACGGAGATGCAGACAGGATTGCAATTATAGATGAAAAAGGAGATTTCCTTGACGCGCAGAAAACATTTGCTCTGCTTCTCAGATATTTGTATGAGAAGAAAGGTATGAAAGGAAAAGTAGTCAGAGGATTTTCCACAAGCGAGCTTATAAAAAAGTACTGCGAAAAAAACGGAATCGAATTGTTAACAGTTCCTATCGGCTTCAAACACATTTCAAAGATAATGATAACCGATGATGTTCTTATCGGAGCTGAAGAAAGCGGCGGCATAGGAATTAAAGGACATCTTCCGGAAAGAGACGGAGTTTTCAACGGTATGCTTTATCTCGAAATGCTTGCGGAATACGGGAAGAGCATTTCCGAACTTAAAAAAGAACTCGACGATGAATTCGGAAAATATTTTTATCAGAGGAATGATTTAAGGACGACTGAAGAGAAAAAACTTAAAACTCTTGAAACCTGTAAGGCAATGAAAGCTGGTGATGAGATCGGGGGAAAGAAAATATTGTCGATTGATAATCTTGACGGGTTTAAGTTTTATTTTGACAACGGATGGATAATCATCAGGGCTTCAGGGACTGAACCGCTGTTAAGAATTTACTGCGAGACAACTTCCACTGATCAGACAAAAGAAATATTAAACAAAACAATCGGACAATTCGGATTATGAAAAATATGAAATTAAAATTTTTATTGCTGCTGATGCTGGCAGTTTCCACTTCATCTTATTCTCAGTTCAAAAGCAAGGATAAAGACAAAGAAGACGACCCGATGAATAAAATACTGAATAAAAGCGGGGTTCCGAATACAAGTTCAAGCATTAATGCCGATGCGCCTGATATATTTGACAAACTTGAAGGTCAGAACACATTCAAGAACAGATCAGTCCCGATTGAAGGGGCTATTAATCCCGATAAATATAAAGTTGGTCCGAATGACGTATTTTCGTTGGGACTTTACGGATACATAAATCAGCAGGTAGCTTTGGTTGTTTCACCTGAAGGATCGATCATTATTCCGACCGTAGGAGAAGTTAAGGTAAACGGAATGACATTAAGCGAAGCGAAAGAGAGGGTAATAAGGGAAGTTAAAAAAAGATATTATTCAAGTGATGTTAGTTTTACGCTGAATACGCCGAGAACATTCCTGATAAAGGTTTCAGGACTAACGCAGGGTACCTTTGAAGTTTCGCCTGTCACAAGAGTTTCGGAAATACTGAAGGTTCTTATATTTGATACATTAAACACATCAAGAGTATTTTACGAAAAGACAAATCAGAGGGAGTTTTTGAATACGCAGATATCGCTGAGAAATATAGAACTTTCAAGGAAGGACGGGTCAGTGATAAATGTTGATATTTACAAATACTTTCTGACAAATAAAGACGAAGACAATCCTTTTTTTCTGGAAGGGGATCTTTTAAAAATTCCTTATTCACAGCCCGATAATAATTTTATTTCCATTGGAGGAGCCGTACAGCTTGCAGGAGCATACGAACATGTCAAGGGAGATGATCTTGAGACTGTAATAGGGATAGGAAGAGGATTTGATGTGGATGCTGAGCAGGACAGTATTATGCTGTACAGGGCATTTGAGAATAAGGATGGATTTGATATAATAAATCTGTCATTTGAAAGAGACAAAAAATTCAAGATCGAAAAATTTGACAGACTGTTTGTAAAGAGTAAAATAAATTATCAGAAGAATTTATCGGTTCTTATACTCGGCGAAGTATTAAGGCCTGGGTATTATCCGATATCATTTAAGAACACAAGACTGAAGGATGTCATAGACATGGCTGGAGGTTTAAAAGAAAAAGCTTATCTGCCTTTAAGCATACTTTTCAGGACTTATGACGCGGAATACGCTGCAAAGGACACTTCGGAAATATTAATCAACTCCCGTGCTAATGATCTGTTAATTTCTAATCAGGACAGACAAAATTTCGAAACAGACATAAAATCCAAACGGAACAGAGTGATAGTTGATTTTGAAAGACTTATAAACAAGAATGATCAGACTCAGAATGTATTGCTTGAGGGAAAAGATATTATTTATATCAACGACAATAAGAATATTGTTTACGTATTCGGTCAGGTCGGTCAGGAAGGATATGTGCCTTTTAAAAAAGGAGAAGATGTTGATTATTATATCAGGAATGCAGGAGGATACGGACTTGCAGCTGATGAAAGCAATGTAAGGATAATAAAATTCAATTCAAGGGGCTGGTATTTACCGGATGAAACACAGATCCAGTCCGGTGATTTTGTTTATATCCCGAAAAAAGTTGAAACGCCTTTTTCAGAGACAATTACCACTGTAGCTCAGATTGCTGCCATTATTCTCGGGATTCTGACAACATATATTCTGATTAAGCAGAATAAGTAATTTTCTGAATTTGTTCATTAATGCGTCTTAAAATATTATCAGTTTAAAATTGTAGTTTTTAAATCAGTGAGTAAGCCGGAATTACTTTTGCATAAAGAAATTAATGAATTAAAAATATAAACATTAAAATAAAAATCATTCAAGCCAATGGCGGATAATAATAATCCGAGGAAAGAATTAACATATGAAGACTTAATATTTATTTTCTTGTCAAAAAAGAAAATAATTCTCCTGTCCACTTTAGCTGTAGGGTTAGTAACAGGTTTAATCGTATTTTTTATATTAGATCCGATTTTTCTCTCTTCTGCTACTATAAAATCAATTTCAAAGTCGGGCGGAATAAATACACTGCTTGGAGTAGATGCAATTCCTGATTTATCGGATATAGGCAATCTTGGAGGCGGTTCTGTTACAAAGGAACTGGCTTTGTATGAAAATATTCTCGTAAGCAGGAGATGTGTGGAAGAAGCAATATTAAAGTTCAATATTATCGAAGAGGAAAAGTTCAAAACTATGTTTGATGCGACGAAGTATTTCAGGGAAAATGTAATGACAATTACGAAAGATAAAATTGCCGGTACAATGGAAATCGGTGCACTGGATAAAGATCCGGCAAAAGCTAAGGAAATTGCGGATTTTTTAGTTTATCAGCTGAATAAGATCAATACAGAATTAAATATTCAGAATGCAAAAAATAACAAGGAGTTCATACAGAACAGATATAACGAATCAAAAGATGATCTGACTAAACTCGAAGACAGTCTCAAACAGTTTCAGGATGTTTTCGGAATAGCTCCGGATTTGCAGGTACAGGCTGCAGTAAAGGCGGAGATTGAACTGGAAACCGAGATTAAGTCTGAAGAGATAAAACTTGCATTGCTGAAAAAAATATTATCACCTGATCAGGCAGAGATTAAATCCCTTGAGGAACAAATTATAGAAATGAAAAAGCAGCTTTCTGATGTCAGAAATAATAATGATACTCAGGATGTTCTTACATTAAAAGGAAAACCGAAAATTATCTTAAACTATTTAAGATTAAAACGCGAAGTAGAAATTCAAAATAAAGTTATGTCAACTCTCATTCCTCTTTTGGAACAGTCAAAAATTGAAGAAAAGAGAGAAACACCTTCCGTACTGGTACTGGATCCTCCAATAATACCGGATAAAAAGGTTAAACCCAAAAGACTTAGTATAATTTTAATTTCAATGTTATTAAGTTTTTGTCTGATTTATCTTTTTCTTGTTGCAAAAACCAAATGGAATTATCTGAATACGGATTTGTCTTCATATACTCCTCGAAAATGACAAATATTAAGGTCTAATTAATCATTAATCATGCCTTCTAAGTTCAAACTTGCTGACCATGTAATCTTTTTGATGCTCATCCTGATTTTCTACAATGCAACCGTATTGCCGGGTTCGGCTGTTATTTACAACGGAACTGCATTCATACAATTCTTTCTATTTATGTGTTTCTTTTCATTAATACCTAAAGAAAATATACTTAAACATTCGGTTCCGTCAATTAATGTTCTTAACATATTTTTTTCCCTCATATTTTTAGTGTTTTTCTTTTCAGCTTTCAGGAATATCAGTACTAACAGTTCTGTATCTTCTGTATTTAAACTGTTCAGCTATTTTATTCTTTTGATACTTCTTTTCTACTATTTCCCCAGGAGGATTTTGACAAATGAAATTTTATTTGAAAAATTTCTGAACTTTCTGATCTACTCAGGGTTATTTGTTACGCTGATTTCACTTATAACATATTTCGCCGGATTACCTTTAAATGCATTATACAGCGCAATGACTACGGGCATTTTCATTCATCCGAATACCGCTTCACATATCTTTACTATTTTAATTCCCGTTACAATTTATAAGTACTTCAGTAAAAAAATAAGTTTATCATTCTTTCTTTTTTTAATTATTCTTTTTCTTGTTACACTTCTTTTTACCCTGAGCCGTGCAGGATACATCGGTTCATTACTTGCTATTTTAATAATCACATACTCTAAGTCCAAGAAAATATTTTTTATTACGATTTTCTTTCTCATAATTTCTGTTTACCTGGTAATTCTTGATTTTACTTTTGCAAAGTCCAACAGTTCGATTTCACGTATTATACTTTGGGCAACGGCTTATGACATGATAGTAAGGGATCTGCAGCATACATTATTCGGATACGGAGTCACGGAGGCAGTAAATATTTTCAGAAATGAAAAATTTTTCTTCGGCAGTCTTGAAGATGTGCCTGACCCTCATAATACGCTTTTATTGTTTTCCATTCAGTTTGGAGTTATTTTTACATTCTTAATCCTTGCAGTGGTAATAATGAATTACATCAAAATATTTTTTATCAGAAAGAAGGATTATTATATCAGTAATAAACTTAAAATCTTTCTCTGTATTTCCATTACTGTAGGATTATCAGTTCAGAATATGATGGAAAATATTTTAGCATATCCCGAACATTTTGTAATGGCGTTTTATTTTATTTTCCTGGGATGTTTGTTTAATGTTGATTCTTTAAAAGTCCAAAATGGATAAACTGGCAAAGATATTTACAAAAACATTTGTAGCCGTTCTTGTTATTAAAATAATCGATGTTGTTAAAAATTTACTGGTTGCATCGTATTTAGGCGTTTCGGATAATGCGGATATAATTTCCGCAGTTATGGGAATTCCTGACGGATTAATCATATTAATCGGAATTGATTCACTCAGAGGTGTTGTCAACAGTGAATATTCTTCACTGGATATACTTAACAACAGGGAGATTGCAGGAAAATCTTTCAATAATCTGTATAAGATAATTTTTTTAATCGCATTAATTTTAACGCTGATAATAACTTTTAACAAAAATGAAGTTATAAGTTTACTTCTACCGGGGTTTGAAGGATTAAAAAAGACCAAAGCAGAAAGCATTGCTTTAATTATTTTTCCGGCAATTTTTTTCAAATCATTGCTGACTTTATATCAGCCGCTTTATAATTCATTAAGAAAATTTATCTTTCCGGTACTGGCGCAGGCAATAGTCAGTCTGGCGATTATCCTTTCAATATTTTTCCCGGTATATAATTCCGATTTGATTTATAACTTATCTTTCGGATTCACAATCGGCAACATTGTTATATTTTTTGTAATGGCAACCGGACTGCAGAGTTTAGGAATTAAGCATACTTTCGTTAAATTTAAATTTGACGATATTACAAAAAAAATTCTGATCAACTGCTCTTCAATCTCCGTTCTTGTATTCATAAACCAGATATATCTTTACTCAAGAAATTATTTTGCCTCGCATTACGGTGAGGGTTCCATTTCCTCTCTATCGTATGCTTCAACAATTTCAAGCGCAATTACTTCAATGGTTTTCGGAGCCGTATTCAGCATACTTCTTACTGATCTGTCTTCAAGCTATTCAGCGGAGAAAAAAACTGAAACCAAAGTGCTTTATACTAATACTTTCTTGAGTTTATTTTTTATTTTTTGTCCTTTAGTGATATTTTTAATTATATATGGTAAGGAAGTATTGTCAATTCTTTATCTGAGAGGCAATATGACGGGATCGGATGTCAATAAAATATTAACTCCGTTTTACTGGGAGGCACTGGCAATTTTGCCGTGGATAGCATTTATTGTCCCGACATCTTTGTTTCTGGCAACTAAAAAATTTAAATTACTTACCTTCATAGGAAGTACTGTATATCTTATGGGAATACTTCTTAATTATTTATTTACCGATACTTTCGGATATTACGGAATTTCAATCGCAACATTTTTCACTTACGGTATTTACGGGACACTGCTGCCATTTTATGCCACAAAATTTCTCGGTAAATTTGATAATTTAATTAAAGATTTATTTTTAATAATGTTTGCTTCTTTAATTTGCTTTCTGATCTCATTTTTATTTAAATCATTTATTCTGATTGAATCATTACAGAATAAGGGTGTCTTTTTTTTGATACTCAGTTTAATTATAAGCTTTATAATCATTGCTTTGATTTACTGGACTGTTACAAGTATTCTTAAAGTAAATTACATGAGTAAACTGGTGCGACTGTATAAAAGAAATGAATAAAAGAAAAATTAATATACTGGTCCCCGGAATATTTAAATCTGGCGGAATGAAAATTATATTTGACTACGCCAATTATTTGTCGGGAAGAGGTCATGATATTAATATTTATGTCCCTTCAGTATCCTATGATTATGAAATAGGCGCACCTGATTTCAGACCGAATGTAAGAACTATTTTAAGAACGATAAAAAATTATACAAGAAGCTTTTCCCGATTTTTTGATGTACGGAACATTAAAATTTCCATAGTGCCGGTTTTAAATAATTATTTCATCAGGGATGCATATCTTAGCATTGCTACTGCATGGCCGACTGCATATAGTCTGTATAATCTTAATCCCGGTAAAGGAACGAAAGTTTATTTAATACAGGATTATGAAATATGGAATTCAAACATTGATAAAGTGGATTATTCATACAGGATGTCTCTTGAGAGGATTACCATTAGTAATTATCTGCATGATTTTATGAAAGAGAAATTCGGTTCGGATTCCACTGTAATTCTTAACGGACTGGATTTTTCATTATTAAATAATCCGGGTAAAGATTATACAAAGAGGGAAAAAACAATTTCTTTCATTAATTATGAAAATTCAAGAAAAAATGTTGAAACCTGTCTGGAAGCCGTAAAAGCAATAAAAGACAAATATGACAATCTAAAATTTATAAGCTTTGGTCTTGAAAAATATCACAATCTTCCCGGATACATTAAATTTTACAAATGTCCTTCAGAAGAAAAAATCAGTGAGATATACAGGGAAACAGACATATTTTTGTTCCTGAGCAGAAATGAAGGATTTGCACTGCCTCCTGCAGAAGCAATGGCATGCAAATGCGCAGTTGTCACTACAAAAGTAGGAGCTGTGCCGGAATACAGCACAGACAATGAATCGGCAATATTTGTTAGCCCTGCAGACATAAAGGATATCACGGATGCAGTAAAGTCTCTAATAAATGACAATAATAAATTAAAACAGATTTCCGAGAAAGGTTACACGACTGTCAGAAGTAAATTAGACTGGAATAATTCAATTGATAAGTTTGAAAAAACATTTTTAATCTGATTTAAGTAATTCAGAATTAAACAGCCTGTGATCAGGCTTACATTAAACAGTATATTTAAACTACAGAAGATATTTTGAGAAAAAGATTTGCAATTATCATTGTTAATTATAATGTAGCAGATTATATAGAAAATTTAATTTCTTCAATTTACAGAAATATTAAAAATGATAATTTCGAAATTATTATTGTCGACAATAATTCTTCCGAAAGAGACATAGAACAAATTAAAGATTTATTTCCCGAAGTAAATTTATTGCTGCTGAAAGAGAATAAAGGTTTTTCAGGAGGCAATAACTACGGAGCGGAAGTTTCAAATTCAGAATATGTTGTTTTCATAAATCCGGATACATTACTGGAAAATGATTGTATCTCTCCTTTAGTAATTCAACTTGAGGAAAATCGAAACATAGGAATCATAACTTCAATATTAAAATACGGAGATAAGTCATACCAGTCCGCTTACGGAAAGAGCAGGGGAATTTTCATCGAATTAATAGATTCTTTTTACATTACAAAGTATCCTTATCTGCTATTTAAAAAACTCTCAATGTATCTGAGAGAAAAATTTTCAAATCCTTTTGAGGTTAAATGGGTAAGCGGAGCATTCATGGTAATGAGAAAGGAAACATTTGAAAATGCGGGTTCATTTGATATTGCATACCCGCTCAATTATGAAGATATGGATTTATGCAGGAATGTATTGAATTCAGGTTTGAAAATAATAGTTGACCCAAGGCAATATCTGATCCATTTTGAAAGCAAGAGTCAGAAAAAGAATTTTTATAATTTTGTTTATAAAAGGTATGTAAGCAAACTGATCTATCTGAAGAAACATTTAAGTCCTGTTCAGGGCGCAATCATTAAAAGCATTCATACTTTCGGTTTATACCTGAGATTAATGTTTTTGTTTACTGTAAAGGATTCAGATGAAAGAGCAGAAAGAAAAAGAGCTTTTGAAGATTCTTTAAAGCTGTATCTTAAAAAATAAATTCGGGCATTTCTGAGGTAAGTGTTATAATACAAGGCTCAAAGGAATAAAGAACAGTCAGATAAATTTTAATTTTTAATTTATAATCAGCCGTAATTATTACTGATATGGTTTCAATAAATTTAATTTTTAACTGTAATTGATAAACAGGATTAAAATTGTTCATATAATTTCAAATCTCAGCATCGGCGGTGCACAGATCCTTCTTTTTGATATTTTGAAAAACCTTAAGGAGCATAAAGATCTGGATGTATCGGTCATTACAATTGATTCCGGTGATTACATTAAAAAGTATGAAGATGCGGGATTAAATGTGATTGATATTAAAGAAAAAGGACTGGTTAATCCGAAAATTTATTTTAAGATTAAAAAAATTCTTTTGTCAATAAAACCCGACATAGTACATACGCATCTAAATAAAGCTGATTTTTACGGCAGGATAGCGTCAAAAAGGGCAAACGTCCCTTTAATTTATTCCACATGTCATAATTATTCCACCACCCATTCCGGAGCTGACATAACAAAAAAGTCTGTCTTTGACCTAATCGATAACTTCGTTGTTTCATACTCTGATTCAAACTTAATTGCTATATCTGAAATAGTAAAAAAATATTTAGTAAACAGAAACAGTAAGTTTGAAAAAATTACGGAAGTTATTTACAATGGAGTTGACATTGAAACGGAAAAATATAAATTAAATGAGATTCAGATTGATGAATTAAGAAGGGAGTTGAATATACGAAAAGATGACTTTATCATTACTGTTGCCGGCAGATTAGAAAAGCAAAAAGGTCACAGATTTTTTTTAGAATCCGCCGGAGATTTGTTAAAAGATAAAAGGAATATCAGAATATTAATATTAGGTGACGGGAATGAGAGAGCCGAAATTGAAAAAATTATAACCGACAATGAATTAAGTGATTATGTAAGAATGATGGGCTTTCAGAAAGAGTCCGGGAAAATTATTGAAATCAGTGATCTGATTTGCGTGCCCTCATTGTGGGAAGGATTCGGATTAATCATAATTGAAGGCATGATAAAAAAGAAAATCGTACTGGCATCTGAAGTCGGCGGCATTCCTGAAATTATTGAAGACAGCAAAACTGGCTTTCTGTTTGAAGCAAAAAACAAAGAGAAATTTCTGAGAAAAATTAATTATATTTATGACAATTTTAAAAGATTAGATCATATTAAATCAAATGCTCTTGAATTAGTTAAATCCAGATTTGATATTAAAAAGAATTCAGAATTGTATTATCAATCTTATTTAACTAAAATTAACAGAACAGATAAATAAACATTTAAAAATATTACTTTTTATTAAGCAACAAATTTATATTATAGCAAGGAAAGAGTTTAGATATAAACAAATCTACTTTGCGTTCAAATATTATTCTGAATAGATGAAGACTTTAAGAAACAGATTTAAATTCCGTTTATTCTGTGAAAGCATTAAAATTCAAAAAATTTTGTAATCCCAACGCTGAAAAAATAAATTGCTGAAAATTGAAATTAAATTATTTGCAAAACCCAAAAAATTTTATAATGAAAGACATTAAAACTTACTGCTTATTTTTTTCTTTATTTATTCCGTTAATGCTGAATTCCTGCGCATTCAATAATGCTGATAAATTAAGCTATGAATGGCAGCTGACTTTTGAGGATAATTTTGATTTTTATGACAACACCAAATGGATCAATATGCACGATAACGGAAACAGAACAATATGGTCTAATAAAGAACTTGAATGGTACATGGATAAAAATGTAAAAGTTGAAAAAGGCATCCTTAAATTAACAGCAACAAAGGAATCTGTTTACGGCAAAGATATTGAGAGTGAAAAACAGTTTGAATATACATCGGGCATGATTTGCAACGCCCAGAGTTTTACACAGGCTTACGGAAAATGGGAAATGAGAGTCAAATTTCCTTTTAAAAAAGGATTCTGGCCTGCATTTTTTCTTGTCCCGAAGCAAAGACCGTCTCTTCCGGAGATAGATGTTTTTGAATACTTCGGAATATATAAAAATAAGATCAGTATTAATCATCACTGGGGAATTGATTATCCGAACGTTAATACAGGAGGACAGAGAGAACCGTTTTATTATTCGAAAAGCAAAGAAATAACCGGAGATTTTTCCGACAGGTGGATGATCTGGACATTTGAATGTTATCCGGATAAAATGATATGGAAGCTTGATGATAATGTCGTTTATGAAACCACAGAGGGCATTCCTACAGCTCCTTTATATATGATTGCTAATGTTGCCATAAAGGACTATAAGGAACACAATTTCGAAGTGGAAAAAACCGGCTTACCTTATGTAATGGAAATTGATTATGTCAGAGTTTATAAAATGGTCCCTGTTAAATAATAATACAAACTGATGTTAAATCGTATTCTCAAATTTTGAAATGACATGTTATTTGTAATTTTCCTGTCACTTTTTACGGAGAAAATTTAACTGACATTGTAAATTGTTATTTGTTATTAAGGGATAAAAACGGAATTAATGATTAACGGATATTGTAAGTTATTCAGCTTTCTGAATTTTTCCTTTAGTCAGATAGCGGTTAAGAAGTATCATTGACAAAGGAAGTGAAAAAACTACAGCCGGCCAGATGAATCTGCCGTCGGAGTAAGCTGAAATTACGGAATAGCTCCAGAGACAGAATGAAATTAACAGTCCCGTTATTAATGTCAGATTATTTTTTATGACAGATTTATCTTTAAAGAAATAATAAATAATCAGCAGCACTGAAAGTATGCCGGGAACTCCTAAAGTTAATATAAAACTTAGAAATGTCCTGGGTCTGGTAATATTGCTCATAAATATTTCATAAGAAGGGATCCACAGATAACTTAGTTTATTGGGTTTAATCAAATGTAAAAAATAAATCGTCAGAAAGTAAAAAATCAGAAGAGAAAATGTTTTTAAAAATACTGAGGGTAAATTCTTTTTTTTAAAAATTGAATTTACAAAATAAACAGGAATTATCAGGAGCATGCTTTCTTTAACGCATGTACCAAGTATTAAAGCTAAAATCAAAAAAATCATTCTGTCTTTCAGAATAAAATAGAAACTTAAAAACAGAAATAGAAGAAGCACGGCATCAACATAAGTTACTGTACCGTAATAAAAAGTTGGAAATGAAAACACATATAATAAACAGCCAAGGTAAATTAGTTTATCCGGTAATTTATAAAATACAAAAGTATAGTAAAGTATAAATAAACTGATAATCATTGAAACAAGATTGATCATGTTTATTGAAGTGTCAGATGCAAAAGGAAGTTTGGAAGCAATAAACGGCACTAATACTCTTGTCGTGTAGGGCGGAATAAGAATCTCCGGATCTTCTGTTCCCTTGTAGTAATCCGTCATATTTATATATCTGATGGCATCATTTGATTTTATGGGATCATAGGAAGAATTTGGAATTGTTAAGTTAGAAAATCCAATATCATTTCTGTTAAATCTGAATGAACCGATAATAACAATAAATACACTGAGTAAAATTAAAAATAAAAGATTTTTCAGATTCATCCGTAATATTTTTGATTAATAAATTTAAGTTATATATTTTAGACAGAAAATTAAATAATCATTGCTGTGCAAAACAAGGTGAATTCATAGAATTTCTTTTTAAATACATAATTATGAGCAACATATAAAGTACTGCAACAAAACCCCTCCCAATCTTTCCCCCTTTTTCAAAGGGGAGGGCAGTGTGGGGTTGTTTAATATTCTTACAATTAATTTTATTTTTTAGATAGAATAAAAAATTGTTTAATAAATGAAAACGTTTTGAACATCATTATTAATTAATAATATACTGAGGATGAATTTATCAGTTAACTTTTGAATCCCAAAAAATAAATTTCTCATAATTTCTAACTTTAATTTATATTACAGTATACCTAGGTTGATTTATTGAATAAACCAGACGATAATACAAGTCCGAGAGTAAGTATAATAATTCCTACTTATAACCGCGTAAAAATGCTGGAAAAATCCATTGAAAGCGTTTTTGCCCAGAGTTATAAAGACTGGGAGCTGATAATAATAGATGACGCTTCCACGGATGAAACAGAAGAAAGAATGAAGCAGCTGGCTTCAAGGGAAAAATCTGTGAGGTACATGAGGATACCCAAGATCGAAGGCAAGGGTATTTCCGAATATCTAAACATTGGTCTGAGAAACTCAAAAGGGGAATATATTGCAAGAATTGATGACGATGATTACTGGTGTCATAAGGATAAACTGAAAATGCAGGTGGAGTTTCTTGATAAAAATCCGGAGTATGTGGTTGTCGGAGGCGGAGTAATACTTGTTGATGAAAACGGAGATGAGCTTTTTAAATACCTGAAAAAAGAAACTGATGAAGAGATAAGAAGATTTGCGCTTTATTCAAATCCATTTACTCACGCAACGGTTATGTTTCGCAAGGAAACTGCAATGAAACTCGGCGGGTACAGAAGCATGAAACACGTGGAAGACATGGAGCTCTGGTTGAGAATGGGTAAGGTCGGGAAGCTTTACAATTTTAAGGAATATTTTATTACGTATATGACTGCAGGTCAGAATAAATCCTTTTTACAGCAGAGGGAAAACTCAAGGACTGTAGTTGATGTAGTGAAAATGCACGGAAAGAATTATCCAAATTTCAGGAAAGCATATATCCTGAATTATGTTCAGTACTCATATTCATTTTTGCCCGTGTTCATAAAAAAACATTTACAGTCTTTCATGTATTATTTTAAAAGAAAAAATTTCTGACAATTGAAAAAATATTTCATAGCCGGCGGCGCAGGATTCATAGGAAGTCATCTTTGCAAAAAGATCTTAACAGACGAGCCGCAGTCTTCAGTAACAGTATATGATAATTTTTCTTCCGGAAAAATGTGGCACCTGGAAGAAATCTCTGATAAGATCACAATTGTGGATGCTGATATCAAGAATACGGACAAACTTTCTTCGGCAGTTAAAGGCGCAGATGCAGTTTATCATTTCGCTTCTAATCCTGATATATCAAAAGCAATGACGCAGCCCGATATTGACTTCTGGGAAGGGACTTTTCTGACGAATAATATCCTCGAAGCAATGAGAAAATCCGGAGTAAAAAATCTCATCTATGCTTCTGGTAGCGGAGTTTACGGTGATACTGGATATCTTGAAACTCCCGAGGATTATTCTCCGCAGCTTCCAATATCAACTTACGGCGCAAGCAAACTTTCATGCGAAGTGCTGATTTGTTCATACTGCTATATGTTTGATATGAATGCAGCGGCTTTCAGATTCGCAAATGTAGTCGGACCGAATCAGACACACGGAGTTGGTTATGATTTCATTAAAAAATTACTTAATGACAAGTCAAGGCTTGCAATTCTCGGAGACGGAACCCAGAGCAAATCTTATATTTATGTATCAGATATTATTAATGCAATAAGAACTGTTGAAACAAAGTTTTTAAAAAATTATTCGTACTTTAATGTATCAACTGAAGATTATATATCCGTAAAGGAAATAGCGGATCTGACGGCAGAAGTCATGGAGATCGGAAGTGAAAATGTAAAATATGAATTTACCGGAGGTAACAGAGGATGGAAAGGTGATGTGCCTGTAGTCAGATTAAATTCGGATAAAATAAGAAAACTCGGCTGGAAAAATAAATACAGTTCAAAACAGGCAATACAATTATCTCTCCGGTCAATGTATGAAGATGCATTAAACAACAGATTCGGCTGGAAAGGAGAAAGTAAATGATATTGTCACGCGCTCCGGTACGGATATCAATGGGCGGTGGCGGTACTGACCTGCCGTCCTATTATGAAAAGCATGAAGGATTTTTACTTGCTGCAAGCATAAACAAGTATGTTCACATCATGCTGAATAAAAGATTTGAAGAATCGATCAGATTATCATATTCAAAAACAGAGATAGTAAACAACATTAAGGAAATTGAACACAGAATATTCAGGGAATCTCTGAGATATGCAGACATAAAAAAACAGGTGGAAATCGTTTCAATTGCCGATGTACCTTCGAACTGCGGACTCGGAACGTCTTCTACATTTACTGTTGCTTTGCTAAGCGCTTTGTTTGCATACAAAAGAAATCACAAGACACTTGCTGAACTTGCCGAATGCGCATGCCACATTGAAATAAACTTACTCAGAGAGCCTATAGGAAAACAGGATCAGTATGCAGCGGCATTCGGCGGATTCAACGCATATACATTTCATAAAGACGGAAATGTAACGGTCGAGCCTGTGGGAATGTCCGAAGGTTCGATGATGGAGCTTCAGAGCAACATGTTTTTATTTTATTTGAATAAAAACAGATCAGCCAGCTCCATACTTAAATTTCAGAATAAAAATACAAAAGCAAACAATACGGATACAGTAAACAGACTGCATAAAATAAAAGAAATCGGACTTCATACAAGAAAAATATTAGAAAAGAACAAGATTAATGAATTCGGTGAACTTCTTCACGAACACTGGCTTATTAAAAAAGGATTATCCGATAAAATTTCAGATGCATTCATTGACGAAGCATACGAAACTGCAAGAAAGAACGGCGCATTGGGAGGAAAAGTCATAGGAGCCGGAGGCGGAGGATTTCTGCTTTTGTATTGTCCAAAGGAAAAATCAAAACTTGTAACGGCAATGAAGAAGATCGGTCTTAAGCCGTCATGGTTTGCAATTGATCATGAAGGGGTAAAGAATGGATTTTACAATTAATTTCCGGAGAGAATGATTTGAAGATCGATGAAATTGCCATACTTGCGGGAGGGCTTGCTACAAGACTTAAGCCGGTTTCCGAAACAGTTCCTAAGTCGCTGATCGAAGTAGCAGGCAAGCCGTTTATTTATCATCAGCTTAAACTGCTTCAAAGCAAAGGCATCAGGAAAGCAGTTATCTGCGCCGGATATCTTGGTGAACAGATTCAAAATTATGTCGGAGACGGAAAAGAATTCGGCATACAGGCTGAGTATTCTTTTGACGGGGATAAACTGCTCGGTACCGGAGGAGCTTTAAGGAAATCGCTTAAATTCTTCAGAAATGATTTTTTCATTCTATACGGTGATTCATATTTAGATGCTGAATTTGAAGATATAAATGAATATTTTTTAAAAAGTAATAAATGCGGTCTTATGACCGTCCTGAAAAACGACGGCAAGTGGGATAAGAGCAATATTGAATTTGAAAACGGTGAAATTCTTGTCTATGATAAAAAAGTCACTTCAGGTGAAATGAGATATATAGATTACGGACTCGGCATTTTGAATAAAAAAGCTTTTGAAGATTTTGAAAACAGGGAAGTGTTTGACCTTGAAGAAGTTTACAGGGACCTGCTGAAGAAGAAACAGCTTGCGGGATTTGAAGTTCACAAAAGATTTTACGAAATAGGTTCATTCACGGGACTTGAAGAAACAGAAAAATATCTGCTAAATAAAAAACACGCAAATGGATTTAATGAGTTATATTGATAAATATCTGGCTGAAGTGACTGAGATAACTTCTAAGATAGACAGAAAGCAGATTGAAAAAATGGTAGAGATAATACTGAAAGTAAGAGAGAATAAAGGCAGGTTGTTTATGCTGGGTGTAGGGGGAAGCGCTGGCAATGCATCTCATGCAGTCAACGACTTCAGAAAGATAGCGGGTATTGAAAGCTATACTCCTACTGATAATGTATCCGAACTGACTGCCCGTGTGAATGATGACGGATGGGATACTTCTTTTGTCAACTGGCTAAAGGGCTGCAGACTGAATTCATCCGACTGTCTGTTCATTTTTTCAGTTGGCGGAGGAAATGCTGAGAAGAACATAAGCGTGAACATTGTAAATGCTCTTAAATACGGTGAAGAAATGAAGTCTTCAATAATCGGAATTGTAGGTAAAGACGGAGGATATACTGCCAAAGTAGCTGATGCCTGCGTTATCATTCCTGTAGTAGATTCTGAAACTGTTACGCCTCATTCAGAAGCATTTCAGGGAACAATTTGGCATCTCATAGTTACTCATCCTGCAATAAAAACCTTTGAAATGAAGTGGGAGTCTGTAAAGTAATTGGATAAACAGGATAAACAGGATAAATTGGATAAAGCAGTATTTTTAGACAGGGACGGTGTAATAAATGAATTAGTTTACAGCAAAGAAAGAAATGAATACGAGCCGCCGCATAATACGGAAGATGTGAAATTAATTGAAGGTGTATTTGATTCACTTAAAAGACTGACAGGGAGTAATTACAGATTATTTATCGTTTCAAACCAGCCGGATTTTGCAAAAGGAAAGACTTCTCTTAAAAATCTGCAAAATGTAAATGATAAGATCAGAGATTTAATGGAAGTGCGTGGAATTGTATTTGATGGCTACTATTATTGCTTTCATCATCCTGACGGAGTCATTAAGGAATATTCAATTGATTGCGAGTGCAGAAAACCCAAACCTTTTTTTATCCTGAATGCCATAAAGAAATACAATCTTGATAAAAATAATTCATGGATGGCAGGGGACAGGGACACGGATATTGGTTGCGGAAAAAATTCAGGGCTGAAAACAATACTTATTGATTATCCGGGATCGGAAAATTACAGGGTAAATTCTAATCCGGATTTCACAGTAAAGAATCTTACAGAGGCAGCGGATGTAATTCTTAAAGCAATTTGAAAATCAATTTTTTAAAAACTTATTTTCATATGATAAAATCATACAAAGATCTGAAGATCAAAATATTTGCTGACGGCGCAAATGTAACGGAAATGAAAAGAGTTTATAATGAAGGGCTTGTAAAAGGATTCACTACCAATCCTACGCTTATGAAGAAAGACGGAGTAAAGGATTATGAATCTTTTGCAAAGGAAGTTTTAAGTGAAATAAAGGATATGCCGATTTCATTTGAAGTTTTTTCCGACGACTTCGGAGAAATGGAAAAGCAGGCTAGACTGATCGGGAGCTGGGGTGAAAATGTATATATCAAAATTCCTGTTACAAACACAAAATCGGAAAATTCATACGCTCTGATAAAAAAATTATCCGGGGACGGATTAAAGCTGAACATTACTGCCATTTTAACGGTGAAACAGGTTGAAGAAGTTATGGAAGCTGTTTCAGATAAAACAAAATCAATCATATCGGTTTTTGCCGGAAGGATCGCGGATACGGGTACAGATCCGGTGCCGTACATGAAACAATCAGCGGGGATTGTCAAAAGAAATAAAAATGCGGAATTGTTATGGGCGAGTTCGAGGGAACTGCTGAATATTATACAGGCGGAAGAATGCGGCTGTGACATAGTGACGGTTACTAATGACATCATAAAAAAGCTTCCTATGATCGGCAAAGACCTGACAGAACTTTCTCTCGATACAGTGAAAATGTTTTATAATGATGCAAGTTCCGCAGGTTATAAATTTTGAAAAGTTAAGGAAGTTCATCAATATTCAAGAGGATCTCCGGATTTGTATAATCAACCCAACAAGAGTTGTCAAAGACAAATGAAAAATTTTTTCTAATTCTGTCAGATCTTTTATTCATTAATCTGGCATGGACTTTTTATTACTTTTTCAGGATAGAATCGGGCTGGGTAAAATATGCAAATCCTCCTTCATTCCTGCTGCCGTTAATAGTGGTATATGTTTACTGGATAATAATTTTTTCGTTTGCGGGATTGTATGAACACTGGTTCGTAAGATCAAGATTTGATGAATTCGCATCCGTATTCAAAGCTGTGTCATTCGGCTGTTTTATACTGTTCTTTCTGATTTTTATAGACGACTTCATGAATAATGCTCCGATAATCTCCAGGTTTCTTATATTAATATACTGGTTAGTGATGGTAGTTTCAGTAAGCACAGGAAGAATAATCATAAGAAGCATACAGAGAAATCTTCTTCAAAAGGGAATTGGGCAAAGGAACACTTATATTGTTGGAAACGGAGATAAAGCGAGAGAACTCAGAAACATGATTGGCCTGTTTCCTCAGCTCGGATACAGGATACTCGGACTGATTTCACCTGACAGAGGCAATGATACGGACACAGCCGGAAGTCTTGAAAATATTCAGAAGCTTATCAAAGAAAATGAAGTGTCAGAGATTCTTATAGCTCTTGAACCAAATGAAAAAGAAAAGCTCATTGATATTTTAAGATATTGTACCGAAGAAAAAGTAAATATGAAAATACTTCCTGATATGTATGAGATCGTAAGCGGAATGGCAAAGACAAATCAGATTTACGGAGTGCCGCTTATTGAGGTCATGCCGGATATTATGAGTGTATCCGGAAAACTCACGAAGAGAATACTTGATGTGTCAATTTCATTTTTTACATTATTGTTCTTGTCGCCGGTACTTATTTTAGTTTCGGTTTTAATCAAGCTTGATTCCGCAGGTCCCGTCTTTTACAGGCAGATAAGAGTCGGCAGAAAAGGTAAAGAGTTTCAGATGTACAAATTCAGATCGATGATAGCATCAGCCGAGGAATACGGACCCGAATGGTCAGGGGAGAATGATCCGAGAATAACAAGGACCGGAAAGATATTAAGAAGAACGTATCTTGACGAAGTTCCGCAGATGATAAATGTTCTGAAAAACGAAATGAGTCTTATAGGTCCAAGACCGGAGAGACCGTATTTTGTCGAACAGCTGAAGAAGGAAATTCCTTATTATTATAAAAGACTCACAGTAAAGCCGGGTATAACGGGCTGGGCTCAGATTAAGCATAAATATGATTCATCGCTCGAAGACGTAAAAACCAAAATCCAGTATGATTTTTATTATATTGAGAATATGAGTTTAAAACTAGATTTTAAGATTATGATAAACACCATAATTGTAATTTTTCTGATGAAAGGTCATTAGCATTGAACAGAATTCTTGTGATCATTCCTACATACAATGAAGCTGATAATATTCAGAAGATCATTCCGGAAGTGTTAAAAAATTCCACTCCGGAAAATGAATTCAGTGTTCTCGTTGTGGATGACAACTCACCTGACGGCACGGCTGAACTTGCAGAGAGCCTTAACATCAGCAATGTCAGTATTTTAAAGAGAGAAAAGAAATCAGGACTTGGAACCGCTTACCTTGCCGGATTTAAATATGCAATTAAGAATAATTTTGATTTTGTATTTGAAATGGACGCGGATTTTTCCCATGATCCGAAATATCTAAAAGTCTTTATAGAAAAAATTCTTGAAGGATATGATCTTGTTATTGGTTCAAGATACATAAACGGAATATCAGTTCTTAACTGGCCTTTGAGAAGACTGATTATGAGCTACCTTGCGAGTGTTTATACCAGATTGGTAACCGGACTAAAAGTAATGGATACGACTGCAGGGTTTATGTGCTACAGGGTTGCATCTTTGAAGCAGATCAATCTGGATGAAGTGAGATCCAACGGATATTCGTTTCAGATTGAAATGAAATTCAAGTTCTACAAAAGAGGTTACAAGATCTATGAAGTGCCGATATTGTTCATTGACAGAAGGGAAGGCGAATCCAAGATGTCCAGGAAAGTAGTTTATGAAGCATATTTTATGGTCTGGAAATTAAAACTGAAATCCATCTTCGGGAAAATATAAATGCATAAATGGCTGATATATCCGTTGTAATAGTTAATTATAATGTAAAGGATCTTGCGGAAAACTGTATATCATCTGTTTATAAAGCCAATGACGAAAAGTATGACATTGAAATATTTTTCGTTGACAACAACTCCATCGACGGCAGTTCGGAATACATCTCGGAAAAATTTCCCCGAGTAAATGTTATCAGCAACGAAAGAAATTTAGGATTTTCGAAAGCAAACAATCTTGCATTAAGGAAAGTAAGCGGCAAATACGTGCTTATTCTGAATCCGGACACTTTGCTTGAAGAAGGTACATTTGAAAAGCTGATTAACTTTACCGAAAATAATCAGAATACGGGAGCAGTTACATCAAGGCTGATACTTGCAAACGGAAAGCTCGATTCAGCCTGCAGACGGAGTTTCCCGACGCCTTCAGTTGCAATTCCCAGGATTTTCGGATTATCAAAATTATTCCCCGGCAACAGAATATTCGGAAAATATAATCTTACTTACCTAGACGAAAACAAGACCTATGAAGTGGATGCAATCTGCGGAGCTTTTATGTTCATACCGAAGAAAGTTCTTGATGAGACCGGATTTTTTGACGAAGATTATTTTATGTACGGAGAGGACCTTGACCTTTGCTTCAGAATAAAGAAAAAAGGTTACAGGATATTTTACTATCCTGAAATAACGACAATTCATTTTAAGGGAGAAAGCACAAAGAAGACAAATCTTTCTTATGTGAATAATTTTTACGGAGCAATGAAAATTTTTGTCAGAAAAAATTTTTCCGGAGCTTCGAGACTTCTCTCAATAATGCTTCAGCTGGGAATTTATGCAAGATCATCAGCATCATACATAAAGAGATTTTTCAGATATTTACTGTATCCGCTTATAGATATCGTTCTTCTTTACTTATCAATGCTATTATCAGTTTATCTGAGGTTTGATATATTCCCGAACAAAGAATACATGTTCATTATTTCAGTGTATGTCCTTGTCTGGCTTTCTCTTCTTACAATCCAGGGTTTGTATTCAAAGAAATATTTTCTGTCATTAAGAAAAACTTTCAACGCCATACTTGTCGGATTTTTTGTAAACTCATCCATAACTTATTTTTTCAAGGAATATGCTTTTTCAAGGGGAGTCATACTTGCTTCAACCGGATTTGCAATTTTTCTTCTTCTTCTGTGGAGAGGTTTGCTGCGATCGTACATTTTCTTTGTTTCAAAGAATATTCTTCTGAACAAGATAAATCTGCTTATTGTGGGAAAAGAAAAGATCAGTCAGAATACGGAAGACAAGCTTAATTCGAAATACAACATTCTTCATTTTGACGAATTAACAAACAGGAAATCTATACCAGCTCTTGAAGAAATTATACAGATCAGAAAAATTGACGAAGTGGTTTTTACGGGAGATTATTTTTCGAATCAGGAAATACTTAATTTAATGTGGGACTTAAGGAACAGAAATGTTAAGTTCAAAATTTTTCCTTCGGGCAAGGAGCTGATACTTTCAAAACTGAATTCAAGCAGTCTTGATGAGATTAATCTCATTGAAATTGAATATAATATTAATAATAAATTAAATATATTTTTAAAAAGATTGTTTGACGTTGTATTATCATTCATTATGCTTTTATCGGCTTATCCCGTCATGCTGTTCATGAAAAACATAATGAAAGTGAATTTTACCGGAAAGATCTCCAAATTATTTCTGCTGCCGGAAGTGTTTAAAGGCAGGTACAGTTTTGTAGGATATCCTACCTGGATTAATTCAGAAAATAAAAGTTATACCGGTAAAAAAGGACTGACCGGTCTGATACAGCTTAACAGTTATCACGGAATGACAGATGATGAGATGGAAAATTTTAACTTATTCTATGCAAAGAACCAGTCTCTTCTCCTTGATACTGAAATACTTCTGAAAACATTCTTTTCTGTTTTTAAAAAATAAATTAGTTTAAGCATGGCATTGCAGAATTATCTCGATTTCGAGAAACCCATTATTGATCTGGAGCAGAAAATATCCGAGATGCGAAGTATGTCAGATAAACTTGACATCTCATCCGAAATAAATAAATTAGAGTACAAAGTGAACATTCTGAGAAAAGATATATTTGAAAAGCTTACTCCCTGGCAGATCGTTCAGCTTGCAAGACATCCCGAAAGACCTTACACGCTTGATTATATTTATCTGATGACCACCAATTTTACTGAGCTTCACGGTGACAGATATTACGGTGATGATAAAGCTATCGTCGGCGGGTTTGCGAATATAGGAGATAAGCCGGTTATGATAATAGGTCAGCAGAAGGGACGCGATACGAAATCGAACATTTACAGAAATTTCGGAATGCCGAATCCTGAAGGATACAGGAAAGCAATGCGCTTAATGAAGCTTGCGGAAAAATTCAACAGACCTGTCATTACTTTGATTGACACTCCGGGGGCTTTCCCGGGTATCGAAGCTGAAGAGCGAGGACAGGCGGAAGCGATTGCCAGAAATTTAATAGGGATGTCAAATCTAAAGGTGCCGATAATTGTTGCAATTATAGGTGAAGGTGCTTCGGGCGGTGCTCTGGGCATTGGTATCGGAGACAGAATTCTTATGCTTCAGTATTGCTGGTATTCCGTAATATCTCCCGAATCATGTTCTTCTATTCTTTGGAGAAGCTGGGATTATAAAGAGCAGGCGGCTGATGCGCTGAAACTCACTTCAAAAGACATGCTGAGATTTAAAATAATAGACAGGATCATCGAAGAGCCTGTCGGCGGCGCTCACAGGAATCACAAGGAAGCTGCCGATATTTTAAAGAAAGCTTTGCTTGAGGAACTTGAAACTGTGAGTAAAATAAAAAAAGACAGACTGCTTGAAAACAGAATAAAGAAATTCGGTGAAATGGGATTCTGGAAAGACTGATCCTGATCTTAGATTTTTAATTATCTGTACATTGGGAATCTTCCTGTTCCCGGATTTAAGGTTTACGGTTTATCTGACGGAGTTTTAATGTTCTGAATATTGGAAAAAAATGATGTCAAAAATTTATGAAAAATGTTTTTAAAAAACTGATTGTATAACCACTAAATAATACACTTGTCTGAAACCGATTCTAAATTTATAATTAACGGCGGAAACCCGCTTCACGGTAAAGTAAAAGTTAGCGGCGCAAAAAATTCAGCTACAAAACTGCTTGTAGCTTCACTTCTTACGGATAAGGAATGTGTTTTTCATAACTCCCCCAATAAAATAAGTGATCTTGTTGTAACCAAGGATATATGCGAATCGATAGGAAGCGACATAAAATTCACTGAGAATACTTTAACTGCAAGGACTCAGAAGATTTTATCGTCCCATATTAAAAAGGAACTTGGGAACAAGAATCGTATTGCGATCCTGCTTGCCGGACCATTGCTGTTAAGGACGGGAAAAGCAGAAATTCCCATACCCGGCGGATGCAAGATCGGTACCAGACCCGTTAATTTTCATATTGATTCACTCGAGAAACTGGGATGTCACGTTACAGTAAAAGATGATTTTTATATTTTAGAAGCTGATAATCTCAGGGGAAATAATATCAGACTTAATTATCCGAGTGTAGGCGCTACTGAAAACATTATTATAGCAAGTACATTGTCCAAAGGAAGAACCATTCTTACAAATGCTGCAGTCGAACCAGAGATCATTGATCTTATAAAATTCCTGCAGAAAATGGGCGCTATAATTGAGATCAGCACTGACAGAAAAATAACTATAGAAGGCGTCAGCAATCTTCACGGAGCTGAACACACCGTAATTCCGGACAGAAACCAGGCGGCATCTTTTGCCTGCGCCGGATTAGCTTCGAAAGGGGATATTTTTATAGAGAATGCAGTGCAGGATGACCTTATCACATTTCTCAATACTGTAAGAAGAGTCGGAGGTAAATATGAAGTAAAAGATAACGGTATAAGATTTTTTTATGACGGTGACTTTAATTCAATTGCGATTGAAACAAACGTTCATCCGGGATTTATGACCGACTGGCAGCAGCCTTTTGTAATTCTGATGACACAGGCAAAAGGAATTTCCATTATTCACGAAACAGTTTATGAAGAAAGATTCGGTTATGTATCCCAGCTTAAAAAAATGGGATCTGAAATCGAACTTTACGACACCTGTCTGGGCGGTATGGAATGCAGATTTGCAAACACACATTATTTTCACAGTGCAGTAGTAAAAGGTCCCACACCCCTTCGCGCAGCTGAAATAGATGTTCCCGATCTGCGCGCAGGATTTTCTTATCTGATCGCCGGAGTAATTGCAAAAGGAGAATCGATGGTTAACGGAGCGATCTATATTGACAGAGGTTACGAAGACATAGACAAAAAACTTAAAGAGCTTGGAGCTGATATAAAAAGGAGCTGAATGCAGTCAGCAATTATCTGTCATCAGTTATGAAAATTTTTCTTTCCGTAAATTCAAATAAAATTATTAAAAGTATTTTATCAGAATTTTTTTCCGGATTTTAATTCAGATATACATCATAACACTTCATATAACAGACACCGGCCTGAGAATTCCCGGCTTACCGGGTACCTCTTCAGAAGATTATTTAACCGCAAATTGTTTACCGGGTTTTAGAAATGTCAGATAGAAAACGAATCAGGAATAAATTTATAAATTAATCTTGAATAAAATTTTGAGTAAATTACATATAAGTTTTTACATTATTTATAAAACAGTAACAAAAATTTCAAAAAGTAAAAAATAAATTATTTTATGACACAGGCTGAAAAAATCAAAAAACTAAATGAGATTAAGCAAGAAGCCTATCTTGGCGGCGGACAGAAGAGAATAGATGCTCAGCATAAAAAAGGAAAATTGACGGCAAGAGAGAGAATAGAACTGCTTCTTGATGAAGGGAGTTTCAACGAAACCGATCTGTTTGTAAGGCATCAGTCGTATAATTTTGATCTTGAAGAGCAAAGATTTTACACTGACGGAGTAATAACGGGAACCGGCTCAATCGATGGAAGAACTGTATGCGTCTTTTCACAGGACTTTACTATATTAGGCGGATCACTTGCGGAATATCATGCGAAGAAGGTTTGTAAAATTATGGACTTTGCAATGAAAATGGGAGTTCCTGTAATAGGTATTAACGACAGCGGAGGGGCAAGGATCCAGGAAGGCGTTATTTCTCTCGGCGGTTATGCCGATATTTTTCTCAGAAATACTTTGTTAAGCGGAGTGATTCCCCAGATCTCTGCCATAGTCGGTCCGTGCGCCGGAGGTGCAGTTTACTCACCTGCAATAACCGATTTTGTTTTTATGGTGGATAAAGTTTCCTATATGTTTGTCACCGGACCTAATGTGGTAAAGACTGTAACACATGAAGAAGTGTCTTTTGATGATCTCGGCGGAGCCAGAACTCACGCCGTTAAAAGCGGTGTCAGTCATTTCACTGCTGATAACGAAGCTGAGTGTTTTCAGAGTATAAGAAAACTTGTTTCATACATTCCGCTTAATAATATGGATTCAGCCCCTTTCACGGAATATAAAGGCGGTGAAAAAGATCTTGAGTTTCTGAACACTTATCTCCCGGATAATCCGAATAAACCTTATGATGTAAAAGAAGTTATTGAAGCGCTTTTGGATGAAGATACTTTTTTTGAAGTTCATAAAGAATATGCAGAAAACCTTGTCGTCGGTTTCGGAAGGATTGAAGGCAGATCAATTGGGATAGTCGCAAATCAGCCTCTTGTGCTTGCAGGAGTGCTTGATCTTAATTCGTCCATAAAAGGAGCAAGGTTTGTAAGATTCTGCGACGCATTCAATATCCCTTTGCTTACCATTGAAGATGTTCCCGGATTTTTGCCCGGTACGGATCAGGAATGGAGAGGCGTAATACGGCACGGCGCAAAGCTTTTATATGCATTCTGCGAAGCAACGGTTCCTAAAGTAACAGTTATATTAAGAAAAGCATACGGCGGAGCTTATGATGTTATGAATTCTAAACACGTCAGAGGTGATATAAATCTTGCCTGGCCGTCGGCGGAAATAGCAGTTATGGGAGCGCAGGGAGCAGCTGAAATTATTTTCAAAAAAGAAATTGACGCTGCTGAAGATAAAGTTCAGGCGCTGAAGGATAAAGTGGATGAGTTTACGGAGAAATTCGCAAATCCGTATCTTGCAGCCGAAAGGGGATTTATTGATGATATAATTGAACCTAAGGATACTAGGAAAAAGCTGATCTATTATTTTGGCATTGCTGAAAATAAAGTTGATTCAAATCCAAAAAAGAAACACGGTAATATACCTTTATAGTTAGATATTTACTCATTACAGATAGATGTTTCCCGGATCGAAGAGATTCAGTCCGGGATTTTTATTTGCTTTAATTCAGATTTTTTACAATTAAGGATCATTTATAAATAACTAAAGAGGATATCAGTCAGGATAACAGATACCGGAAATGGACTTATGCAATGTCAGGTTCAATTATTCACGGGTTAAAATCATATGCGCGTAAAGCATAAGATTTATTGAATTTTCTTAAAATCCCTTAAAAGCCGAATTGATTTTAAAACGCAATTTCGTTAATTTTATAAAATGTAATGATTTATGGACGGGAACAATAATAATTCTGAAAAGAATAAAAGTTCTATAAAGGACGTTCTTACTAAGCCATTCTTTAAAGTTGATAACAGAATCGCTCAGTATTCCGGTCTGGGAATTACATTAATCGTAACTATTCTTCTGTTTCTCTGGATAGGTATGTGGCTCGACGGGAAATTCAATACAGGAGTGTTGTTCACTTTGATTTTGACGGCTATAGGATTCTCTGCAGGATTTTACAGTTTCTATCTTAATATAAAAAAGCTTACTCAGGAAGATAAAAAAGAAAATCCAAAATACAACAGATACTGAATTCAGGAGATTTTAAAAAGTTCATTAACAGTTTAGTGATTATCAGCATTTCCGCTCTGATAATTACGTTCATTTTAATATACGCTTTAAGTCTAACACAATATGCTGTTCCGGTATTACTTGGATGGCTGATCAGTTTTGCAAATGCACTTGCAGGCAGTATTGTGTTATTCAGTGCATTCAGGAAAGGCGGCAAGGGTTTTTTTAATACTGTTCTTCTTAGTCTTGTAGTAAGAATGTTCGCAATGTGCGGTTTCATTTTTATACTTATATATTTTTTTAAGATTGAAAAATTCAGTCTGGCAGTCTCAATGTTTTTCTTTTATTTTTTATTTCTGATACTTGAAATAAATTTTCTGAACAAAAACAGGGAAATTAAACAGGCAGGTTGAATTTCCGAAAGAAGAAATCAATTTTACTAATTTAAAATTTTTTAATTAATAAAAATTTTGTCTTTAAATTATACTGCTTCGCATTTCAAATCATTTTTAAATAATTCTTTATTAATTGTTTTTTTAATTCTTGCTCTTGCAGGCGGAAGGTCCGTTCAGGCGCAGGAACATTCAGAAGATAAGAAGAATTCAGAAACAACTCATGTTTCCGCTGACGAAGGGAAGTTTGATATAATTGACCGGGTTGTGGATCATCATTATGTCGATTTTTATTTTCTGGGAAAACTTCAGCTGCCTCATTTTGAACCCGTAAACATTCTCGGAATAACTTTTGATTTCTCGGTGACAAAAACTTTATTCATGATAATCCTGGCTTCAATTCTCCTGATAATAGTACTGATGTATGCCGCTAAGCAGAACAGCAAGAACAGAGTCCCGAAAGGAATAGGGAATATGGTTGAATCGATCATAGTTTTCATCCGTGATGAAATTGTCGTACCAAACATGGGAAAGCAAGGACTGAAAATGATGCCTTTCTTCCTGACATTATTCTTTTTCATAATGTTTGCAAATCTTCTCGGACTATTCCCGTTTATGGCTCAGCCGACTAAGAATGTAAATGTAACGGCGGCGCTGGCAGTAGTAACATTCATCGTTACACAGGCAAAGGGAATTCAGGCTCAGGGATTCGGCAATTATGTAAAAGGTCTTGTTCCTCCGGGAGTTCCGGTATTTGTATTGCCGATAATGGTGGTTGTCGAGTTTATAGGTCTGTTCACAAAACCATTTTCGCTTCTGATGAGGTTATTTGCGAATATTACAGCCGGTTCGATCATTATTTTTTCATTAATAGGTCTGATTTTCATCATGCAGTATGCAGGTGCTGTCATTGCAGTACCGTTCGCATTGTTTATTTATATGATGGAAATATTTATCGCTCTGCTTCAGGCTTATATTTTCACGATGCTGTCAGTTTTATACATTAACATGGCAATGCATCATCATTAAATTTTTTAAAATAATTACAGCAGCTTTATTTACACAGAATTTTACAACAAACTAATTTAAATAATTAAAAAAATAAGAAGGGAATAATAAAAATGGATTTTGCATTTTTAGGAGCCGGAATAGGAGCCGGTTTAACAGTTATCGGAGCAGGGATCGGAATCGGAAGACTTGCCGGTTCAGCAATGGAAGCCAGCGGAAGACAGCCTGAAGCTTTAGGCGAGATCAGAACATCTATGATCATTGCAGCAGCGCTTGTTGAAGGTGTAGCTTTGTTCGGTCTTGTTATCTGCATATTGCTTGCTACAAAAAGCTAAGATAAAATTATACCGTTTTACAGTCTGTCTGATAATTTTTTCAAACAGATATTCAACTAAACTTTTAAATAAAACAGATAATGATATATTATCTTACATTATTATATAATCATTCACTGATTCTGTTATTCAGCGGCGGTGCGGAAGAAAAGCCCATGCTTTTATCCGTTAATCCGGGTCTGATAATCTGGCAGCTTCTGATATTTGTCATTCTGCTGTTCATTCTGAAAAAGATCGCTTGGAAACCACTTCTGTCTTCACTTCATTCAAGGGAACAGTCCATCAAGGATACCATTGACCAGGCGGAAAAACTGCATAAGGATGCTCAGGAATTAATCGAGCAGAACAAAAAGAATATGGCTGAAGCCAATGCTCATTCAATGAAGATCATTAACGATGCAAAGGATATGGCAGTCAAAGTGAAAGATGACATAATGGTTAAAGCCCAGGAAGATTCCAGGAAACTCATCGAGCAGGCAAAGTCAGAAATAAAGCAGGAGAAAGAGTCTGCAATGGCTGACCTTAGGAATGAAGTATCAGATCTTGCAATAAAATCTGCGGAAAAGATACTAAAAGACAATCTTGATGAGACTAAGCAGAAGAAGATAGTAAATGATTTTATTTCACAGATACCGAACAACTAAACAGCAATTAACTTAAGGCAACAGTCAATTAATGAATTCAAAAGCATCAAGAAGATATACTACTGCTATTTACGAAGCAGCCAAAGATCAGGGAAAGCTTGAAGAGATAGCAAAAGACTTCAGCTATATAATCGGATTGATAAATTCAAATCACGATCTCGAACTCTTTTTCTCAAGTCCTGTAATTCCGAAAAATAAAAAGCTGGAAGTTGTGAAGATCATTCTTACAGGCAGGGTCTCGGAACTTAGCATGACCTTTATGAATCTTCTTCTGGAAAGAAGAAGAGGCGGTCTGACACTTGAGATACTGAAAGATTTTATTCAGCTCAAGAAAGAAAAAGAAGGTAAAGCAGATGTTCTTGTAAAAACTTCCGTAGAGCTAAGCGATTCGGAAAAGGCATCCATGAAATCAAAGATTGACGCTTATACAAAACTGAACTGTCATCTTAGTTTTGAAACAGATAAGACCATTATTGGAGGATTTGTCGCTAAGATTCATGATACTATTCTTGATGCAAGCATAAAGAGGCAGCTTGAAATTCTTAGAAACAGATTCAGACAGGGTGATTATTCGCTTAATTAAGTTCAGTTACAAAAAAAATTAATTCAAAAATTTAAAAAGAAAAAACAAACAATATGGCTGAGGTAAAATCTGACGAAATTTCCGCGATACTCAGAAAACAGTTATCGGGATTTGAAACAGAAGTTGATATCTATGATGTAGGAACGGTTCTCTATGTAGGAGACGGAGTAGCACGTGTTTACGGATTATCCAAATGCGAAGCGGGTGAGCTCATTGAATTCCCGAACGGTGTTTTCGGAATTGCGCTTAACCTCGAAGAAGATAATGTCGGTTGTATTCTTTTCGGGGAATCTTCACTTGTAAAAGAAGGCGACCTTGTAAAAAGAACCGGAAGAATAGCTTCTATGCCTGTAGGCGAAGCCATGCTCGGAAGAGTTATAAATCCTCTGGGACAGCCGATTGACGGAAAAGGTGAGATACACACTGATAAATTTCTTCCTCTGGAAAGAAAAGCGCTCGGGGTTATTCAGAGACAGCCTGTGAAGGAACCGCTGCAGACAGGTGTTAAAGCTGTTGATGCCATGATACCGATCGGAAGAGGTCAGAGAGAACTTATAATCGGAGACAGACAGACAGGTAAAACTGCAGTTGCTATCGATACTATAATTAATCAGAAGGGAAAAGACGTATTCTGTATTTATGTCGCTATCGGTCAGAAAGGTTCTACTGTTGCTCAGGTCGTAAAGAATCTGCAGGATGCTGGAGCGATGGAATATTCCACCGTGATCTGTGCGACTGCTTCTGATCCGGCTCCAATGCAGTACATTGCAGCTTTTGCAGGAGCGACTCTCGGCGAATATTTCAGGGATTCCGGAAGACATGCGCTGGTAATTTACGATGATCTTTCCAAGCAGGCAGCTTCATATAGAGAAGTATCGCTTCTGCTCAGAAGACCTCCGGGAAGAGAAGCTTATCCGGGAGACGTTTTCTATCTTCACTCAAGACTTCTTGAAAGAGCGTCAAAACTCTCGGATGAACTCGGCGGCGGAAGCCTTACTGCTTTACCGATTATTGAAACTCAGGCAGGTGATGTTTCGGCATATATACCTACCAATGTGATCTCAATAACTGACGGACAGATCTATCTTGAACCAAATCTTTTCAACTCAGGAGTAAGACCCGCAATTAACGTCGGTATCTCCGTTTCAAGGGTCGGCGGTAATGCTCAGATCAAGGCAATGAAAAAGATTGCAGGAACTCTGAGACTTGATCTTGCCCAGTACAGGGAACTTGAAGCTTTCGCAAAATTCGGTTCTGATCTTGATAAAGCCACAATGCAGCAGTTAAGAAGAGGTGAAAGACTTGTTGAAATTCTGAAACAGAAGCAGTATTCGCCGATGACAGTCGAAGATCAGGTTCTTATAATTTATGCCGCAACAAAAGGTTACCTTGATGAGATACCGGTAAATCACGTAAACAGATTTCAGAATGATTTTATTCAGGAAGTTGAAAATATGCATCCTGATATAATAAAGAGTATTGCAGATACAAAGGATCTTACTAAAGAGAATACAGAAAAGATGGATTCTGTTCTGAAAGATTTTACGGAAAGATTCAGATCAACTTTAAAATAGAAACGCAGAATTTTACTTTTAACAAAATAATTTTTGTAAAAATACGAATTGGCAACACTTAAAGAATTAAAAATAAGAATTACCGGTGTTAAGAATACGCAGAAGATCACCAAGGCAATGAAGATGGTTTCTTCCGCTAAACTAAGACGCGCTCAGGAAAGGATAATTGCTACCCGGCCTTATGCACGAAAGATCAGTCAGTTGCTGGCAGATCTTGTCAGCGCTGCAGGCGAAGGTGTTGATGATCTTCTTGAATCAAGAGAAGTGAAAACAAAATGCGTGGTTGTTGTATCCGCAGACAGGGGACTTGCCGGATCTTTTAATACAAATATCATCAGGACCGGAAATAACTATATCAATTCTCTGGATAAAAATACCAAGGTCATAATTGTCGGTAAGAAGGCAAATGATTCATTAAAGAAAATGAAAATCAATTTGGTTAAATCTTACACCGGAATTTTCAATGATCTTAATTTAGAACAGTCAAATGAAATCGTGAATTTTATTGTGGACGGATACAAGAAAAAGGAATATGACAGTGTAGAGATAATTTATAATGAATTTAAGTCAATCGCCAGACAGGTAACGGTAAGGGAACAGTTTCTTCCTCTTAAAAAGGCTGAAAGTAAAAAAGAAAAGGGCGGTATAGTAAAACAAACTTCAGGTGATTATATTTACGAACCTTCGCAGTATGAAATTATTAAAGAATTAATTCCGAAACAGTTAAGAGTCCAGTTCTGGAAAGTCCTTCTTGAATCAAATGCTGCTGAACAGGCAGCAAGAATGACAGCAATGGAAACAGCAACAAAGAATGCTTCAGATCTGCTCAAGATTCTTGAACTATCATACAATCAGGCAAGACAGGCAGCCATTACGAAGGAAATTCTTGAGATCGTCGGCGGTGCTGAAGCTCTTAAAGATGCCTAGATTTTTTTTAGGAATAATTTGATTTGAACTTATCCCGGTCTTATAAAAGTCCGGGATTTTTTTTGTTTAAAATCAGAACTACTTTTTACTCGATTCTATTTTCTCAGCAATAACGTGTTAGTATAAGGAACCAGATCAGAAAAATCATGCAGCTTATAAAAACGCCTGACATGATAGTCAGGATAATCCAGAATGTCCGTTGCCTTTTTATGTATAAGTAAGGAACAACAATTGAAGAAATAATCAGAGGTACGGGAAAGCCGATAAAAATTATCAGATAAACCCAGTCAGGCGGACTTTTTACACATCCGAAGACCAATATTGATACCATAAAGTAAGCAAGTGAACTTATTCCTGCGGATAAAATGAGAAGTACAACTCCTATAGAAACTGCAATAAAAAGCCGTTTCCTGTCATTTGAAATTTTTATTTCCAACCCGAGGAATTAATTAAAATATTTAAAAACTCTGCCGATTTCATTAAGGTCAGTTCGGATGTCTCCCTGTGTGGTGTGTGCCCTGTGTTTGGTACAATGTATTTAACTGAATAACCGGTTACCTTACGGAAAATTGTATCCGCCTGCTTAATGCTTCCATACTCATCATTTTCTCCCTGAATAACTAAAACCGGACACAATATTCCCGGAAGCAAGTGTTTTATGTTCCAGTTTCTGAAATCATCAGAGAGCCATTTGTCTGTCCATGTTCTGAAAACTGATTCAGCTTTGTCGCCGTGGTATTTTGTTAATTTATTTTTAAGATCTGTAGTATGGTAAAGATCAACAGCTTTTCTGATTCCTTTCAGTGTGATTTCTTCCACAAAAACATGCGAACCTTCTGCTATCACTCCTGAAATCTTTCCGGGAAATTTTGAAGCAGCTATAAGGGCAATTGTACCTCCGTCGCTGTGTCCGAAAAGGAAAGCATCTTTAATACCGCAAAGTATCATTAATTTATTCAATGTATCAGCTTCGGTTTCCAGATAATCATTTTTTCTTTTTTCAGATATAAAAGGATCTGATCTTCCGTAACCCTGCCTGTCATAAACAAGAATATTACACCTTGCAGCTTCTCCGAGAAGTCCCGGGAAATCTCTCCAGAGTTCTGTGCAGCCCAGAGATTCATGAAGAAAAATAATTGTCGGTCTGTCATTAAAATTGACTTCTCTTGTTACAAATATTTTTACATTATCAATTTCTATGTCAAATTCCATATATTAATTTTTTGAATTTAATCCGAGATCAGAAATTTCGGAGCTCTTCGGTGTTTAGTAGCGGATTCATAGGCATAAGCGATCTCAAGAAGAACTGGTTCGCTCCAGGCTCTTCCGAAGAATGAAATCCCGACCGGAAGTTCGTCTATAAAACCCATCGGAACATTTATGTTCGGATATCCTGCCATTGCAGCAGGCGAGGAAGTTCCGAACTGAAAGCTGTCACCGTTTATAAGATCTGTCTTCCAGGCAGGACTTCCTGTAGGAGCAACTATCGCATCCAGTTTATGTTCATTCATTACTTTGTCTATTCCGTTTTCCCTGCTTTCCTTAAACATCTTTTCTAATGCTTCAAGATATTCTTTGGAATTCAGATCTCCTTTTTCCTGAGCCATTTCCAGATATTTCTGATTGAAGTATTTCAGTTCAAGAGGATCAGTCTTATTAAATGAAATCAGGTCTTCAATGCTTTTAATGGAAGCATCTGGTCCCAGTGATTTAAAATATTTATTCAATCCGTCTTTGTATTCATAAAGTAGTATTTGAAAAGAATAATTATCAGGACTTTCTTCTGATATTTTATCTATCTCAACGATCTCAGCTCCGCGGCTTTTCATAAGTTCTGCAGCCTGATACATCAATGTATCAACTTTGAAATTTATCCCGCTCGGAACTTTGTACATTCCGATCCTCTTACCTTTTAATCCATCTTCTTTTAAAAACTGAGTGTAATCCGTGTAACTTTTTTTATCTTTATCCAATGTTTTTTCATCAGCAGGATCATCGCCTGTAATTGTTCCGAGACAAATTGCTGCATCTCTGACAGTTCTGGCCATTGGTCCCGGAGTATCCTGTGTGTAAGAGATCGGTATTACTCCTGAACGGCTTACGAGACCGACAGTCGGTTTTATCCCGACAATGCAGTTACTGTGAGAAGGACAGACGATAGAACCATCGGTCTCTGTTCCGATGGCAAGCATGGTCAGATTTGCTGAAACTGCTACAGCAGATCCAGAGCTGGATCCGCAGGGATTCCTGTCAAGAACATAAGGATTTTTAGTCTGACCTCCGGCACCGCTCCAGCCGCTTGTAGACAACTGTCCGCGGAAATTTGCCCATTCGCTTAAATTCGCTTTCCCTATAATTACGGCTCCGGCTTCTCTTAATTTTTTTGCAATATAGCTGTCCTTTAACGGATATGAATTAATCAAAGCTCTCGATCCGCCCGTAGTAGCCATTTTATCGTGAGTGTCAATATTGTCTTTCAATACAACCGGAATTCCGTGAAGCGGTCCTCTTATCTGACCATTCCTCATCTCTACATCAAGTTCTTCGGCAATCAGGATCGCATCAGGATTAATCTGAATAATTGAATTAAGTCCGGGGCCGTTTTTATCGATCTCACTGATCCTGTCTAAATAAACCTGTACCAATTCTTTAACGGAATAAGCTCCGTTTCTGTATCCCGACTGAATCTGAGATATTCCGGTTTCTGAAAATCTGAAATTATCTGCCGGGTTTTCCTGATTATTTCCTGAATTTTTATTACCTGTAACAAGAAAGAAAAGAGGAATCATAAAAATAATTTTTAACTTGTTTAAAAATAATCTGCCGTCTGACAGGATAGTTTTTTTATTCATTTCTGAGCGGTTATTATTTTTATTATTTAATGCGTATGTCTTCATCAGACATTTGGCAAACTCTGTTTAAATATTCAATTACTTTTTTGTTTTCACTCTGATCATATTTAAAATGTAATTTAATTGCAGTTCTGCAGGCAAGTTCACTGAAAATATCTGTCATAATGAATAATGATCTCCATATATTCGCTGATCCGGCATCTGTATATGTGCGAAGTATTTTTTTATACAGTTCAGGTGCAATATAACTTTTCATAAACCTTCCGCTTTTTCCTGCATTCACTTTAAAATTCGTTTCAGCTCCTATGAACCATTCAGTCATCTTCATAAACATTTTCCTTACAGGATTTTCAAGTAATTCCTTTGCGTAAATTACCTCATCTCTTCGCAATGCTTTTGCTACATAAGTGCTGACCCAGAGGAATTCATTGCAGCAGTCAGAAAATTCTTTTTCAGTTGGACGTTTTATGTGATAGTCTGAATCACCTGGCTCCGGCATAACCGGAAAGAAGTTATCTTTGTCCATTAAAACTCTTGTAAGACTGTCCCGTTTGTATTTGTCTTCTCTGTCTGCAATGGGGAATAGTGTAAGGTCAATTCTGTTCCCGTCTTCAAACAGCATTAAATATGAAAAAGAATCACATACTGAATTTTCTTTACCGACAGACATTTCATCAGGCATCTGCATTATTATTTTTTTCCCGAAAACATCTGTCCAACGGTGGTCTGTCAAAAATGAATTAAACTCTCTTACAATATATACAATGTCAAAATCCTGAAATATGTCGGGTTTGATATCCGGGTTTGCTCTTGACCCATTCAGAAATACAGCTCTTATTCTTTCATCTGATTTCGCAACATTCAATATTAATTCGAATATTTCATTCTCTTTTCTCATTATGCTGATTTATCCGTTTCAATGCAATATGAAGTTATTTCAACAAGCATGTCATCGTTAAACCGGTAAATATCACAGGAAGAAATATGTGTCGATTTTTTTTCACTGTCTGTGAAAACTGCTGTTCCTTCTATGACAACAAAGTCCTGATCAATTATTATATTTTTTGTGCTGAATTCAGCCTTACACCGATTAAAATATTCAGCAGTCTTATTGCAGAAATCTATAACGCTGTCTTTGCCGTTTAAATATTTGTCTCCGACAATATTCCATTTTATATCTTCAGATAAGAACATAAATGAAAATTCAAAATTACCCATTGAAAATTCTTCGCAAATCCGTTTGTTGGATGGATGCCAGTTCATTTTTAAAATTTACTTAAGTTAACCGTTTTATTCTTTGAAGATTTTTTTGCCACGAATTATAGATTTTACTACAATTGTATTAAAAATACATAATAAAATACGTTTCAATCAGTGAAATTTTGGCCATCATTTGATTTCAATCTTGATTCGGTCATTTAAGTTCTTTAAAAAAATATCTATACAGCACTTTATATACAAATAAAATTTAATATGCTGAATTCAGCTATGTGATTATTTCTTCATGTGACTGATACACCTATAAGTTTGCCTATTCCAAAAGTAACCGCAGCAGCTGCAAGTCCAAAGAACACCTGTCTGAATCCGGAGTAACACACATTTTTTCCGGTAAATAAAGTTATTGCAGCTCCTATCAGAAATAATCCTGCGGCGCTCATTGAAACGCTTATCGCGATTGCTTTCATACCGTTTGTAAACATGAAAGGTATGACAGGAATAACTGCTCCGATTGAAAACAGAATAAAAGAATATATAGCTGCTTCAACTGCAGAGCCCTTGAGTTCTTCTGCATTTATTCCAAGTTCTTCCTTTACAAGAATATCATGAGCGTGAGTTTTATCTTTCATAATCTCATCAGACATTTTATAAGCCTGTTCTTCGGGAATACCCTTGGCAATGTAAATCAATGCGAGTTCTTTTGCTTCGCCTTCGGGATTGGTTTCCAGTTCGTCCATTTCAATCTGCATCTGATTTTCGTAAAGTTCCTGCGAACTCTTGACGGAGATCCATTCACCCAGCGCCATTGACAATGCTCCTGCTAATAAACCTGCAAGTCCTGCAAGCAATACTCCTTCCTGCCCCGCAGTTGCACCGGCGATTCCCATTACCAGACTGAAATTCGATACCAGACCGTCATTTCCTCCGAGCACTGCTGCCCTGATTGCGTTGCCTCCGACCGATCGGTGTCTGCTTTCAAATTTGGAAAGCTGTATCCCGGTTACTTTTTTTTCTTTTTCAAGGATCGTTCTGAGAATTGTTACGTGATTTGATTCCTTTCCCGTCAATTCTTTTTTATTTTTTTGCTTCGCAGTAATGACAGCATTTGAAATGCTTTTCTCGGTATCCATCAGTGCACCCAGAACATAGTCATAGCCGAATATTCTACCGATATTATTCAGTGTCTTTGCTCTCCAGGAAGGTTTCATTAAATTCTCAGAACTTAAATTCTCTTTCTTTGCAAATGCCTGCGCGTGATCACTTTCTATTTCGCTCATTTGTCTGTATACATTTGCTATTGTCGGATCACTTTCCTGTGCGGCAAGTTTTCCGTACAGATAGCTTGCGTCAATTTCCGTTTGTATGTTTTTATTTTTCATAAAAATATTTTTTAAGATATGTAAATATATAAATTGATTTAGAGTTTATAAGATAAAACAAAAGGATCAAAAAATTTTCAGGACGTTTTCTGCAAGACTTAAAATGACACGTCAATTATTTTTTAATAAAAAATATTGAATGTATATCTGATTCCTTTTGCTTTATTTTAAAAATCATCAGGTTTATAAACTCTTTAGGAATAATCTGCGGATCACAAAGACAATTAAACAGATTATCAGAATTACAAAATATATTGTTGTCAGAAAGCTTTTTAATACCGAAAATACATTAGTTATCTGCGTCAGAAAACCGGGATTGGAGGGATAAGTATTCAGCATTGCAATTATTCCGAAATTCTCCAGATAATCAAAAAGTCCTGCAAACAGAGGAAGGTAACATAAGTAAAATAAAAAGCTTTCTGTTTTTCCAAGCTTGTTCAGAAAGTAGGCAAGTACGAGACAATAACTTACTCCGAACAATAATGGATAGACCATATCAACGGGAAGCTGAATATATAAATAAGCATTTCTTCCCTGTTCTCCCAAAGAACTTAAAAGATTGTTTGCATATTCAGCGTCATAACCTGCCGGCATCATATCGAGTAAATTCATTCCGCCCGAATAACTCATAACTTTCGGAATAGTTATTGTCAGCATAACCAAATAAACAATAATCGTCACTGTAAAGAGAATCAGTACTTTCCGCCCGCTGGAATTCCTTTTGATTAGTTCTTTCATAAGAATTTTTACAGCTATTGATTGACTTCAGAATAAAATAAAATGACGTTCCTGAGTTTGTGAATTTATTTTTCAGCAAAAAAAATAAAACTAAAGATAACCTCTAAAAATCGGGCAAAATTAAAAATAAACAAGAAAGCTCAGACTTTATTCATCCTGAATATTCATTATCTCAGCAAATCAAACCTTTCTTCTTTTATTGTTCTTTTCAATATATTTTAAGATTTCCTTATACATCGATTCCGCATCCAGTCCTGCCTGATGTAGCACGCTTTCCGCAGTTCCGCTTCCGAGATAACATCCGTTTCTGAAGGGATGAAGAATATCATACCTTCCTTCAAAACTAGTGATCCATTTATACATTGTGGGCATAGTGAAACCGGTTATGCCCATTGCAGTATTTCTGATCTCATAAGGAAGCAGCGCTTCTCTTTCTTCTTTCGGATGAGCATCGTAAAGTTCAGCGCTGGAAATATGATAAACATTAATATTATATCCTTCCTTGTCAAGTCTGGGAAGAACCTTTGTTACGAATTCAATAGTCACTCCGCTTTCCTGAAGAATAATTGACCCGTCTGTTTTCTGTTTTTTATCCGCATTTCTCAACGCATATACTCCCTTAACAGCTTCGCTTGCAGGAGCAATATTCAGTTTCTTTCTGTCCATTATCAGTTCATTAGGTCTCGTGACAAAAGGCGAAAGCACTGCAGGACGTTTCTTCAGTCCTTCAACAAGTAGCGGCCAGATCTCTCCGGGTTCCCACGGGGTAAGAGTAATCATTATTTCAGGAGGAAAATTTTCCTGAATGAGCTGGAGGCACTGAGGATCGGCATGAGTAGGACCGTCTTCTCCGGTCTTCAGTCCTGCGTGAGCATTAATAAGTATCCAGGTGTTGAAGTGTCCGCCGTAATGCATTACTTTATTCTGCTCGCCGATTCCGTGAAGTCTTGCAGCAGTATGCTCCATAGCTGAAATAAAAGCTCCGTAAGAAGAACTTACGCCGATGTGTTTTCCGTAAGCTGACAAACCGGCCATCATTCCTCCGATGGCGTCTTCGCAAATTCCTCCGATAGAAAGTATCCTGGATTCAGGATTATCTACTGAATCAAAAAAACCTTCGTGAAATTCTTTTCCGAGAAGATTGACGGAAGTCGAGCCTAAAAGATCTGCTGCCACGCCGAGAATCGCTCCGTTAGAAATCCTGTTTATGTATCCCAGAGATGATCCCAGCACCGCTCTTAATGTTGTAGTCTCTCCTGTTTTAATATTCAGTTCAGCGGGAATGTCATCAGGTGATATAACTTTATCTTCATAAATATGCCCAAGTTCAGGTTTATTATCTACCGGAACTCTGTTTTTTTTCTGTAAGCGCTCTTTGCTTTTTGCTATTGATTCGGCAAAAAATGAAAGCGATTTATCTCCGTCAATAGCTTTCCTGATCGTCGTCAGTGTTTCATAGAAACACTTTTCTGTATTTTCCTGTGTCTGTTCACCGTCAAATCTCGGTATCTTTAATGCATACATTTCCTCAAATTCCTTACATGCAGCGTAATAGCCTTCGGAGTTCATTTTATGTCCGGCTCCGTGTGATGCTCTTCCTTCAATGCCGTATTTCCATCCTTTAACAGTCCGGTACACAATGGCTGTCGGCATTTTATTATTCAATGATCCGGCAAACGCCTGTGCTGCAGCTATACTTCTGAAATCTTTCCCGTCATCAACATGTATCACATTAAAATCATGCAGATAACAGAGCTCCATCGGATTCCATTGCACATAATCTCCTTTAAGTTCGCCTTCTCTGCAAACGCGGTTTGAATCAATTGACGCCTGGTTGAAATCAATATGAAGGCAGACATTATGCAGTCTCATTGCAGAAGCAGCTGCAAAAGCTTCTGAAACTCTTCCGGGAGTCATTCCGCCTTCGCCTTCGATCACATGTATCTTCGGAGCATTCCCGCCGAAATAATCAAGCGCTCCCAGAGCAAGTCCGAAAGAAGCCGGTATGCCTACGCCGCTTGCGCCGGTTGCAACTCTCACGTGAGGAGTTGCGGGAGTAGGATGTCCGTCCAGAGCTTTCGACTTGAATTTATTAAACAACGGAAGGTTTGTAGTCGGATTTTTTCTGAACCCGAGCAGATCTTCGAAGCGGAGCTGATATTTTTCGTCCGGAAGTAATTCCGGTAAAAATGCTTTAACTACTTCATTCCTCAAAGCCCACATCGCATAGAGCCCGAGTGCTTTATGTCCTGCAGCATAAACAACGAGATCATTATCATCTGCGAAAGGTTTTGCAATGTCGAAGTCAAGAAAGTTATAAAGCACAGACGATACTATTCGTCCGGAAGATATCGAACCTCCGGGATGACCGCTGGTCGGAACAAAATTAAACAGTATGGCGCATAAAGCTCTGTAAACTGTATCCAGTCTTTCAAACAGCTGTACAGTATCATCATCAAGCGGCGAACCAGATTTCAGAATCTCATTTAATTCAAAATATTTTCCTCTGCGGCTTGCAAATCCGGGTATTAAAGGCATTACATTTGTATAGTCAGGATTATTCATGATTAGTTTTATTTAGATAAGTTTTGATAAGAAAAGTCTGAAGCATAAAGTTCAGGATTTGTATTTAATCTGTATCTAAATTATGAATTTATACCGTGAAATGAACTATAGAAATTGTAGTATATTTACTTTGATTGTGATATTAATAAAAGAATATTAAACTTTTCGGAATACAGGAATTGAAATTATTTTTTGCATGTACCCGCTGATTCGGATAATAAATTTAAATCAATCAAGTTTTTATATCATACTGATTTATATTAGCTGAAAAAAATCATTTACTCCTACATATCTGTCAACTGTAAAACCTTCAGCATAATCTGCGTTGATCTGTTTGCCGTAAATTGCGTTCGTACTTTTTATATGCCTGATCAGACCGGAATTTGAATGATTTATTTTTTCATCCGGTTCTCCGAACTGTGATTTGAAAGCCATAACAGCTTCCACTTTTTTATCCATATAAGAAGTAATATCTATTACAAAATGCGGTTCTATATAAAAATCCTGAATGTAATGATAAACTGCTTTGGGTCTCCATGCATCCTGAATTATCCCGTTCAGGAGCGTCACTTTCTTTTTTAGACCGGCCAGATAACTGGCATCGGCTGCAAGCTTCGCAGCTATGGCATGATCAGGATGACGGTCGTGTATTGCATTGCATAAAACTATTTCAGGTCTGTACTTCCTGACAGCAGTTATAAGTTTCAGTCTGCCGGCTTCATTATTCTCCAGAGCGCCGTCAGGCAGACTAAGCTGTTCCCTGAATTTAATTCCCAGAATATCCGCAGCTGCTTTTGCTTCTTTTTTTCTTTTTTCCGCATTTCCGAAATTGCCTGTTTCTCCTTCAGTCAAATCGGCGATTGCGACGGTTTTTCCCATGGCAATATGCTTAAGCAACACACCTGCAGCTGAACATTCCACATCATCAGGATGCGCACCGAAAGCTAAAATATCAACTTTGTAAGATTCCAATTTAATTATTCTTTAAATTTATAAATAAAAAATTTACGTTTACGACAGACATTGAAAAATTAAAATAAATTATTTTCACAGAAGTATCTGACGGTAAATTAAACTTATAAGTATTTGTAATCAATTCAAGAAGGCAATTTCAATAACCGGTTTTCAATTAATGAATTAACTTCTTCATTCTGTAAAACTAAACGGTAATATAATGCAGATCTTTTTAATCAGGCAGAAAATATTAAATCACTGCCCGGATTTATGTCTGATTCAGATTAAAGAATTTTTAAATGACCGGATAATTGAAATATCCGGTCAGGCTTAATTTAACCAAATTAGTAACTATTTTTTTGAAATTATTGTGGCTTTATTTGTAATTAATTATTAAGTCTGATTTAAATGATTGATTTAAAAAATGTCCGTAAAGTTTATTCTGAAGGCAATACAAAGCATACTGTATTAAATAATTTTGAACTGAGCATTTCAGAAGGTGAAATTATAATTCTGTTCGGAAAAAGCGGATCGGGAAAGTCAACTCTGCTGAATATAATCAGCGGGATTGACATTCCGGACAGCGGGTCAGTGACTATTGACGGAACGGACATTACAAAGCTTTCTGAAAAAGAAAGAACTCTGATCCGGAGGAAAAAAATCGGATTCATTTTTCAGTTCTTCAATCTGATCCCGACGCTTACCGTAAAGGAAAATCTTCAGTTACCGCTTGAGCTTAACAATGAGAAGGATCAGAATAACAGAATAAATTCTATTCTTTCAGAAGTAGGTCTTCTTGACAGGAGTGATACTTATCCTGATAAACTTTCAGGAGGCGAGCAGCAGCGTATCTCAATCGCGCGCGCTCTGATTCATAATCCCGATATTATTCTCGCAGATGAACCGACGGGAAATCTTGATTACGAAACAAGTCTTCAGATCATTGACCTGCTTGACAGAGTAGTTAAGAAAAAAGGAAAAACTATGATAATGGTCACTCACAGTAAAGATGTGATCGGACTCGCAGACAGGATCATTTCTCTTAAAGAAGGTAAGATCACCGAAATACAGAAGGAAACCGTGATTGAATAGTCTTAACAAATCAAGTTTAAGATACTTATTAAAACATCCGTGGCAGTTCGGTCTGTCAGTTCTCGGAATTGCAATGGGTGTTGCAATAGTTGTTTCAATTGATATTGCCAACTTCAGTTCGTCCACTGCTTTTAATCTTTCTCTGAATGCCGTTGCGGGAAAGGCAACTCATCAGATCACAGCCACATCAGAAGGCATTCCCGATTCGCTTTATTCATATTTAAGAATTACAAAGGGTTTCAGAAATATTGCTCCTGTTATTGAAACTTATCTGAGCATTCAGAATACAAATGATTCTGCTAAAAGAATTTTTAAACTATTAGGAATTGATCCCTTTGCAGAACGTCCCTTCAGAGATTATCTGTCGCAGACAGAAGTATCCGTCGAGGGCGGGCTGAAAGAATTTCTTACCGTACCAAACTCCGTCATTCTCTCAAAAGAAAGTTTAATCAAATTGAATAAGAGAACAGGTGATTCGATGAGAGTTCTGATAAACGGAATGGAAAAAACTGTTTTTATTAACGGAATAATAAAAGAAGATGATCAGAACAAATCCGCTCTTGAAAATCTTATTATAACGGACATTTCTTCCGCACAGATTTTAACAGAAAGAAGCAGCAGATTAGATTACATTGATCTCATAATAAAAAATGAATCAGAAGAAAAGCTTATCAAAAGTCTGTTGCCCGAAGGATTTCAGCTGCAAAAATCCGGGTCAAGATCGGAAACAGCCGAACAGATGCTCGAAGCATTTAACATTAACCTGACTTCGCTCAGTCTGCTTGCTCTGATAGTAGGATTGTTTCTGATCTACAATACAATGACATTTTCGGTTGTGCAGAGGAAGGTTCTGATCGCAACTTTCCGCTCTATCGGCGTTACATCAGGCGAGGTATCAAAGATGATTCTGCTTGAAGCCATGATAACCGGAATAATCGGCACGCTTGCGGGATTTGCAGCGGCTTATTTCATTTCAAAGTATCTGCTTATTTATATTTCACAGACAATAAACGATCTGTATTTTGTCGTATCAGTGAGGGAAATTTACATTTCACCTGCAATAATCCTCAAAGGATTATCATTGGGAATATTAGCGACGATCATATCTGCAATAAAGCCGTCAAGAGAGGCGTCGGAAGTCCATCCCCGTTCTGCAATGATCCGCTCAGAACAGGAATCTTCTCTTATTAAAAAGGTACCGGGGATGAGCATAGCCGGAATAATATTTGTAATTACCGGCGCAGTGATACTTTTTTTTCCGTCCAAAAATATCTGGCTCAGTTATTTCGGAATATTGCCTGTCATAATCGGTTTTGCTTTATTAACTCCGGTAATAATTATTCTTACAGAAAAAATATTTTCACCTGTTTATAAAAAACTCTTTGGAATAACAGGTAAAATTGCTTCAGGATCAATCATTCAGAATATTAGCAGAACATATATCGCCATTGCAGCTCTGGCTCTGGCAGTTGCTGCAACAGTAGGAGTCGGCACAATGATCAGCAGTTTCAGAAGCACTGTTGTTGAATGGCTTGAAGCACGGCTGAACGCCGATATTTTTATTTCAGCCCCGAGCTTAATATCGAGAAGGAATGACGCTGTATTGCCGGAAGAAATTCTCACAAAGATCAGATCATTGGATGAAGTGAAAGATGTCAATTTCTACCGTGAGATTGAGATATCTCAGGATGACAAAAGATATCATCTGATAGCTTCAGGTATAAGTAAAAGAAGTTATTCCGGTTTTAAGTTTAAGGAAGGAGATCCGGAAGAAGCCTGGAAAAAATTTGAAGAAGGAGAACTTTTTCTCTCCGAACCCTTTGCTTATAAAAATGATCTTGCTGCCGGATCAGTGCTTCGTCTTAAAACAGATAAAGGAATGCATGATTTTAAAGTTGCGGGAATTTATTATGATTATGCATCCGATCAGGGATTGATTACAATTCAGTACGGGCATTTCAAAGAATTCTGGAATGCAAAAGGGCTGTCCGGTATTTCTGCATTTGTTAAGGAAGGAAAATCCATTGATTCACTGAAGGATAAAATTCAGTCTTTAGAAACTAACGGGCAGCAGCTTGTGGTAAGAACATTCAGGTTTCTGCTGGATTCGTCAATTGAAATATTTGACAGAACATTTTTGATTGCTAAAGTAATGCAGATACTTTCAGTAATAGTAGCTTTCATCGGAATACTCAGTTCGCTTATGTCTCTGCAGCTCGAACGGAAACGGGAACTCGGAATTTTAAGAGCAAACGGATTGCTTCCGTCACAGTTGTTTAAAATAGTTAATCTTCAAACCATACTTATGGGATTCACAGCCGGCATTATAGCGCTTCCTCTTGGAAATATACTGGCTGCAATACTTGTTTATATTATCAATAAAAGATCTTTCGGATGGACAATGCAGTTTGAAATATTGCCTGGCATAATGATCGAGGCAATGATCCTTTCTCTCGGCGCTGCTGTGCTTGCCGGATTATATCCGGGATATAAAATGTCTAAAACAACTCCTGCAAACGCTCTGAGGGAAGAATGAAAAATTATATATTTATAATATTACTGATCTTATCTGCTGCGGGCTGCGCTGAGCGGGAAAAAATTAATACCGGAAATGGAATTACTTTATCTAAAGCCATGAGCGAAGCAAACGATACAGCCTATGATAAAGCATTTGAAAAAATAAAGTTTAATTTTCCGGATGATCACGGACCGCATCCCGGATTTAAAACCGAGTGGTGGTATTTTACCGGAAATGTAGTATCCCCGGATAATATGAATTTTGGATATCAGTTTACAGTATTCAGAACCGCTTTAAGCAGGGACAAATCTGACAGAAACTCAGAATGGAATTCCAATCAGATATACATGGCTCATTTTGCTGTTACTGATATTACGAATAATGAATTTTATTTCGAAGAAAGATTCAGCAGAGAGGGAAATAAACTTGCGGGAGCGCAAACTGTTCCTTTCAAAGTCTGGCTTGAAGACTGGCAGATTACTGAAACAGGGGAAGGGAAGAGTTATGATCTGCCTGATCTGAGAATAACGGCTAAGAATGAAAAGGCGGAAATAAATTTCAAGCTTAAATCAATGAAGCCTCTGATTTTACAGGGAGATTCAGGACTCAGTCAGAAAGGAAAACAGCCGGGAAATGCTTCTTACTATTATTCCTTTACAAGATTGAAAACAGAAGGGAAGATTATTCTGGAGGGAAAAGAGTATAATGTGAACGGTGATTCCTGGATGGACCGGGAGTGGAGCACGAGCGCTTTGAGCGATGATCAGAAAGGATGGGACTGGTTCGCTCTGCAGCTTGATGACAGCACGGAGATAATGTATTATCAGATGAGAAAGAATGACGGAAGTCCGGATATTTACAGTAAGGGAGTAATAATTGAAAAAGACGGAACATCCCGCACATTTAAAAAAGAAGATGTTGTTCTTAATGTTGAAGATTACTGGACCAGTCCTGCAGGAGAAAGGTATCCTTCCGGATGGCGTTTAAAAATTTCTTCTGAGAAAACTGATCTGAAAATAACTCCGGCAGTGAAAGAGCAGCTGATGAATGTTTCGATCAGATACTGGGAAGGTTCGGTAATAATAGAAGGGACAAAAAATAATTCCAAAGTCACAGGCAGAGGTTATGCAGAACTGACAGGTTATTGAATCTGATTTATGCTGATGTCTCCAGTTGCCTCATAATTAAATGTTACCGTAGCAGTAAAAATCTTTTCTTTTCTTTTTTGCTACTTTTTTCTTTTCTTTTGTTAACAATGTTAGTAATGTTAATATCTTTATTTTCATTTTTATCTTATAGACAATTTTAATATCAATCGTATTTTTCTTTCTATATTATTTTGCAGTTTAAATGGATCTAACTTATTAAAAATTCTTATTAACTCTATCTTTTTATCTTCACCAATTTCCTTTGATTCAAGTAATCTTTGAAAAGGAGTTTTAGCTTTGTCATACTTCTTTTTGATTTTTGAACCCTGTCTTTCTTTAGATATTAATTTCATCGATGGGAGAAAAAAATTCAAGAAATAATTCAGGTCATTTCGGTAAAGATCATTTAACAGGTCCAATTGCTCCGGATTATTCAGCCTGTCATAACCTATGTATTGTCTTACAACTGTCCAGTTCTTTTCTTCTATGTGTGCATTGTCATTTTTGTTATAT
>JAFDZQ010000073.1 GCA_018266895.1 Bacteroidota bacterium
TTCACCTTTGCCTGAAGATATTACCGAGTAAAACTTTTCGAGGTCTTCCGGAGGAACGGTCATATCGGCATCAAGAATCATATAAACATCTCCCTCAGCCATCGCGAATCCTTTTCTAACCGCATCTGCTTTGCCTTTGCCTTCCTGAACGGCGTACCTGACTTTAAAGCTGCCTGAATATTCACTGCATACTCTTTTGATTTCATCAAGGGTATTGTCAGTGGAATTGCCTTCGACAAAAATTATTTCAGTCTCTGCGCCTGTTTCCGGAATCCTCTTTAATATCGTTTCAATGTTTCCTTTCTCATTCCTTGCAGGAATTATTATACTGATTTTATTCAGCTCTTCTTTTTGAGTTAAGCTTCTTGCAATTATAAAACCGTTAAGACAAAGTTTATTAACTATAGGAAGATTTGAAATGAATTTATTGAAAAAAGAAGAGACTAAAGGAATATATAACGGCATAATAAATTTCCTGCCTGATTTGATCACATCAAAATTACTGAGCTGAAGAAGATTGGAAATATCTTTTATATCCAGCCAGTTATTCCTGTGCTGAGGCATTTTCAGTTTCAGGAATTCAGCCAGGTTTAATACAGGCAGCCAGAGAAAATTTATGTAAGTTATTATGATCCTGGTTTCAGATTTGCAGAGATTATGTATCCCGTTAAAAACTTTCTGAACATCCTTGAAGTACCCGATAGTATCAGAAATAATTATGAAATCAAATTTCTCATCAAGAGTAATATCTTCGGCATTCATTACATAAAAATCAAAATCAGGATTGTTCTCTTTGGCAATTCTGATCATCTCAGGAGAAATATCCAAACCAACCGCTCTGGCAGGATTTAAATTCTTCAGAAGATTTCCCGTTCCGCATCCGATCTCAATTATACTGCTGTTTTCAGGGATATTGAACTTAAGAAAATCAATCAGGTTTTCATAATAATATTTATTCTTACGAATCCATTTCTCCCTGTCTGAGGCAATAATGTCCATCTGAGCCGCTACATTTCCGTTTAAATTTTTCATACGGACATTCCTGAAAATTTAATAAATAAGTAATCAGGGATCAGATAATCTGTGTTTTTAAAAATCAGCATAATGATCCCACCTCCTGTCATCAGACGAAATTTTTTTAAAAGCCGTGGCTCCGTATTTGGATTTGCTTCCGGAATACTTTTTTCCGAATAGATTTTTTATTTTATTAAAAGGACTTTTCCGCGAAGACTGATCGTCTGAATTATGCAGGTAACTTCTCTGCGATGAACCGCCGATAAATTTGTATGACCGGTTTTTAGAAATAAACGAACAGACTTTTTCAACGGACTTCCAGTCTGAATCATCGAGTATTACAATGCCGTCAGTTTTCAGTATTTTATCAACAAGAAAGAAATCAATTAGCGTATGATCAAAAGTATGCCATCCGTCAATAAAGGCAAAGTCGGCTTTGACATTTTTTTCTTCAAGCATAGCAAGGGCAAGATGGGAGGGCTTTTCAATAAATTCAATAATATCCCCGAAGCCCGCTCTTTTAAGATTGTTCAGTCCTATCCCGGCGTAACTTTGTTCCTGCATCTGATAAGGATCGATCACATAATGTTTTGTGTGCGGAGTTTTTTTTAAAGCATCGCAGATAAATAAAGCTGAAGTTCCGAATGCAAGACCTATTTCAACGCTTACTTCAGCCTGCAATTCATCAATGCATTTTTGTATAAGAACGCCTTCTTCAATGCTTATCTGGGAATTGACTTTTATTGTTTTACCGTCTGCAGTTTTAGTATTTCCCGTTGTAAGGATTTCTTCTAATACAGGATTCAAATTATCTGTATGAGATTATTAATAAATACATTATTTCCGGAATTAAGCATTTGCATTTTTATTTGAATGAAGCTGACTTAACAGTTCACCGGCTAAAGATTTAGCCTGATGCCTGAGTTCAGGCACGGCTGTAGATTCCCACAGAATTCCCTTGAGAAGGGATCCGATTGTGAAAAGCTTTGACGACAATGTGTTGTCCCCGTGAATAATTGTACCGTTCGGCAATGCATTTATGCCAAGTTTCATTTCATCAGGAACTATGAGTCCTTTTTTATACAGAGCTGCGAGAAGCGGCTGATCAATTCTCGAAATATCAGTCTTCGGACCCGTACAGTTAATAACACGGCTTACTATAAGTTCTCTAAGCTGCTGTGATTTCTTTTCTTTTAAAACAACATATATGTGATCACTGATTTCCTTTATTTCCTGAAGTCTTCCTCCAATTATTTCAAGTCTACCTTTTGAGATCAGATCCTGCATCTGAAGAAAAATGTTTTTAGGCAGCCTGTGTCTGGCTACTCCCCAGAGATGCCTGATATGCGACATAAATCTTATCTTGTCATCCAACGAAAGACTGAGCCAGATTTCCTGTGTCTTTGGTCTGACTGCATCTACTACGGCTTCACCGGTTATGCCTTTTGATAAAACTATTTTTATATGTTTCCTGAACAAGCTGTACAGCTTTGATATTTCATAAGGAGGATGGAGCTCTTGAAGAATGTCAGTATAGGGTTTTCGTTTTTTATGTGATAAGGGAAAATAACCGTTGGTCGAGACAGAATAAATCTTTCCCTTGAATCCTGAATCGATAAGACTTAAAACATTATCAACCATCGTAAGGCCGGTTCCGATAATCAGAACACTGTCATTATTTTTTAGTCCCTCGACTGCATTCCTGCTCCAGGGATTCTGAAAATATTTTTTTGATTTATAGAATGAGTTATCTCTGATGTTCGGATTATCCGGGAGGAAATTTCCTATTGCAACAACAATCTTATCAGCGGAAATTTCAGCACCTTCTTTAAGAATAACATAATTTCCGGAGTCTGAAAGTGAAACATCCACGGCTTCATCATCAATTAAATTAACACTGATATGTCCGGGCAGATTATTTATCGTGTCAGTGAACACTTCCTCCAGATACTTTCCGTAGATTACCCTTGGAAGATAAGTATCCGGCAGTTCGTCATCAGCAAAAGCGTGATATTCTTTTTTTGATCTGATCCAGTTGACAAAATGATCCGGCTCTTCGGGGAAAATGCTCATTTTGCCGGCAGGTACATTCAATACATGTCTTTCATTAAAACTGCTGTAGGCAAGACCTTTTGAAACCGGATTTCCCTTGTTAATCAAAATGATATTAAGTGGGAGTTCAGATTGCCGGACAAGCTGAATCAAAGTAGCTGCTCCGCAGAATCCACCGCCGATTATTGCAATTGTGGGACTATTATTCATGAAATTGATTAAGTTTTACTAATTTACTTTTTTATTTTGTCATAATAAATTTACAAATATTGTATTTGCTATATACACTTCAAAATTTTATTCCTAAAATATACAAAAACTAAGTCATTCCCGTGCATGCGGGAATCTAAAACTAAAATTCAAAAATTATATTTCAGATTATGTAATACTTAAAGTTTTTTCAATTTAAAACTAAAATTTTGTTCGTTTAAATTATTCACAAAAATTAAAACTATTTACTGTATATAATTTTATGGATTCCCGCCCGCTTTGCCCGCATTCAGAGAGGCAAACAACGAGGCATTCATTCGAGGGAATGAAATTTAGTTAATAAAGGATTTTTAGACGGTCCCCGAGAGAAACTTCACAGTGTACGCCTACGGAGAATGTCTCAAAACAAATATTTTTACCGCAAAGACCCCAAGACTCTAATAAGAAAAATTTAAAAACAGCAATCTTTATACCTTCGTTCGCCTTTGTGGTAAAATTTATTTTTCAGTTTTGATATATAGTCGAAAAAGGAAAAGTAAATTTGTGTCTTATGTGCGATAAACTAATTACACATTTCTACGGAAAGTTAAGGGTTGTCACTGATCGCTACTCAGATATGAATGTTTTTATTAATTACATCCGAAATAAACTTTATGTCATCTGCGGACATTCCGTTAAATACGGGAAGGCATAGCACACAAGAAGCAGTTCTTTCTGAAACCGGACAGCTTTCCGTGCTCAGGAATGGTAATTTATTCAAAGAAGGATAAAAATATCTTCTTGCGTTTATTCCGTTTTTGTAAAGAATATTTTTCATTTCATGCATCTTTTCTCCGGAAGAAAAGAAAACGGGAAAGTAAGAATAATTGTATTCTATGTCTCCGGGAATAACCGGAAAACCTAGTGCGGATCCGTTAAGACATTCACGGTAAAGCAGGTTGATTTTTTTCCTTTCCAAAATGAAATCATTTACTCCCGGCAGATTGCACAGTCCCATTGCAGCATTGAATTCCGAAGTTCTGCCGTTAATGCCAATAGTATAATACTCGTCGTCGAGATGTCCGAATGCCCTGTAAAGAAAAATTTTCTCTGAAATATTCTCATCTCTGCAGATAACTGCTCCGCCTTCAATTGTATGAAACAATTTAGTGGCATGGAAACTTACCGTTGAGATGTCGCCGAAATTCAGAAGGGATTCGTTTTTATATTTCACTCCGAATGCATGCGCTCCGTCGTAAATGATTTTCAGATTATGTTTGTCTGCAACAGATTTTATTTTTTCCACATCGCACGGAAAGCCGTAGACGTGCGTAGCCATTATTGCGGAAGTATTTTCAGTAATTTTAGACTCAATCAGATCGGGATCTATGCAGAATGTTTTGCTTTCAATATCACAGAAAACAGGGACGCAGTTCTCCCAGATAATTGAATTTGTCGTAGCAACATAAGAGTATGGAGTGGTAATTATTTCGCCTTTTAATCCGAGAGCTTTAATCGCAAGCTGAAGTGCGATAGTCCCGTTGGATACAAGCAGCAGGTTTTTTACATTCAGAAAATCCTTAAGCTTTGATTCGAGCTCTTCAGATAAAGGTCCCTGATTGGTTATCCAGCATGATTCCCAGATTTTTTTGAGATAATCAATGTATTCATTCAGAGGAGGAAGAAATGTTTTGGTTACATTGATCAAATTGAATTCAGGTTACAGGTTAGTTAAGAATTATTTTTATAGAATTGTCTTTGCATAAAATCATAAGCGATTTTAGGCGGATAGTCAAATGTTTTTTCGTAGTTTCTTGTAAGAGTCTTTATCCTGCGTATCAGGGGAATTTTCAGTATATACTTCTGAAAAAACTTTATTTTTTTAATTGCATATTTATCTTCGCGGGGAAGATTCTTAAGATCAGTAACCATATCCACTTCATAAAGATATGAATCTATTTTTTCCAGTGAAAGCTGATCTTTAGTCCGGAATCTGAATCCTGCAAAGATAGTTTCACAGGAGTATAATTTTGCAAATCTGAAAAATCTCAGCCAGAGTTCATAATCGCCTGCATATTTAAGATCAGTATTGATCCTGCTGCCGGCTTTGATCCAGAGATCCCTTTTCCAGAATACGGATTCCTGCTGTATCCATTTGTAATCACCGAGATAGTAATTGAACTTTGACCATCTCTTCAGATCTTTTACATCTACTATAGTGCCTTCGTCATTATAAAACGAAGCTCTTCCGAGAATCCACTGAACATCGTCGTAAGATGAAAAAATTGCAGCAGCCGAAAACAAAGCGTTGTAATGAAATTTATCATCAGAATTAATATATGCCATGATCTCGCCCGTGGACTTGCTGAAACCTTTCTGAATGGCGTCATACATTCCGTTATCGGGCTCGCTTACCCAGTATGAAATCCACGGTTCGTATTTTTTTATTATATCCACTGTTCCGTCTTTACTGCCGCCGTCAATAACAATATATTCAAGATTGGGATACTGCTGGCTTATAACGGAAAGAATTGTATCTTCTATGTAATCCACCATGTTAAACGAAACCGTCACAATGGAAATTTTCGGCCAGGGTTTTCCACCCGGAGTAAGAGGAGGAATAACTTTCGGAGTTGTCCTTTCGGGAAATCTTTTCAGGTCAGTTACATCCTGATCAGCCCCGTTCCGGTTTTTTAATAATGTACTATTCAAAAGTATAAAATTTCAAAAAATTAATCAGACTAAAACTTCATTTTCTTTTTTGGAACTGACTTCCCAACCGAGTTTGGGTTTCATAATTCCGTCTATCTTGCCGCTTTTTCCTTTTTCATATTCCACATCCCCTGTGATCTCAAATACAAGAAGATTCGAATGTTCGTATAAAACTTTTTCACTGCCCTGCAAAACATACAGCTTGTTAACCGTAAATTTACCGTGATTGAGAAGATTCTCGGGAATCCTGCAGGACACATTGATAAAACCTTTAGCAGCTCTGTATTTCAGATTTGTCAAAGTCGTACTGCCGATGAAGATAAGATTGTCGTAGTCATCGGTCAGATGAAACATAATGTTTATATCATAATCATTGTCAAGCATATTGTAAAACTCAAATCTGAATTCAAACGGGTCTCCTGCTCTGATAACCGGGAGATTTGTTACAGGGAGCACTTCTGCTTTGATAATTTTTATCGAGTCGGAACTCGGAGCATCCTCAAGTGTCCAGTGCTGCCTGGCTTTGTCTTTGCTCATATCTCCGAGATATTTAGATACTATATCATTCGTATTCCCGTAATTAACTATCTTTCCGTGATCAAGATGAATTGTATTTTTGCACATTGCCTGAATGGGTAAAAAATTATGCGTGGCAAGGAGGATGGCAGTTCCTCCTCTTGAAATTTCAATCATTTTTTCAAGACTTTTTTTCCTGAAATCCGCATCGCCGATTGATAAAACTTCATCTATAATCATTACTTCAGTTTCAATATTTGCAGCGACTGCGAAAGCAAGCCTTATGCGCATTCCGGAAGAATATTTTTTTACCTGTGTATCTATAAATTTCTCCACCCCGGAAAAATCAACGATCGCATCGAATTTCGAATCGATTTCTTTTTTTGTCATTCCGAGAATTGTTCCGTTCAGATATACATTCTCTCTGCCCGTAAGTTCGCTGTTGAAACCTGTACCGACTTCAAGAAGACTTGCAGACCTTCCGTAAACTTCCGCATGACCCAGCGTCGGGTTAGTGATCCTGGAAATGATTTTCAGCATTGTGCTTTTGCCTGCGCCGTTATCCCCTATAATTCCCAGAGTTTCACCCTGTTTAAGATCAAATGAAACATTTCTTAAAGCCCAGAAGAGATCTTCCGATTCTTCGATATGGTCAAATGTATTGAGTCTTTTTAATGTGTTATAATTTTTTCTGGGTGATCTGAACCACGAAAGGAGTTCGGCTCCGAGAGTCTCTTTCCTTGTCTCTTTTAATCCTATTAAAAAAGCTTTACTGACATCATTTACTCTTACAGCATATTCAGACATATAAAAAATTTGAATTATAATAAATTATAATATTAAGCGACATCCGCAAAAATCCTTTCAGTACGTTTAAAATAAACAGCGCCGCTTATGAACAACAAAACAGAACTGATGCAACCCATTCCTATAATATCCCATGGCATCGGATTTATTCCGAGCAGGGAAGATCTGAATCCTTCTATAACCCCGACCATAGGATACAGGCCGTAAAGAAGGTAAACTGTATACCCGGCTTTATCTGCAATGAGTGATGCAGGGAAAACCACCGGAGCTGAATACATCAGCAGGGAAGAAATGAATCCCATTGCAAACTTAACATCCCTGTACTGAATAGCCAAAGACGAAAGCCACATTCCTATTCCCATTGAAGTAAGGATCATAAGAATTATCAGCATTGGCAGAAAAACAATTTCCCAGGTCGGATATATATTAAAATAAATCATCATCGCGATCAGGATCAAAAATGCAATAAAAAAATCAACAAGTTTGGAAAGGACCGGTGTAAGAGGTATCAGTATTCTCGGGAAATATATTTTTGTAAATATTCCCGTTGATCCTACTAAACTGAGACTTACGCTTGATAAGGACTGGGAGAAATAATTAAAAGGAAGAATTCCGGCAAAAGAAAAAATCGGGTAGGGAATTCCGTCACTTGGTATAGATGCCAGTTTCCCGAAAATAACCGAAAAGATCACCATCTGAAAAACCGGGTTGATCAAAGCCCAGAGTATGCCGAGAATAGTTTGTTTGTACAAAACCGTTATGTCTCTTAATACAAAAAAGTAAAGCAGATCTTTGTAATATCTGAGCTCCTTCAGATCAATTATTTTTCTGCTCTTTTTGGATTCTATTACAAATTTTGGTACCGTAGTGTTTTTCAACTTTGACTGGTTAATTAAAAATTAAATTATCTTAAAATTGCCAGTTTCTGAACTGAGGTCTCTGTCTGTGAATCACCTTGAATTATAAATTTATACAGATAAGTGCCGTTAGCTAAATAATCCCCGTCGTTATCTTTTCCGTCCCAGTAGATATTGTTATAACCAACCGATGCCGGAGTATTTATTTCTCTGATCAGTCTGCCCGTAACTGTATAGATTTTCAGTTTACAGCTCGATGGATTCAGTTCGCCGGATAATCGGAACATGAAATTTGTTTCCGTCTTCATAGGATTCGGATAATTTGCCATATCAAAAATTGTCATTTTATCATTAACAAAAACAGTGTTTAAAACCGAATCTGCTAAATTTCCCGAAACATCTGATGAAACAAATCTGAATCTGTGCTCGCCCTTTGTCAATAAAGGTTTGTAAATAACAGTCGCCTGTAAAAATGAATTATCGGGAAACAAAATTTCAATTTCCGGATTCTTTACATTGTTTATGTAATACGGGATATAATTGTAGAGCTGAGTCTGGAAATTAAACTTATAAACTTTCACATTTGACGTATCGCTGATAACCATGCTGCTGTTGTCAAAGAACTGAAGTTTGATCTCAGGATTAGACTGGACATAATCACCATTATTAATTTTTTTGCCGTCATAAGTAATATCCATATTCGGATTAATACTGTCTCCTGCAACAACAAACTGCGTTATGGCAATATTGTTAAAAGTGAATATCTCGTTTTCATTGTCTGCGGGAATTGTCTCAAAGTACAGATCAATAGTATCAATCGCCGCTTTTGATTCCCTGAGACCGGCTGTGCTGAATGTCACTTTCGAACTTCTCATACTGTCAGTCTGCAATACACTGTTAATTGTGTCTGCTTTCAGAATTTTTTCAATTCCCTGATTTTTCACATACCATTTGCTGATATGTTTCTGAATGTCTTTGTAACCGACATTGTAATAATTAACTGCAAAAGAAACACTGTCACCTTCCTGAACCGCAGTATCTGTTCCGGTAAAAGAATTATTGTCAGGAACGAGTTCGGCAGGAGGATAATATTTGAAATTTAGAGATTTGAACACGGGTGAATTCAGTCCTGTCAATGTATCAATTGACAGCTTTGCGTTAAGTTTTAAATTCGGATATAAAAACGTATTAATAGTGTCTGTATTTACCAGTTCATTTCCGGAAAGATCCTGATAAAGAAGCGTTCCGGTATTGTCACGGTTGATCCCGTAAACATCAAATGTAATTTTACTGTTCGGATTCAGGAACTGTTCCCACGAAAAATTTTTCCATCTGAATGCGGGACCGAATAACTGCGAAATATAACCTGAGGTCTGCTGGAATTCGGGATTAATCTGACAGATTACAGGTTCCCATCCCCCTGCAGACAGGAGGTGATAGCTTTCACAGGTCTGTGTCGTATCTGCCCCGAGGAATCCGTAGAAAGCCCAGGAATCGAACCAGCCGAGTTGTATTGAATCTATATATCTGCTTCCGAACTCTGCAAATTTAGAAATTGCATTTTGCCTTAAACTGTCGGCACCCGCTACATAAGAAGCGTTGTAGGCCATAATGTAATCGGTGTTGTTAAATGTATTCAGAAATGCCAGTACGGAATCTGAAGAAGACGGTGAAGTCATTCTGAAATTTTTTATTTCCGATGCCTGACCGGTAAGCTTTTTCACTTTTGCAATATTAAGTCCGGTATTTGAACCGCCGTCACTGTAGTAATTTATACTGTTGATTGTAAACAAAGAAGCCTGATCACCGCTGCTGCCGTATGAACGGATGTAAAGATTTCCGTTGAACTTGCTTAATACAAATCCTTCGGGAGAATAAGATACATTCGAAAGGTCCGATTCACTGTACTGACCAGGCTTTAATTTGTAAACAGTATATGCGGAATCCGACATCCTGTTAAAATCAGAAGTGATACCCGGGTTGTAAATTACCTTTGAAATATCAGACCATCCTGAACTGTCATTATTTATGACCGCATTAGTCCTTAAGAAATATACTGTATTAATAATCTGAACCGGAATACTGATATTAAATCCGGATTGAACCCCGCTTATGTTTGAATTCACAAATGTCTGCAAGACGGGTGAATTGAATTTTGAAGATGTATCTGACTGTAAAATTATTTTTACATTATTGGTTTTCAAATTCACATTTGGATTTAAACCCGTAAATCTGAATTCAGCCGATTTTAATAAAGCATTATTCAGAGGTTTAAGCTGAACAAAAGATAAATTCCTCAGTGTCAGAGGAAATGTGACAGAATCATTATCATAAAATTTCTGAACATAAGAATGATTTGGATCCATTACGACGGTCATGTTATAATTGCCAACGGAATCAATACGGAAAAAGTGATTTACAGTGTCTAGATAATAAAAATTCCTTACAAGAGTATCCGTGCTCTTTATGACCAATCCGCTTTTTTTAAGATTAAATCTTATTCTTACTGAGTCAATTGCCGTTCCGAGATTCTTCGGTAGCACAGTCATCTTAATATTTTCACCTAATGCAGGGAAAGGGTTAGACAAAGTATAATCATTTTGTTTCAGATCAAATTCAGGTTTGTTCGGAATCAGTAAATTAGTTGCCGGATCACCGATCAGATTGTAACAGTTAATAGTATTCCTGATTGTGAAAGAGTTTGAATCCCTCGACATGCTTTTTGATGCAAATGAAACCATATCACCGATGCTTCTTACGCTGTCTCTTGAAAAATTTTTCAGAATATATTCATTGAAGGAATCTCCTGCCCCGCTGAAACTCCATCCTGTCGTCCCGACAAATCCGACTGCGCATTTATTAGGCAGGAGCATAAAGTTTTCACCGAAACTTCTGAAATTAGATTCGGCATTTCTGCCGGTAAAGCAGGTGAAACTGAGCACCAGAGGAAGTTTTCCGCCGTTATTAAGACTGTTCGGATCCTCTAAACCTATCTCCCAGTCCTGCGCTGCGGCATGTCCGATAAAATTTACTATCATCGCTCCTCTGTCAAATTCCCTTTTGATGGAATCCTTGTAATTGTATGTTATATAACCTGTCGAATCATTCCTGTATATTTTTGAAACAGCTCCTGAAACCGGAGGCGGCGCGATATACTGATTGATTAAATTATTGGATTTGGTCTGAAAAGATATCTGCTGACTTCTGGTCGGTCCGCCTGTGATAAAGATAGATCTTTTCCACCATCTCTCAGGGCTTTGCAGATCATAAGAAATTATTTTATTAATTGCATTCTGTGCTTCAGAAACATTATAGACAGGTAATCTTCCCACAGAGATCTGATGAAAATATGTAAAAGTGCCGATATTAAAATTAGCAAAATATCCGTCAGACGGAGGATTTCCGTACGTAGGAATAAAATTCTGATAATATGCTGATGATGAGCTGTTTTTCTTCGGATCAAGCGAAGCTCTTCCAAGCAGACATAAATATTTAAGTCTGGGCAGCGGCCAGTTTTCATAAGCGTGTTTAATAAAATTTCTTACTGCAACCGGGCTTTCCATTCCGTAATTGAAAATATCATAGACATCTTCGATTTCTGCTTTGACTGAACGGTAACCGTTAAAACCCTGCCTGTGATTTCTTAACTGTTCTGCCTGTGACTCAAAAAGTTTTTGATAAACTACTATAAAATCCGCTCCGCCGGGATTGGAAACCAAATCCTTTACCTGTCTGCTTACAATTTTAAAAGGTTTTCTTGTAATGACGCTGTTTGTAACTTCAAAAGCCGAGTTACTTTTTCCCGAAAAAGTCAGTATTCCCCCTGATGATGAATATGCTTCGATTCTTATATTATTCCTTATGTCGTATATGTTTGTCTGGTTAACTGAATTATGCCCCGGAAGACTGAACTTTTTTGAGGTTGAATCCGAACCTGTCAGATTAACCGAAATGAAATTGTTTCTGATCGTAAAATCTCTAGGATATGTTAATTCAAAAAAATCAACATCAACCAAAGGAGTAAAAGTCGTATTATTTAAAGGAAGATATTTGATACTTATTGTGTTCTGAGAGCCGTTAAGCAGAAGTGAACTTGAAAATACTATCGTTGTGTCAAATCTTCTGAGATTATCCCGTTTCAGAGTATCGACTGTATTGTTATTTATCTTTATGATAAGCTGATGTTCATTCAGAACTGTATTTGTAAAGGATCTGGGATAGACAAAGATTTTTAAACTGCACTGCTGGGATACAGCAGCGAGATCATTTATCTGAAAATTTTCTTCTAAGGTTTCTTCCGTGGTCAGTGTTTTCCAGTACCAGGATTCTCCCGTAACTAATTCAGTACTGAAATATCTGAAATCAGAGTTAGGGTTAGTAGTCTCTCCGAGATAGTAATAAGTATCCTTTTCAAAATGCAGCTTGTTGTAAAAAGCCGGATCAGAAAAGTTTAATGGAGAATTATAATCCGATCTCTGCATTCGCAGGCCATTGGAACCGCCCCAGTCCACCCAGTAAACGCTTGTATCAGAATACAGATCATAATATTCGTCTTTTGTATAAACAGTTGTATTTGAATTTGCATCAAGATAAGAAGTCAGCCCGCCTGAATTTCTCCTGCCGTAAAAATCCATGAAATCAGTATCATCAAATACTCCGTTTTCTTCTCCCTGAAAATAAACCGGGATCTGGCTTCCCCTATATAAAACTTTTACAGTCCTCGGATCAATATTGCCGGTATTAATGCCTGCATTGGCGAAGTCAGATCTGTTAATTCTCTGAATTCCGTCGGTATTCACATAAAGTTTTAAGTAAGTTTTGTTAGGCGTGATCCAGTTGTAATTTCCCTGTGAAAAAGAATTATTTGCAATCGAAATACAAATAAACAACAATAAACAAATATTTTTCATAAGTAATAAGTTGATATTTCGTAAATTAAATATCGTAACTATTTTTCATACTCTCCGGATTTTATAATTATGAAGTTAGGGTTTTTTGAAGTTTCAATATACAATTTTTATCTAAAAATTGCACTTTATTATTCAGGATTTAAACTTTTCTCTGATGATTCTGAATACAAACAGAGGGTTACCTATAATGTATTTTCTGAAATTTGAAACCGGATCAAGAAAAAATCTTACAAGCCATTCAAAACCAAATTTTCTTATAAATACCGGACCTCTGATCTTTTTACCTGCAAAAACTTTTATCCCGTCGCCAACAGCAAGCATTATCCCGAAATTAATCCTGTTTTTATTCTTAAACATCCACTTCTCCTGTATGGGACAGCTCAAACCGATTATGATAATGTCAGGGTTAAGTCTGTTAATTTTATCTGTTACTGTATCATCATTAAAATTATATCCTTCCTGATATCCGGCAATATTCAGCTCCGGATTAGCTCTCTTTACTTCTGACAGTATCTCATCCGAATGCCCGAAAAAAAAATAGCTGTGATTGTTATGAACGGAGTTTTTAATAAGACGTCCGTAAAAATCCGAACCCGTTAATCTTACTTTGAGTCCTTTGCCGCCGTATAAAAATTTAGATGCAAGAAAGACTCCGATCCCGTCAGGATGTATAATGCCGAATGAATCATAAACTTTCTTTAATCCTTTGTCACTGTATATTTTATTAAGAGAATCTGCATTTGCATAAGCTATGCAGAGTTTGCTCTTCTCATTTATGCCATCGTTGATAACTTTCAGAAAGGTATCATCATCAAGTTTATTAATATTTACGCCGAATATTTTAACAGATTCTGTTTTCATCATTTTCAGTCAGTCAGATCTTCATAAAGTTTAATAATCTCCGGAATTATTTTCTTTTCCGTGTAATTTTTTGAAACATCTTCAAAGAAATTCATTCTGCATCTGTCGGCAAGTGGTTTGTCTTCTATAAAGGTCATAATTTTTTCAGACAGATCCCGTTCATCACTTTTTCTGAAAAGAAGCCCGTTTTCACGGTGGACTATCAGTTCCGCAATCCCGTCAGTATCAGTTCCGATAAACGGCTTTTTAAATAATCCGCTCTGCAGCATAAATCCCGGGAAAGGATCCCTCACAGACGGCAATACGCATATATCCGCTTCAATGAAAAACTTATTAAGCTTTCTCACAGGCGGAATGATCCGTGCATTTACAGAATTCCTTAAAATGAAATCATTATAAGCTTCATACTCCGGACCTTCTCCGATTAATGTCAGACTGATACTTTTGTCTTTCAGCAATGCAATTGCTTTCAGCAATACCATCTGATCTTTTTCTTTATGCAGTCTGCCTACGCACAGTAAATTGAAGCCGTTTTTCTTAACCGGGAGATTTTCATATTCAGGAATTTCCTCTGAATCTGCAAAGTTTGGTATGAGAACTATTTTGTTTTTATTTACACTGAATTTGTTTATGAGCATATCTCTTACAGACCTGCTAACGGCAATAATCTTTCCGGATTTGAATTCTACCGAATATCTTCTGTCAACAATGCTCAGAGCTGTATGAACAGTCTTAACTTTTCTTCCGGAAATTTGTGCAGCAGCAACAGCAATAAGTTCATGAAATCTGTGATGAGAATGTATAATATCGATATTTTCTTCTGCAATTATTCCCGCAATTAATTTTACGGATCGCGGAAAAGATAACCTTTGTGAAAAAGTCCTGCTTGCTTTAAACGAAATGTTTAAATCTGTAAGTCTTTCAAATGAGTCACCGCCGTTTGTGAAAAGAACCGCATTATGTCCGTATCTATTCAGATATTTCAGGAGTAGATAAACATAATATGACCGTCCGTCCCCGTAATTAAAATCAGGAGATAAGTGCAGAATATTCAATCTTCATTTTTTAGTTTGAATAAATACCAGAATCCCTTATCAGAATTTACCGCATGGAAATAATAGTAAGGTGATCTGAGTACAAGATTCTTTTCAGGAAAAGTAAAGGAATATCCGCCGAACTTGTTCGCATAACATTTATCAATAAGATATCCCGATGAATCCTTAACCTCGTGATTTCCTTTTGTTGTCGAATATGTGGAATAATAGCCGATATTTTCTTTTTCAAAAAATTTTTGCAGACTGTCCGAATCCCTGTATTTCCAGTATTCAAAGCTGTTAATAAGACCGTCGCCGTTAATTATTTTTCTCTCGGAAAAGTATCCGATTATTCCGCTGAGATCGATCATGAATATTCTGTCTTCCGGTCCGGTATTTTTCTTCACGTCAAGAGCGTAATAATACATGCTGTCCCATTTAGGATTTGTGAGTCTTGTTGTGTAAAAATACAAAATGAAGAGCAATATAAATCCTGATAAAGAAATATAAAATGTTTTCGGAAAAAGATTCAGTATTCTTATAAGCATAAGTGAACATACAAATGCAGGAAACGCCACATACCATTCTTTAAGAGTGTACCAGTTATAGAACAGATTAAAAATAATGAAGATCAGTGAGGATAAGCAAACTGCAAAGAGAAAAACATCAGATCTTGAAACTTTGCTCCTTTGCTTTTTAAAGGAGATAACTATCAGAAAAAGTATAACAACATTCAGGACATAAAAGGATTTAACAAACTGATTAGTGAATGTTCCCGGCGCAAAGAGGTCATTGAAATTTTTCAGGAATATGATTAACGGAAACGAACTTTTTACTTTTGTCGTGATCGTAAGAAAGTTTCCGAAAAAAATGTAATTCGAGAAGAAGTACGTTACAGACACTAAAATCAGGGCTGCAGATGAATTTATAATGTATTTTTTTCTTTGAATCCGGGGGCTCATTAAGAAATCGGAGATAACCATAACCGGTATTACTGTAAATAAATAATCTATCCTTGAAAGAAACAGAAGGCAGAGCAGAACTGTCTTTTGTGTGATGAGAATTTTCCCGTACTTTAATTCGTATGATTTTACATAAACATACATTATCACCAAAAGGCATGTCAGATGAGTTTCCATTCCGTAATCTCTTATTGCAACGAAAGTAAGGAACAGCGGCAGCATCAGCAGGAATCCTCTTTTTGCTTTACCGGAATCGACAGTTACAAAATACTCATACAGGAAATAAATTATGAAAGCATTTATTAAATTTATCAGAAGTACAGTCAGTCTGAAATACAGTTCAGGCGAAAACCCTGTAAATAAATTAATTAGAAAATAATAAGCGGATAAGATAAGAAACCACAGCGGATGATATCCGTTTGTCTCGTTAATTAGGTCGAATGTAGATCCGAAACCCGCCGAAAAATTATATGCGGTTTTTAAATAAAAAAAAGAATCGTCATTTGCAAAGTTAAGTAGAAATTCAATTGAAGTCGCAAAAGAAAATATTATCAGAATAATTGCCGCCGCTGCTGCTAAAAAATACTTTTTGAATTGTTTATTCAAATGCCTGCCCTTGAAATTTTACCTTCGCTGAAAATATATACTTCACTGTCATCAGAAAAAAATTTCACTCTTGCTTTTACCGGCTTGCCGAAAGAATTAAATTCAGAAAAAATAATTTCAGCTTCTTTGTCTTTGAATTCATTTCCTGTAATATCAAGCTTAAGCAGATACTGTGTCTTACCTGTGGCAGTGATGTCAAATTCTTTTCCGGATAAAATGCTGATCCTGAGTTCTGAATTCAATGAATTTTCATCAAGGGCTCCTGTGTGTATGAAATCAGTAATTTTATTCTCAAATGTAAATCCTTTCACGCACCAATAATTGAATGGTCCCGAAGCATAATCAAGCATGGAAGCCTGCCTGTACCTGGAAGGAAGACCTATAATGAAAATTTTACTGCCTTCCCGGAATTTTAAATCCGCTTTGCACAATTCTTTTATGTCTTTTATAGAATTCTGTCCCGCAAAATTCCAGTCCTTCACCAGATTAAAACTTAAAAATGACCAGTAAGCAATTATTAAAATAAATAACATCTTAACAGCCTTATAAATGTTACCGTATTTCGAAACAACAAGAAATAATGATAGTACGGTTACAACAAAAGGAATCAGTATCAACTGAGGTCTGAAATATCCTGCAATTAAATTCGGCATTACTGATAAAACCAGCATCGCTGCGACATAGGGCAGATATTTCCGAAAATCAAATCTGTTCATGGAAAAAAATAATGAAACAGCAGTCAGCAAAAGAATTGCAATATATGAGATCAATGTAAAATCAAAAACAGATAAATTATACTGCAGGGAAAGATAATCATAGGGTATCATAAGAGAAATAAATGCCCGCAGCATTACTCCGCCGATATTGAATAATCCGTTGTTCCCGTAAATTGAAATTACTTCAGAAGGTGAATTGCCGATGAAGAATATTTTAAAAAGTAAATAAATAGTCAGAATCGCAAGTTCAAATAGAATTAAATTCCTTAAGTTCCTGTATGAATACTCTGCCTTTGAAATAAAAAATATGACTAAAGTAACAAAAGGAATTATAACAGATGTTTCCTTAGTGAATAATGACATAAACAGAAAAATCAAAGCGAATATAAAATCAGACATTTTACCGCTTCTGAAATATCCGAACGAGAAGATTAAAGCAGACATAATAAATATACCGCACATAAGATCCACTCTGCCGGCTGTCCAGCATATACTGTTTAAATTGCACGGGTATAGGATGCAGGTAATGAAAAAAATGACTGACAGAAAATTATTTGCAGTGAGTTTTTTAAAAAAAACTGCAGCAAGCATTACAAATGCATAGAAGTAAATAAGGTTTTCTATCCTGTACAGTATAAAGTTGTCTTTGGATAACTGCAGTAAGCTGTTCACATAAATGCTGAATTCAATTGACAAAAACCAAAGCGGTCTGAAATGATAATGGCTGTAATAAGGAACTGATCCCGAAAATTTTTCACTGAGTGTAGAAATACTTGCAGATATAAAATTCAGATAATCATCCGATATCAGGCTGATGCTGAAATATCCTGCGATGTAAAGAAAGACAATATGCGCTGCAGTTACTGAAAGTATAATCAGTGTGAATGAATTTGCGGTTTTCTCATTATGAATTTGTTTTGATCCGGTTATCATGCTAACAGAGTTTTCAGTTCTTTTTCTAATTTATCCTTATTGATGAATTTTGATTCAAGTCTGTATCTTAACCTTAAGTCGATTATTTTTTTAAATGCCTTGTCCGGAAGAAAAGTATTAAGGAACGCCGCGGCTTTTTTCATTGAAAAATTCTTTGACAAATATTTTCCTGCATCGGCTCTGTTTCCGTAAAAAAATTCTGTCCAGAATAAAATATTATACCAGTAATTCCGTACATCTTTGTCCTGTGACTTATCAAGGTTCATAAAGGCATTTTGCGTGAGCATTTTGTAAAGGTTGTCTTTTTTTTCTGTCTGTGTCAGCGAATCTCTGCGGAGCCTTGTAAAAACAAGATACTCAGGGATAATTTTAAAATTCAGTTTGTCTTTTAATCTGAACCAGAGTTCGAAATCTTCATAACAGTTAAAACTTTCATTGTAACCGCCATTGCCGGAGATTATCTTTTTATTGAAAATAACCGATGAATGATTTACAGGGTTGTGCAGGTTCAGACTTTTTTTCATATCAGCATCATTTGTCTTCAGCAGGAATAATATTTTATGCGGCGATTGAAAATAAACTGACCAGCTTGAAATGACATTGTATTGCGGATTGGATTTTATGAAATTCATCTGAATCCTTAATCTTTCCGAAGTATTCAGGTCATCGGCATCGATCCTTGCAATCCAGTCACCGCTCGAATTTGCAATGCCGTAATTCAGCGCTGATGCAAGGCCGGAATGTTTTATTTTTTTAAAATTTATTCTGGAGTCGCTGAAAGAGGAAACCACTTCTTCGGTATTATCCTCAGAGCCGTCATCTATTATCAGGAATTCAAAATCCCCGTAAGTCTGATTCAATATGCTCCTGATTGAATTCTTCAGATATTTTGAATCATTATAAACAGACATCAGAACGGTAACTTTATTCATTACAGCTTTTTAGATTTTAAGACTAAGGTTTTATTTTCCATATTATAAAAACAGTTTTATTGGTATTGTCAAAATATGGTTCAGATCTGTATACTTCATTTTTTTTGTAAAGGACTACAGGATCGCTTTCCGCTGAATATTTATGACTCATAAAGCTTAAACTTAAGCTGTCCTAATTTCCCGATGTCACATCTTCTCTTTGCCACAATGCATCCTGATTAAGATATTTCACATTATTAGCAGTCAGCTCTTCATTGAGGGTTTTATTTTT
>JAFDZQ010000074.1:0-10805 GCA_018266895.1 Bacteroidota bacterium
ATTTTCCAGAATTCTGAATCATGACGGTAAGCTCTATGATTCAGTGAGACTTATCGCTGCTGCAGATACAATTATTAAATCAATCAGAATGGACGAAAACAGTATTGATTTCCGGAAGCAATCTCAGATAGTTGAAGATCTGAATAAAAAGCTGAGCGACAAGAAGTTTTTGGAATATTATGAGGAAGGAAAGAATCTGACAATCGAAGAAGCATGCTTTTTGGCAGTCAGGCAGTTAGGCAGTTAGGCAGTTTTAATTTATGATCTGAGATATTCGGATAATAATTATTAATTATTAATTATTTCTGAATTTTTTAAAGAACCAGACTTTTAAAAGATCAGCTGTAACAATATAAGCGCCTACAATCAGCAGTATTGCTCCAAAGCTCATTAATGGCAGCGGAACTAATCCCAGTTCACCGGCAAACGGCAGATAAGGAAGTATCAGAGTTATGAACAAACCGGCTGCGCTTAAAAGAAAAAGGTACTTCCCCGGTCGGCTCTTGAAAAAATTCTTATGTGTCCTGATTATAAAAAGAATAAACAATTCAGTCAGGACAGATTCAATGAACCAGCCGGTCTGGAAAGCTGATTCTTTTACCTTTAAAACATAAAGAAGAGTCAGAAATGTAATCAGATCAAACAGTGAACTGTGTATTCCGAATATCATCATATAGTTTCTGATAAATTTCAGATTCCATTTTCCCGGCCTGGATGTCTGCTCTTTGTCAACATTATCCGATGCAACGCTTAGGTAGGGAAAATCCGTAATAAAATTGGTAAGTAAAATCTGTTTGGGAAGCATCGGAAGAAATGGCAGCACTAATGAAGCTATTGCGACACTGAACATATTGCCGAAAGTAGATCCGGTATTGATGAAAATATATTTCAGAGTGTTCGCAAATGTCTTTCTGCCTTCTCTGATCCCGTCTGTAAGAACCATCAGGTCTTTTTCCAGCAGCACAAAATCCGCTGCTTCTTTAGCGACATCAACGGCATTCTCAACTGATATTCCTGCATCAGCTGCATTTATAGCCGAGACATCATTTATACCATCACCTATGTATGCCACTGTATATGATTTTCTCAAAGCCTGTATGATTTGCTCTTTTTGCTGAGGTTCTACTTCGGCAAAAATGTGAGTCTTCTTTACCTGTTGTCTCAGAGCTTCCGAACTCAGTTTAAACAGCTGCTGCCCTGTCATTACTAATGGATTTTTTATTCCGATGCTTAAAGCAATCGAGCCTGCAACATTTTTATTATCACCAGTAATTATTTTTAATTTAACGGCTAATTTATCAAGTTCATGCACAGCTTCGATAATTCCGGCTTTTACAGGATCCTGCAGCAGTATGAAACCTGCAAAGATCATATCTTTTTCATCTTCTTTTGAAAGATTTACCGCATCTGTATTTTTATAACAGATGCTGATGACTCTTAACCCGCTTTCTCCGTATTCTTTGAATTTGTTTTGAAGATCACTTAAATAAGGTTTAATGTCTTCAATGTTTCCGTTTTCTGTTCTGAGTTTAGTGCATATTTTTATGATTTCATCAAAAGCTCCTTTGCTGATGAGAAAATTTTCACTGCCGGCTCTTAATGCAATGCTCAGACGTTTTCTTATGAAATCGTAAGGTATCTCCCCCGTCTTTTCTGTTTTAGTTTGTACTTTTAATTTCAACAGTTTTAATGCCTCATCAATGGGATTGGAATACCCTGATTCATAAGAAGCATTCCAGAAGGCGAGTTCTTTTACAAATTCGCTTTCATTTCCGGCAAAGTCACTCATTCCAGTAACTTTTATTGTGCCTTCGGTTATAGTTCCGGTCTTGTCTGTACATAATAAATTTACTTCGCCAAGATTTTGTATTGATGTCAATTTTTTGACAATTACTTTTTTGTCTAACATTCGTTTTGCGCCTGCGCTCATAGCAATTGTTGTAATTGCAGGAAGAAGTTCCGGCGCCATCCCCACTGCTAAGGCAAGAGCAAACAAAGCTGATTCTATTACGCTTTTATTGTTTAAAATATTTACGACTAAAATGAATATTGAAAGGATAAAAGTAATTTTCATCAGAAAAAAACCGAAGTCTTTTATTCCCTTCTCAAATGCTGTTTCCGTTGTTCCTGAGACACTCTGTGCAATACTTCCGAAAATAGTATCGCTACCTGTATTTATTACCAGAGCTTTTGCATTTCCGCTGACAATATTTGTTCCTTCCCAGAGACAGTTAGTTCTCTTGGATAACTCAGTCAGCTCCTCTGTCACCCCGGGAAATTTTCTGACAGGAAAGGATTCTCCTGTAAGACTTGCTTCATTGACATACAATTCGTTTGCCTCAATTATCAGGCAGTCAGCAGGGATTAGGTCCCCTGCATTAAAAATTATGACATCACCTCTGACTGCCTGTGCGGAAATAATTTCGGTTTCCTTGCCGTCTCTTAAAACATTGCTTTTTAAAGCAATCATTGACTGTAATTTTTCAACAACCCTGCCGGCATTTCTTTCCTGATAAAAGCTAAGTAAACCTGTTGATAATACGATGAACAGTATTATTATTCCGTCTGTATTGTCACCAAGAAATGCGGATAACAATACTGCACCTAAAAGGAGAATCATCAAAGGGCTTTTGAATTGCCCGGCAAAAAGAAGCAGATCTTTTTTAAATTGGGATACACTTTTTCTTACAGAGCCTGACTGCAGAAATATTTCTTCTGCAGCTGACTGTGACAAACCATTGTCAGAACTGCCCAGTTTATTAAACCAGTATTCTTTGTCAAATTGCCAGAATATTTCTTCTGATGAACTGTTCACTGATGCATTTTAAATATGCCTCAAATAATTTCGTTAGTTAAATCAGTCTGAATTGTCATTCAACAAATATAAACACAAAAGTTCAGACAAGTCACCTTGCTGAACTTTTATATTATTATTCAATCTACCTGTATATTTCTTAAAGTCTTTTTAAAATATACATTCTGATTCAAAACTTTGTAAATTAACACAAAAAATAAAATTAAATATTCTGAATTATGGCTTCACGGCTAAAACTCCGGCGCTTGCATTGTTATCGCAAAATGCAAGATCAGAAGCATCAACTATGTTGTCATAATTCAAATCCGAATTATTGTATCCTGTCAGTCCCGCCATTGCGTCATTGTCAATAGCGCTCAGGTCTCCTGCGTCAACTGTTTCATCCTGATTCACATCTCCTGTATAAAAGGAATATTTCCCTCCCACCAATACCATATTATTTCCGAATGCCTGAGAGGCTGATGTGGTAAAATTATAATTTAACAATCCGGCAGTAAACATTTCACCGCCTGATTTGCTCCATGTCACAATTGAGTTTCTGTGATTTATCACAATGTAATAACTCACTCCGTTCTGCGCACTTGCAAAATTCACTGCTGCAGTTCCGGTTCCGCTCAAAAATACTTTTGTCATTTCTACCAAGCCAAAAGGCGAAGTACTGTTTCTGAGAGAAACTGTAATTGTATCCTGCACCGGCGAACATGCCTCGAGGTTAACAGTGAGATTCAATGTTTTCAACGGGAATGCAGTGGATTCATCAGCGCCTTTATAAGGAAATGAAGCGTTTCTCGCTGTACCGTCAATATCAGTTGTTATTCCTGAAATCGGTCTTGCGCTAAGTTCAGGATCCTGAATTGAGCTGCCGCTTAAATGCAGATCAGTAGCTGAAACAAAAGTCACGTTTTGAAATCTTGAATTTTGTTCGTTAGGTGAAGCTGCGGTCTGATATGCAGATAATGAATTGTATCCTGTAGCATTTCTGTACGAATTAAATGCTCCGCTTCCGTCTGCATAATAAGAATTGTAATCCAGATTTATTGTTCCTGTTGTATCATTTTCTATGTAAGCAAATCCGGTATGCACAATTCCCACATTGCCGCCTGTACGGTTGTTTATGCAAATATTGTTTTTCTGATTATAAACTATTCCCTGCTGGTTAGAAGTTTTATTTATACATGCTGAGACAATATTTCCTGAAGTGCCGCCGGTTTGTACACCCCCTATTTTAATGGTATTGTAAAATATGTTGCATGTGTATATTTCTGCAGTCCCTGTTGTCAGTATACCGTATGTACTTGCCGCACTATTGTTATTGGCATTCAATGAAATAAAATTATTGTAAATATTTAAAACTGAACCTGTACCGGGAGCTGTAACTGTATTTATTCCTCTAACATTCAGACTGGTTGAAGTATTTGTTGAAACTACATTTGTAATTTTATTATTTCTAATTGTTAAATTATATCCGTCATATGTACTTTGAATATTTATTCCCGACGGGTTAGTAATACTTACTCCGGTTGTATTGTAAATTGTGTTACCTTCAATTATCATGTCTGCAGAACCGTTTAAAAACCATATTCCGTTAAATCCCCAGTCAACAATTGTATTATTTCTGACAATATTGTTTCTGTTTGGATTTGCCAGTGTTCCGTCTGAAGATACTCCTGATCTACCTCCGCTGATATAACAATTTTCCACTATATTGTCAGAATTACCGGTTGGATTTGAAACAGAAGTTCTGAATACAACATTTTTAGGTCCTGTGGTATTTTCAGTTGCGTTATAGGATTTTATATACTTTATTACGCAATTGGTGGCGCCATTGATCATTGCAACCGTGCTTGAATTTGTTCCTGTCGTCACAGTATTTCTTATTTCCAGATCCGGAACAGAACCCGTTCCTCCGGGTCTTCCGTCTATAATGACATAATCAGCATTGTCTATGTTTAATATACCTCCGGTATTGCTGGAAGAGATTATTTCGCCTGTATTTCCGGCATCAGGTCTGACCGTTACAGTGTTTGAACTGCTGCTGCCAGTTCTTAATGACAGAGTAATCGGATAAACTTCATTTGCTCCTGTATATGGAGTTAATATTTCAATAATGTAAGCCTGGGAAATTGTTCCGGGAATAGCATTATATGCTTCTGTTATGCTTGCATGAGATGAGATCAAAACTCCTCCTCCGTCCTGAAGCTCAACTGAGCCCGCCTGTGCTAACAATGTTCTGTTTTGCAATTGAAAGCATACCAATGCAAAAAATAAAATAATAAATTTTTTCATAATAATGTTTTAATTAAAGAAAGTTTTATTAAAAAGAAACAAAGTATAATTGTTTTTCAATTTTTACCATCTGAATTTTCTTTTCTACGGCTTCATGGCTAAAACTCCGGCGCTTGCATTGTTATCGCAAAATGCAAGATCAGAAGCATCAACTATGTTGTCATAATTCAAATCCGAATTATTGTATCCTGTCAGTCCCGCCATTGCGTCATTGTCAATAGCGCTCAGATCTCCTGCGTCAACTGTTTCATCCTGATTCACATCTCCTGTATAAAAGGAATATTTTCCTCCTACTAATACCATATTATTTCCGTATGCCTGAGAGGCTGATGTGGTAAAATTATAATTTAACAATCCGGCAGTAAACATTTCACCGCCTGATTTGCTCCAGGTCACAATTGAATTTCTGTGATTTACAACAATGTAATAATTCACCCCGTTTACTGCATTGGCAAAACTTACAGATGCTGTTCCGGTGCTGCTGAGATAGGCTTTATGAGATTCAATCAAACTGTAAGGTGAAACTGAGCTCCTTAAGGATACATTTACCGTATCCTGAGTCGGTGAACATGCTTCCAGATTTACTGTCAGATTCAAAGTCGCCAGAGAAAACGCTGTGCTTTCATCCGCTCCTTTATAAGGGAAATGTGCGCTTCTCAGTGCACCGTCAATATCTGTTGAATATCCTGAAACCGGACTTCCCATCAGATTAATATCCCCGATCGATCCTCCTATAAGATGCAGATCGCCAATGACTGTATTCTGGAATGAAACCGGAACAGATTTAGAATTTGATTCACGCGGCGTAACTCTTGTCTGATATTGAGCAATACTCTGATCACTGTTTATCCCGTCATAAAAAATAAGACGTGTGCCCGAAGGTGAACCCGCATATAAATCGTTATAATCAGACGCCGGAGAAAAATTTGAAAGATTGGCAATGCTTCTGCGGTAAGCTACCGTATTTCCGCTTGTGCTTCCCGGAGTAGAAAGATTTATGATTATGTTATTCCTCATATCCAGTGCTGCAGTCGTAGCTGTTGCGTTTGCAGTTACTGAAATTCCTGAAGATCCGAAAGTCGCTCCTCCTGATGCTGACAGATAAACGGAGTTGTAGTATGCTTTAATTGTGCTTAAAGCTGTTGTGCTTGTCAGATTTATTCCTGTCACTGCATTTGAATTTGAGGAATTAGGAGCTTTAATTTCAGAAATGAAATTATTGTAAATCTCTATACCCGACCCTGAAGAAACCCAGCATCCTCCGGCTGTACCGGCAGATCCTGTGTTTGTTATGTTATAAATTTTATTTTCATGTATCTTTGCGCTTGCGGACAAAGAACTGTAAATTCCGTAAACTCCGCCTGTCGTAACATTACCGCTTACTCCCGAAAGTCCGTATATCTGATTTCCATAGTACTCCTTAATTGAAGTTGAAGCCGCATTTGAACGTATCCCTGCAACTAAAGAAGAAGCGGATGTATTAGATCCTCCTACAGATAAATTATATATCGTATTTCCGTAAACAATTTCCCTTACCGAAGAGCTGCTGTTAATGTAACCGTACAGAAAACTTGAAGAGGTTCCGGAAGAATTAGGAATCGAATTATTGTAAACCAGATTAGAGTCGCATTCCAGAGACGCTGTAGCAGACTGAATGCAGTTCATGATTCCGCTTGCACCGGTTTTCTGATTTCCGTAAATCTGATTGGAATGTATGATTAAATAATTTATGATACCGCTTCCTACAAGAAGATTTGCAGAACCCGTTCCTGAAAGTGTATTGTTACGGACTATGTTATTATAAATGTAAGCAGCATTCGTAGTGCCTGTCGGATCATGAACCACTCCGTTGAAAGCTGAAGTTGAATGAGCGGCATTGCAGTTTTCTACGGTATTATGATGCAGAAAAACTGTATCACCTGTAGCCAGAGCTCTTATGCCGTAAGTTGCACTGGAAGAAGAACTTGCCGTAACCGTTACCTGATTATAACTTATCTCATAATTAGGGGCGCTCCCGGTTGCTCCGAAAAGCGTTGCAATTATTCCTACTACAGCATTTGCTGTTCCGTTACCGCCGTTAATTATATTGTTGTTTATCTTCACATTGATCTGCCCTTCGCAACGAATTCCTTCAGCTGCGACAGTGCTTCCGCCCCAGTTAGTAATGGAATTTGCAGCCTGACCGTTTACTCCGATCTCATTGTCCACATCTTTCACAGTAGAAGAAGAAATTGCGACAATACCTTTGTAAACATTAGATATTGTATTTCCATATATCCTGTTGTAACTGTTCAGTCCGTTTGCATCTGAAGCAGCAATTACCGTTCCGTTTGTATCTCTGTTAATAATATAAATACCGTAGGATAATGAGCTAATCTTTTGCAGCGTAATGGTACAATTTTTTATAACATTATGCTGGGAGCCGTCCGTTGATGATGCTCTCATCAGAGCATATCCCCATTCCATAACAGCATTCCCTGTGTTTGAAGAAGGATCGATCAGATCTATTCCGTCAAAAGTGATATAATCAGCTCCGGAAAATTTAATGATCCCGTCAAAACTGGCTGAACTCCCCGGTGCAGCTGTGATAAGAGGATTTACACCGCTGCCGCTTTTTTGAAATACAACCGTATTCGATGAAGTCGGCTGATTTGCCAATATGGAAATAGTCAGATTGGAAGAAGTTTCTGTGTGTCCGGCAGATACATTGAAAATTACACCGCCCAATCCGACACCCTGACTGTTCAGATCTGCTATTGCAGCTGAAATTGTCGGGTAATTACCCGGAATTGTTTTTATACCAGATAACTGTGCCTGAACATTCAGGCTGATTCCTGTAATGATCAGGAAAACAAAAGGAATTAGGATTTTTTTCATAAGCTTTATGAATTTGAAGGGTTTAAAAATATTGAATAATCATTTTAATTTAGTTAAGATTATTTTAAACTATTATCATTAATTTTAGATATTGCAGTTCAAAATGATTTTGTACATTTTTATAAATTATAAATGAATTGATTATTGCGATAAATTTTCTCTCTGCTTTTATTTTTTATATACTCCCTTCCGATTTAGTTTATTTGGTAATCATTTTCAATTTTTAAATTCTCTTTCACAATATCTCTGCACGAAGTCCGTGTAATCCGATTAAGAAAACAATCCAAACAAAAAAAGTTCAGACCGATCACTCAGTCTGAACTTATATTTTAATCTTTAACATTTATTCCTGATTTCTCCGACTTAAATCCGGAAAAACTGATTTGGAATGCTATCTAAAATCAAAAATCTAAAGCCTAAAATCAAAAATCCTTTTTCCTACTTTACCAGCAGCATCTTCTTTGTTGAAGCTGTTCCGTTCGATTCAAGTTTATAAAAATAGATTCCCGAAGATAATGCTGATGCGTCAAAATTAATTTCATAGCTTCCGGCATTTCTGAAAGAATTAACCAGTGTACTGACTTCTTTGCCAAGTTCATTATAAACCTTCAGTGAAACATTTCCGGATTTAGGGACATCAAATCTTATGTTTGTCGAAGGGTTGAACGGGTTAGGATAATTCTGAGATAGACTGAATCTGTCCGGAATTCCTGTCAGTATATTTTCACTTATGGATGTAATTACTGTGTACACAACATTCAGCTTATAAACATTGCTTCCCTGATGACAGATAATGTATCCTCTGTCAGGTATCAGAATTCCGCCGCCGTGCCCGCTTAATCCTGAACTGATGTTTGTCCAGTTGTCTCCGCCGTTTACTGAAATTGTTGCTGATGCTCCCCAGCTTCCTGTAACAATCAGTGTAGGATCTTCTCTGCAGACATCTGAGCCCCAGCCGGAAAATGAATTTGAATGATGTGTAGTCCAGTTGTCACCGTAATTGGTTGACTTATAAATATTGCTTCCGCTCCATTCTGTTGACCAGACTGTGCTTTTGTCAAAGACAGAATTGCACATTGAAGGAACTTCACTCGCTGCAGCAGTATGAACAAGTGACCAGTTTACGCCGCCGTTAACTGATTTGTATATCTTTGCTGTTCCGCTGCCTGTAATTCCGTCAGCAACAAATAATACTTTGGAACTGTCGTACATTACAATAATGTCGCACGGACTTCTGAAAGGATAATTTCCGCTGATCTCCGTGAAAGTTGCTCCGTTGTCAGTTGATTTCCAGAATCCGCCGTTATCAGGAGCAAAATAAAATACATTCGGTTCATTCTGATCCATCTCAAGCGGCTGTCCGTAGTTGCTGAAATTAAGAGATAAGACTGCATTCCAGGTTTGTCCGTAATCGGTTGTCCGGTATACCTTGTCAGGAGATCCTTCGGTAGCAACTAACCAGATATTGGTATCAACAGGACTTACAAAGAATGAATGTGGAGTGTTGCCGGATGGTATCGGATTTCCGACTGTATTCCAGTCTTCGCCTTTTGTTCTGCTTTTATAAACCTGGCTTCCGAATGCAATGAAAATTGAATTTCTGTCAGTCGGATGTAAACACATGTTATTTCCGAGAAAATTTCCGCTTGCTCCCGGTTTGGATACCCAGCTGTATGAAACTGATGTGCCTGAAGGAAGCTCCCAGTTTAATCCGCCGTTTGTAGTTCTGATAATCGCATTGTTCATGCTGCTTACTGCAAAACCAATACCGCTGAAGCTTGTAATGTCGACTAAATTTGCAAGCATTGGATTTTTTTCAAAATTCAAAAAACCGTAATTTCCGTTAATGTTGTTTCTGATGAATCCGCCGCCGCCGCAAACATGCATATCATTGAATGAATCACCTGTCACTCCTCTTATATCTGTATTTATCCTTGTTGCAACATGAAACCATGATGACACAGTACTTCTGTATAACAGTGTTCCGTATTCACCGACAATACCCATCCCGTCGGGATAATATTTAACATCAAGAAGATTTCTGGAAGTTAATACTATTTCAGGGATCCAGTCAGCCCCTGCATTGCTTGTCAGATATGCTTTGCCGTTGTTTCCTACTACTATTCCGTTATTTGCATCTTTAAAGCTTATCGAATTAAGTTTTTCCGGACCAATGCCGGTATTGCTTGGCGTCCAGGAGATTCCTCCGTTAACTGATTTCAAAAGAACTCCGTTGTCACCGCAGGCAAATCCGTTCAGATCGGAAACAAAATAAACCGAATTAATTGATGTAGTTACTCCTGTAGTGTATGGAGTGAGAATCGGAGAAACAGTAGTGGATTTGTAGACTATCCCGTTATCTCCGGATAGCCATACATTATTTCCTCTGGTAAATACAGACTTAAAATTAATACCCGTCTCATTGTACTTTGCCCAGGTATTTCCTCCGTTATTAGAACGGAATATGTTTCCCTGATCTCCGGCTGCAATTACAAATACAGCATCAGATGTATGAACACTGTTAAATCCGTCTGCGTGCGCCTTATTGCCTTCCGAAAACATTAATGCGGAAGTAATAATGAAAAGAATAAAGAGTTTTTTCATTTAATTTGTTAGATTAGTTTTTTGAATTGAAAATATAACGTGAAACATAATTAAATCAGAATGTATTATCAATTGGAAAATTGTATTCAATAAAAAAAAAATTCCACATCCTTCCAAAACGTTATCAAAGTTTAGACTAAATATTTTAAACGCTTTTCTTTTTATAGATCAAAAGAAAAGCTTTACAAAAGAAAAATCTCCCGCTGGTGATAAATTGCCTGAA
>JAFDZQ010000074.1:10825-24102 GCA_018266895.1 Bacteroidota bacterium
TTGCTCAGAATTTCTTAACGGCAATTTCTTACAGGCGGGTTTGTTTTAATTAATAATAAATAAATTTGAATTACATTTAAAAAACAAATGAAAATTACATATTCAAAAATATTTTGGACGGCAAAGAAAAATTTTCCACATCCTTCCAAAACGTTATCAAAGTTTAGACTAAATATTTTAAACGCTTTTCTTTTTATAGATCAAAAGAAAAGCTTTACAAAAGAAAAATCTCCGGCTGACGAAAACCCTGTACACTTTCAGAGGCAGTCTCAATAATATCAAAATTATTTGATCAATGAGTCGCAGAGGCACCGAGGACAGCTTTTTCATTTCTTTTTGCCTTTGTGCCTATGCGTCTCAGCGCTGATCTATATATTTTGACTCAGTCTCTTTCTGCGGATCGGGGAGAGGTTTGTAAAATTCATTCTACATTTTAATGCTTTACACGATGAATATAATTCATACAAAGATGTTTTAATATCGTTCTGGACGGATGTGAAAAATTTTACACATTTAATCATGGATTAAAGGATTTTTTAAGAAATAAATTGAATTTACAATTTTATATCAGATCTTTCATGAACGGAAAATATGTATTTTGTATAGTGATTGAATCAGAATGTTAAAATAAAATGGTTTAATTAAATTCTTAAATTTGGTAATTTATAAAAAGAGTTCATTAAATTTTATAAAATGAAAAAGCTAATTTTACTTTCTGCACTAATTTCATTCTTATCCGCTGATCTTATTCTATCTCAGACATTTAACTACCCTATAGTTTTCGTTTCAAGAAATCATGAAATTAACGGCAACATATTGTATCCTCAGGCCGGAATGCTTCCCGGAATGGGATCTTTTTCAAGATTCAAAGTAACAGGCGGAAGACTTATGAAGAGAGACAGTCTCGGAAACATCTCGGTTTTAATCGACAGTACAATGCTCTTCGGAGACATTCATATAATTGATGTTCAGCAGCCTTGTGTGCACTGGTTCGGCAGGAAGATTTTATTTGCAGGAATTGAACACAGGGACAGTAACTGGAGAATATATGAATTTAATCTGGATAACCGAAGATTAAGCAAGCTGACGTTTACAAACAGAGAGATCAATCTGTCACAATTCGGAAATGCAGCTGCTAAATTTTTGAAATATGATGATATTGATCCTGTATATCTACCGGACGGTAAAATTATTTTTGCATCAACCAGATATCCAACTCTGTCACAATTCGGCGGCGTTCAGACTACAAATTTGTATATTGGCGATACTACAGCATCGGTTGTTTACAGAATAACAACTGAAAGAAACGGCGGTGAAAAACCGACTATTGATCCCGTATCCGGCCATATACTTTATTCCAGATGGTGGGCAAATATAGACAGACCGAGTAATCTTACTTCAACCGGTTTTACGAGAGTTGATTCTCTTGCGCTTACTACGGACAGAGGAAACATCTGGCAGGTCAGTCTGGTAAATCCCGACGGAGATGCGCTTAAACAATACGGTACTGATCCGAGGAACAGAAGAAGTCTGTTTTCTTACAGACCAAGAGTAATGTCAGACGGAAAACTTCTGAGTGTCTTCATCCCTGAAATGCCGATGATCAATACGGGCGGAAGTCCCGGAATAAGATATTATACAAAAGGTTTTTCTGAAATTCATAATGTTATCGGCGTCGATACTCTTACTCCCCTTTTCGTTCAGAATCCACCTTCATACGGTACTATGCAGCCGCCTTACGCAACTGATCCGGTTCCATTGCCTGACGGTAAGATTATGTTTTCTTATGCGGCAACAGTAACAGATCAGGATTACGGTATTTATACCTGCAATTTATCGGGTACCGGGCTTACGCAGGTTGTCGATTTACCGGGGACGCTTGAACTTAATGCCGAACTTCTTACCCCGAGACCTGTTCCTCCTTTGATAAGTTATCTCACTGCATTCGATACTAATCTTGTACCGCCCACAACCAATCCGAATACTTTTTATCAGGGTGGTTTGTTCAGATTCGATTGCCTGAATGTTTATTCAAACGGTCCGGTTGACGCTCCAATTGATGATGCTCCTTCGATAAAAAAGAACGCTAAGTTCAGATTCTTCTTTAATTTCCAGAGACAGGATGAAAACGGCCTTGATCAGCCGATACTGTTCAGGGAAATTGCACTCGACAGGGACGGAAAGATTGCTGAAGGTGATATGCCGGCAAATATCTCCATGTTCGAACAGCTTGTTGACAGCAATTCAAAACTCCTTACAAACAAGGAAGGTCATTTTGCTCATGTGCTCGGGATGAACTTCGGCAACAACGGCTCAGGCACAAAATGCGTCGGTTGTCATGCAGGACATACTCTGATAACCGTTCCTTTCAATGTTACAGAAGGTTCATTTACAAATCTTTCCACATCTGCTGAAGTGAGAGAAAGCAGTTTTAAGAATTCCGGCGGCATAGAATATAAAGGAGTGAATACAGTTGACAGAAAAGCCAGGAATACTGATCTCAGAGTAAACTGGATAGCTGACGGTGCAGTCAATGAATATGTAGTTTTAAAATGGGAAATTCCCATTGACATCAGAAGATTTATATTATACAATATCATTCCGAATTCCGGAAATAATACTAACATACAGGTTAATGACTGTGAAATATTCATTTATAAGGATAATAATGTTGTACGACACATTGCTTCAACCGGCCCGCTTAATGTTAACGGAACTACTGTCCAGGTAAATCCTCTTGCTACAGCCGACAGCGCCAAAGTAGTAGTGAAAAGTTTTACGGGACTGATTAATAATATGGCTGTTGCAGGACTTGCTGAGATAGAAACAAATTCAAGGGTTAGTTCGGTCGATCTGATGGGAGTCAGTAATCCTTTTGCAAATGCGGCGGATTACAGATTAGATCAGAATTATCCTAATCCTTTCAATCCTTCTACACAAATCAGATTTTCTTTGCCAAAAGCACAGAATATAACTCTTGAAGTGTATGATATAAGAGGAAAGGTTGTTGCAACTTTGATCAGCGGAAGAGTCGAAGGAGGAAATAATTCCATTCCTTTCTATGCGGCTAATCTTCCTTCAGGGATATATTTTTATAAACTTACAGCTGAGAAATTTACGCAAAGCAGGAAAATGATTTTACTAAAATAAAAATTCAGACGGAATTTATTTAAATTAATTTTCTTATGAAAAAAAACATTGAACCGGAAAAAGGCAAACTCCTTATATCTGCACCGTTTTTGAGTGATGTTTTCAAACGGTCTGTGATTTTACTGACTGAGTTTAATGAAGAAGGCAGCGTTGGTTTTATAATAAACAAACTCACAGATTACAAACTTCACGAAATAATCGAAGACTTTCCTGAATTCAATGCACCGGTTTACCTTGGAGGACCTGTACAGACTAATACTCTTAATTTCATTCACAAAGCCGGAAATATTCTTGACGGAAGTCATGAGATTATTGAAGGAATATACTGGGGAGGCAATTATGAAACTCTCAAAATACTTATTGAAACCAATTCTCTGAATCCGGAAGATTTTAAATTTCTTCTCGGCTACGCAGGCTGGGGTCCTGATCAGCTGTCTGATGAGATAAAAATAAATTCCTGGTATCTGAATGATCCCTCACCGGAAAATATCTTTGACAATGAACCGGACAATCTGTGGAACAGAATTCTTAAATCTATGGGGAAAAAATATTCGCTCATATCCACTTTCCCGACTGATCCTTCTGTCAATTAGCTAATGAGAGACTTCTGAAAAACCCTAAATGTCATCTCCGCGTGCTTTTAGCGGGGATCCAATCATTGAAAACTAATTTAAAAACGGATTCCCGACAGGAGCACTCGGGAATGACAATGCGTGGAGAGTGGATTTTTCAGAAGTCTCTAATGACATTTGATAATCAGATGCTGATATGCAGATTCACAGGAGATCTTTCAGAATTTTAATAACAGATTCTTCAATTGAATTTCTTTTTATTCCTAATGATCCGAGTTTATCTGTGTTCATTGATACATCTGCTACTTTAATAAGATCAGGAATGTCGGACATCGGTATACTTTCTATAAGTGAAGTATCAAATCCTCCGGTTCTGCAGACAATTTCACCTACTTCGGTTCTTGAAATTCTTTCCATTCCTCCGAAGTTAAGAGTAACTCCTTTTAAATCTGTGTTTACTAATTCGGAAATAATATCCGCTGCATCATCAAGTGACATTGGTGTCCTGTACTGATCATGGAACAGTTTTACTTTTTTATTGTCTCTGAAATTCAGTATCATGTTATGGAAGTTGTTCACGGAATGATTCAGTCCCATTCCGAACAGAAGCGAAGTTCTGAGAATGACATAATTATCAAAAATACCCCTGATAATATCTTCCGACTTTAATTTTGTCTCCGCATAAAATGAAGCAGGATTTACCTTATCTTCTTCTCGCATCATCCCGCCGGAATCTCCGTCGTAAACAAGATCGGTTGAGGTGAATAATAATTTAGAATTGTTCATTTCACATAATCGGGCAATATGTTCAGTGGAATTTATGTTAACTTCCGTAACAAAATCCCGTCTAAGACTGTCACACAGCTCAGGTCTTGAAACAGCAGCTGTATGAATTACAGCATCAGGTCTGAAAGATATAAATATTTCATCAAGTCCCTTCCTGTCAGCAAAATCCATTTTATGAGAATTGTAATCTTTACAGTTGCCTGTATTACTGTTGTATAAAGTTAGAATTTCATTTTCTTCTGATAATCTTTTATTAAGATATTGTCCCAGAAGTCCGCTGCCACCGGTAATAATTATTTTCATCAGAACAATTATTTGTTAATTTATTGTAAAGTAATTCTTTTGCGGTGAAAGTGCTGATCAGAATAATTATATTAACACATAATGAAATCATTGTTTTGCATTTATGTCACCTTCATGATCTTGATTTCACTCCCCCAAAATTAATTTATTCAAATATTCTAATTATCCTCAATGAAAGATAATATTCAAATAAACGGTATACTGAATGAACAGTATAGGGAAATTCTTACAGATGAAGCTTTGAATTTCATTTCGAAACTGCAAAAAAAATTCAACAGGCAAAGAACAGATCTTCTGAATAAAAGAGTGCTGATACAGGAAGAAATAAATTCCGGTAAGATGCCAGGTTTTCCTGAAGAGACTGCATCTGTCAGGAACAGCGAATGGAAAGTGGCTGCAATTCCTGAAGACCTTATTGACAGAAGAGTTGAAATAACAGGCCCGGTGGGCAGAAAAATGATAATAAACGCCCTTAATTCCGGAGCAAATGTGTTTATGGCTGACTTTGAAGATTCAAATTCACCTACCTGGAGTAATATAATTGAAGGTCAGATAAATTTAAGGGATGCCATTGACGGAAGTATTTCTTTTAAAAGTCCGGAAGGCAAGGTTTATATTCTGAAAGAAAAAACTGCGGTATTGATGGTTCGCCCGAGAGGATGGCATCTTGAAGAAAAAAATGTAATGCTTGATAAGGAACCTTTCTCAGGTTCATTGTTTGACTTCGGATTGTATTTTTTCCATAATGCTAAGAAGTTAATTGACAAAGGTTCGGGTCCTTATTTTTATCTGCCCAAACTCGAGAATTATTCTGAAGCCCGGTTATGGAATGATGTATTTAATTTTGCGCAGGACGAACTTGGAATTCCCCGCGGTACAATACGGGCAACTGTACTTATCGAGACAATACTCGCTGCATTTGAAATGGATGAAATTCTTTATGAACTAAAGGATCATTCTGCAGGTCTGAACTGCGGCAGATGGGATTATATTTTCAGCTTCATAAAAAAATTCAGAATGTTCAATGAGTTTGTCCTTCCTGACAGAAGTCAGGTAACAATGAAAGTTCATTTTCTGAGATCATATTCACGTCTTCTCATAAAGACCTGTCACAGGAGAGGAATTCATGCTATGGGAGGAATGGCAGCTCAGATACCCATAAAGAATGATGAAAAAGCGAATGAAGAAGCTCTTAAAAAAGTCAGGGAGGATAAGGAAAGAGAAGCCGGTGACGGGCATGACGGGACATGGGTAGCTCATCCCGGATTGATTCAGATTGCAAAAGAAGTTTTTGATAAACTGATGCCTGCGGAAAATCAGATTAATATTGGCAGAGAAAAAGTAGACATAAGTTCAGAAGATCTTCTTACAATTCCTGAAGGAACAATCACAGAAAACGGATTGAGACAGAATATAAATGTATCTATTCAGTATCTCGAAGCATGGCTCAACGGCAACGGATGCGTACCGATTTACAATCTGATGGAAGATGCTGCAACTGCTGAAATTTCCAGAGCTCAGATTTGGCAATGGATTCATCATAAGAAAGGTGTATTGAATGACGGAAGAAAAGTTACGGAAGAACTTTATCATAATATAGTGACAGAAGAACTTGAAAAAATTAAAAAACTTGTAGGGGAAAAAATTTTTAATGAAGGCAAATATATTTTAGCAACGGAACTTTTCAATCAACTTTCCACAGACAAAAATTTTAATGAATTTCTGACTTTAACAGCTTACAATAAAATCTAAAAACTTAAAAATATTCGACATGAAAAAGACTGAACAAATCAAAGAAATCGCTCAAGCCTGGAAATCAGATAAAAGGTGGAAAGGAATTGTAAGACCTTATTCAGCTGAAGAAGTTTATAAACTAAGAGGATCCGTGCAGATTGAGCATACTCTTGCAAAACTCGGCGCAGAGAGATTATGGAAACTGCTTCACTCCGGCTCCTTTATAAGAGCGCTCGGTGCTTTAACGGGTAATCAAGCGGTTCAGCAGGTTCAGGCAGGACTCAATGCAATATATCTCAGCGGATGGCAGGTTGCAGCCGATGCAAATAATGCCAGGCATACATATCCCGATCAGAGTTTGTATCCTGCAGACAGCGTTCCGTCAGTCGTGAAGAGGATTAATAATGCTTTCTTAAGGGCTGATCAGATATCACACATGGAAGGTCATGACGATATTCACTGGTTCGCGCCAATTGTAGCTGATGCTGAGGCGGGATTCGGAGGCACGCTGAATGTTTTTGAACTGATGAAAGGAATGATCGAAGCAGGAGCGGCAGGTGTGCATTTTGAAGATCAGCTCAGCTCTGCAAAAAAATGCGGACATATGGGAGGAAAAGTTCTTGTCTCCACAAGAGAATTTATAAATACTCTCGTATCAGCACGGCTGGCTGCAGATATTATGGGCGTTCCGACCGTACTTATTGCAAGAACTGATGCCAACAGTGCAAATCTGCTTACTAATGACATTGATGACAGAGACAAAAAATTTATACACGGAGAAAGGACTTTTGAAGGTTTCTTCCACATTAAAGGAGGAATAGAATGCGCTATAGACCGTGGGCTTTCTTATGCGCCTTATGCTGACCTTATCTGGTGCGAAACTGCTCATCCCGATATAGAAGAAGCTAAAATTTTTGCCGAAGCGATCCACGAAAAATTTCCCGGTAAAATGCTGGCATACAACTGCTCGCCTTCTTTTAACTGGAAAAGAAATCTGAATGACAAACAGATTGCAAAGTTTCAGGATCAGCTCGGTGAACTCGGGTATAAGTTCCAGTTCATTACTCTGGCAGGATTCCATGCCCTCAACACGACTATGTTCCAGCTTGCTCTCGAATATAAAGATGACGGCATGACGGCGTTTACAAAACTGCAGGAACTTGAATTCGAGCTTGAAAAGACTTCCGGTTACAAAGCTGTAAAACATCAGTCATTTGTCGGTACAGGTTATTTCGATCAGATTCAGATGTCAATAACTTCAGGACATACCGCGACAATTGCGCTTGAAGGATCTACGGAAGAGGAACAGTTCTCAAAATAGATTAAATTTATTGCTGTCTCTGATTTTAAATATATGTAAATGAATTAAATTATTTCATTGAAGATAGTAATATGTATTTGTAAGTTTCTGTAAATTTTAATAAATAAGGAGATTAATTTGAAAACTATACTAATAAATTTCATAATAGCAGTTTTACTGATGTTTGCAAAAACATCCTTTGCAGAAGATGTAGTATTTTCTCAGGGTTCATATCAGGAAATACTTGATAAGGCAAAATCCGGGAATAAAACAATTATGATAGACTTTATAACTGACTGGTGCAAATGGTGCGTTGAAACAGACAGGAAAGTTTATACAAACCCGGAAGTTTCCTCTTTTGCAAATGCACATCAGATCAACTGGAAGATTGATGCAGAAAAAGGAGAAGGACCTGAACTCGCAAAGAAATACGGAGTAAAAGGATTTCCTACAATAGTGTTTGCAAATGCTGACGGAACTGAAATTGACAGGATCTACGGATACGTTCCGGCAGATCAGTTCATAATTAAAATGAAAGATTATAATGCTGGAGTAAATACATACAGTTCTATCAAAACTCAGCTTGAAACTGATCCGGAAAATCCGGTATATAATTACAAGATGGCTGAAAAAATCACATCAAACGGACTTGACGGAGATGTGAAAATGTATCTTAATAATGCCATTAAGTTTGATCCTTCAAACGAAAAAGGATATACTGATGACGCAAAATTCATGCTTGCTTACATGAATGAAGACCCTAATTCCCTTATCTCACTTATCAGGGAATATCCTGAAAGCGAAAAGGTTAAAGACGGTTACCTTAATCTTGCTTCTTACTATGCAGATAAAAACAATCCGAAAGAAGCTGAAAAATATTTTAAGGAAGCATTTGCCAAATTCGGTAATAACGATTTTGACATAAGACAGAGTTACGGAGGTTACTTGCTGGGTGAAGGTTATTCCGTTATGAAGAATGAAAAATCCACCAAAGATGAGAGAAAAAAGGCTATCAAGACCCTTGAAAAATGCGTAGAGTATGTGAAAGGTACCGTTAATGAGGCCAGCGCTTATTTTATGATGTCTGAGCTTTATTTACAGAATAAAAACATTAAGAAGGCAAATGAATGCATAGATAAGTCAATTTCAATCTATGATAAAAAGTCTTACAGGGATCAGAAAGAAAAGATAAACAAAAAGGTAACAAAGAAATAATTTAACGGCTGTTTTTTAAAACGGCTAATGATATCCCAACCTCAAATTTCCGGCAGTTGATTTTTTAATTGCCGGTTTTTTATTTTCCATTTTAACTGAAAGTGTGTTCGCAATACAAATTTTATAATGTGCAGGAATATTTCGTTTAAATAACTTTTAGGGAAATGAACTCTTTTATTTCTGCAGCTTTTTATTTGAGTGATGTTCATTTGCATGATATAAAAAATTTCAGTGTTAATTGAAATTTATTCTAAAAATATTTTATTACATTTTTTCTTGCATATTTTCATCAGCTTTTTGAATATACATTTGTTATAAGATATCTTAATTTTGATTAGCTTGAAAAACAATTATAAGATTTTAAAAATAATTCTATAACATTCAAAGTCATGAAAGAACAAAACTATCAGAACCACAGAAGATTAGTTACAGGTTATCACGGACTTACATTTTTTATTGCAGCAGCGCTTTTTATTTTATCTCTTTACAGCTTATATGCTTCAATAAAAGATCATTACGATTTAAGATACAGCATCATGTTTGTATTGGCGGCTGTTTTATTCAATCTGATGTTTTTTTATGCGAGATCTTTTGCATTGAAAGCTCAGGACAGAGCTATAAGAGCAGAAGAAAATTTAAGACATTTCGTGCTTACAGGCAGGCTTTTTGACAGGGGTCTTAAAATATCTCAGATACTTGCACTTAGGTTTGCTCCGGATGAGGAATTTCCTGATTTAACAGCTAAAGCTCTGAAAGAAAATCTTGATAATGATTCTATCAAAAGAGCAATTAAAAACTGGAAACCGGATCTTTACAGAGCCTGAAATCAGTCTTTAACATCTTCCAGATGAAATCTGTGCATCAGTCTGTGAATAAATGGCGAAATTACGACAACTGTTGCGGAAATGAATATAACTCCACTGAATATCGCATAGATACCTCCGAATAATTTTGCGGATTCAGTCGCTCCTTCAAACATGTCAATTGGTCCCATCCCTCCGAGTATCATTGATGCATTCAGAAATGAATCCATCCAGGTCATATTTCTGAATTCGTGATATCCTATGACACCTATCGCAAGTGAAATCAGTATTAGTAAGAAACCAATAAATAAATTATTTATGAATCTGGAAATAAAAACTTCACGTGAAGCAAGTTTGTGTGTATTACTTTTCATATTAATAAGTTTTAATTTTTACAAATTAATATTATTAATGTGTATTTAGAATTCAAAAATGGACTGAACTTACATTTCAAAGAGTTTTCGTCGAGAACAAGTCTGAATTTGAATATACTGATGAGAATAGTTAAGGTAGTTCACTTTCCGAAGTGAGTATAAGATGAAAAGGAATGAAAATATTGCTTTACTAATAAAATTAATATTAGTAATTTGTATCGGCTAACCCAAAAAGTCAAAAAAAATACACCCCTCAAGGCCGTTCAACCCCAAATTTTGAACGGTGAAAGGAGAAACGAGGAGTGTATTTTTATTTAAATCTATAACTTTAAATAGATGAAATTACGAAAAAAGTTTTAAATAATATTCAATAAGATCTGTTTTAATTTAAAATATTTTATTTTTATATCTCAGATTACTTCTTAATTCCCTGTAAATTTTACTATAACTCTTCGAACTTTGTAATAAATATTCCGTTGTCTGTATAAATATTAATGTATGTCCTTTCACCTTCCTGTGTTCTTACAACTATTATATCAAGTTTTTTAGAATTTAATACTGCACTGGATTTTGTATTTGCAATGCAATCTGTGTTAAACGATATGTTTACAGCAAGTATAAAAAATAAAACTGCCAATAAAGTTTTTAATACTTTTTTCATAACTTCTCCTTTTCTTGTAAAGTTTATACAAATTACAAACATAAATCTTATAAAACAAAGAAATTAATTCCGTTTTGTCGCAGATTTTTTGCGTGTAATTAATTTGCAATGTTTAAATAATTGATAATTGATGAATATTTCGCTATTTTTGTATAGAAAAGCTATATTTGACTGTCGCTATTAATAATAAATTATACTAAAGAAAGTGTATACACATCAGCTAACAGAACTCCTTAAGACCTTTTCAGCAAAGGAAATTATGTGGTTTGGCAAGTTTTTAAACTCACCTTACTTCAACAACAGAAAAAGGATTATCAAACTTTTCCGGGTTCTGAAAAGATACTATCCGGAATTTGATGGGAAAAAATTTACAAAAAAGGATATTTACGCTTCTGTTTACGGAAAAGCAAAATTCAATGATTCCACATTCAGGAACTTAATGTCGGATCTTCTTCAATTAGCGCTTCAGTTTGTGAAACTTGAAGGTATAGAAAAAAATAATATCGAATCTTCGCTGTTTCTTACAAGAGAATTATTTACAAGAGGAAATGTCAATCTTCTTATGTCAAAAATGCTTCAGACCGAAAAATTACTTGAAAGCAGAAATATTATTGATGCGGATTATTTTATAAGTAAATTTAAAATCTATGCAAGCAGATTTTTTATGAATATGCTTACCCAGAAAACGACAAACAAAGTTGCAGTAACCAAAGAATCGGAAATACTTATTGAAAGCATAGTTTTTATGCTCTGCTATTTTGTCATGGAATCCTTAAAGCATAATGACATTCTTCTCAGATACTCCAGGTCTTATAATATAAAAAAGAACATTGACACAGTTTCAAATTTCCTTGAGATTTTTAAATTTGATAAAATAATAGATTACATCAGGGAAAATTCAAATATTAATGTTCCGGTAATAGAAATTTACTACAAGCTTCTTGAAAGTTTTCTTGATATGGATGATATCGGGAAATATTATGATTTCAAAAAAACTCTTCTGAGTCATTCAAAATATCTCGGTTCAAATGAAAATAATTTCCTTCACTCAAGATTAATTGATTATAACATAACCAAGAAAAATCTTGGTTCAAGCAGTTCATTCGATCTTGACAGGGAAATATTCGAACTCCAGAAAATTTTCATTAAAAATGAATATTATAAAACTGATTCGAATTCTTACCTTACGCTTGATTTATACAGAAACGTGCTTCTTAACTGCATTATTGTCCGGGAACTGCATTACATGGAAGAATTTATCTCGGGATATTCAGGAAAGCTTATACCAAGGCACATTACAAATGTTGAGAATTACAGTTATGCTTTGCTGTATTTTGAGAAAGGATTGTACCAAAAAGCGCTGAGCTGCATTAATAAAGTTACTTTCGATCAGTTTGTGTTTAAAGTGGATATGAAGAATCTCCAGTTAAAGATAAATTATGAACTTGGATATTTTGAATCTGCAATGTCAGTTATTGATACTTACAAGCATTTCATAAAAAACAATCAGCTGCTTTCAGAAAGCAGAAGGATACTCCATAATAATTTTGTTACTTATACACTAAAACTGATTCAGTATAAGACAGGGTCAAGTAAGATCAGCCTTTCTTTTCTGACTGACAAAATAAAAAAATCAAAAAATATATTCGATAAAGGCTGGCTTCTTGAAAAAATCAGGCAACTCTCCCATCACAAAAAAAATCAAAAGTAATCTGAATATTTTTATATTATAAAATGACAGATTAAATCAAAAAGCCGACAGATAAAATATCCACCGGCTTTTTTATAAATATTTTTTATTACTTTACCCTGTCTCTGTTTTTATTTTTCATTCCCTTATGACCGTCTTTATGACCTTTATGACTTTCCCTGAGAGCTTTCATTTTTGATATCTGATCCTGATTAAGAATGCTTTCAAGCTGTTTTCTGAAATCTTCCCTTTGCTGCTTTTTCATACTCTTTCTTGATTCCTTGTCCATTGACTTGTATTTCTCCCTGTTGGAACTTTGCATTTTCGCTTTTTCCAGCGCAAGATTGTAAACCTGTCTGTACTGATCATCTGACAGCGAAAGATTCTGTTTCATTCTGTCTGCCATCATTGTGGCTTTTTCTTCAGGTGTCTTGCCTGACCATTTATTATTCTGCGAATAAGAAGTCCCGGTGTAAATTACTGTAATAAAAACTATTACAAGAATTTTAAACGAACTGCTCAGAATTGGGGATAAAAGTTTTTTTCTCATTTTTATTTGGTTTAAGTTAAAATTTAATTCGCCTGTAAGACAATATTTAACTAATATGGTTTAATGCCTCTTTTAAAAAATAAATACATTTTTTTTGAAGGAGTTAAAATATACTACAACCGTCCAAAATATTTTTGAA
>JAFDZQ010000075.1 GCA_018266895.1 Bacteroidota bacterium
GCATACCGGTTATGCTTGCTGGTGATAAATTGCCTGAAATTCTTTCGCAATTGCTGCAAAAATTTAACTCGCCTTCGGCTCGAACAGAAATTTTTGCTTAAGGCATTTGCTCAGAATTGCTTAACGGCAATTTCTCACAGGCGGGTTTGTTATAATTATACATAAATTAATTTGAATTACATTTAAAAAACAAATAAAAATTACATATTCAAAAATATTTTGGACAGCAAAGAATTTTCCTGATTGCCGTCAAAAACATTTTTTGTAAAAATATTTTAAAAACCCCGCTCTTCCTTCTTCTTCATAAGAATTTGTCTCATAACTGAAAAATAAATTTTACCATAAAGACTAAAAGTCACTAAAGTGCTGATTTTGAACTTTTCTTATTAATGCCTTGGAGTCATAGTGGTAAAAATCATATTTTTTAAGATACTCTCATAAAGACCAACATAGAAATTATCTGTAATTTTGAATTAAAATTGATTTAACATCTGCCCATCGTCATTGGAAGAAAATTTTGGTAATCGGAGCAAAATTATGGCAACGGTAATTTTTAAAGTCTGCTGAGATGATTTTAAGCAAGAATTTAATTCAGGTCTGTAAAATTTTGAGTTTTGCATTAAACTTTAATTCGTCTATTCTATACTTAGCAAAAATTCTGCCGTTTATAAACAGAACCGGTATTTTATCATTAAAACTATTTTTCAATTGCGGATCCTGATCAATGTCTGTTTCAGTAAATTCAAATTCATATTTATTTCTGAACTTACATATTACGGCTTTCATCTCTTCACATAAGTGACAATTTTTTCTTGAATATAATTTAAGCTCTGTCAAAATCCTTTCCTGCCCGGGAAGTTTTTTCTTTTTTCAGCTTTACGGAAAGCAGATAAATCCCACCAGCTATCATTATCAGAGAAATAATCTGCGCCTGGCTTAATCCGAAGATTATTCTCGGATTTAACCTGATAATTTCTATAAGTAGTCTTTCAAGTCCGGCAAGTATAAGATAGTATCCGAATATTATCCCGGGTGTGTTAAATTTATCTTTTCTGTTCCATAAAAACAAAAAAATAAAGATTGAAATTACAAATTCATAAATGGATGTAGGATGAACAAAAACTCCTTCGTGAGTCGGGACAGTCCCTTTGGAGTAACTGTATCCAAGAAACTCCCACATCGTCCCGTTTACCGGTATTCCGTAATCTCCGTCACCTGAAAGATGACAGCCGATCCGGGCTATTCCGTAACCGATTGCAGCAGAAGGTGACATCATATCGAAAATTTTAAGAACGGATAAATTCCGATTTTTACAATATATCATAACAAAAATAACTGCAAGAATGAGTCCGCCGTAAAATGTCAGTCCTGAAGGTGAAAGAAGAATATCCTTTGTGAGATATGATGATAAAGGCATAGATGAACCGAAGTTCCATTCTTCAAGTACGTAAAACAATTTTGATCCGAGAATGCCTCCTAACAGGCAAAGGAAAGTGATTGTAACGCCTATGTTCTCGTCAAGATTTCTCCGTTTAAGTTCTCTTGTAAATAAAGCGCTTCCGACAAGAAATGTAATGCCGAGCATTAATCCGTAGCTGTAAACTGGTACCGGTCCGATTTCAAATAGTTTTGGAAACATTAATCCTCTTCGGTAAAAACTTTTATAAATGAACTCTCAGGTTCCTTTGTAATTTTAATTCCTGCAGGAGATATTTTAAACTTATACTGAATCCTGCCTTTTGCATATTTAAGCAGATCAAGCTCATACTCTGCATTTTTAAAATCAAAAAATTTGTAAGAATAACCTGCATTTCCGGATTTTGAGATATCAATTTTCGGAGCGGATAATCCTTCAATATTAAAAAGCAGCTTCTTTTTCACTATATCGATTTCAGGCAGAATATTAATTATATATTCAAAACTTTCAAAAACCTTCTTTGTCCTGAAATGAAAAAGGATATAGTCTTTTTTAACAATGCTGTCATGTTCTTTAGTAATTAACAGCTCATATTCGAAATCAAGTTTGTCCGGACGGACTTGTCTGGTTCTCATTTTTCAGATATTCAATTATATTTTCAAAATTCGTAAAACTTAAGCTGCTTCCGTCTGACATTCTCTTTAACTGAAACGAATTGCTCTTTAATTCATCTTCACCTATTACCAGCGCAAATTTTGCATTGTACTTATTTGCTTCCTTCATCTGTGATTTTACGCTTCTGTTCAGAAAATCAGTTTCGCATTTAATACCGGAATTTCTTAAGCAGTTTAATATCTTCAGAGCTGCTACTTTGCATTCTTCTCCGATGGAAACTACATAAAGCATTATTTCTTTTTCAAACGGGAATCTGTACTTATTTTCTTCAAGAATCATTTCAAATCTTTCAATGCCAGCTGCAAAACCAATTGCAGGCGCCGGCTTTCCTCCGAGCTGCTCAACCAGTAAATCATATCTGCCTCCTCCGAGAAGTGAATTCTGCGCTCCGAGAGAATCTGAAGTAAATTCGAATGTAGTGGATGTATAATAATCGAAACCTCTTACAAGTCTGTAATCAGTTTCAAATCGGATGTTCAGCAGTTTAAGATTAGAAAGAATTTTACTGAAATTTTCCTTTGTATCAGCATTAAGATATTCATACAGAACCGGAGCATCTTTTAGCATTTCAATATCTTTTTTGTCTTTTGTATCAAGTATGCGTAACGGATTAGTTTTAAACCTCCTGCGGCTGTCCTCTGAAAGTTCATTAATATACTTTGAAAGATAATTCTTTAATTCTTTCAGATAAATTTCTCTTTCAGCAACTGACCCTATTGTATTTATTCTGATCTTAGCATCATTAATTCCGAATTTTTTCAGAATGGTGTCGGCAAGAAGTATCATTTCCGTATCAATAAGATAATCGCCGCTTCCTATCGCTTCAGCTCCGAACTGAGAGAATTCTCTGAATCTTCCCGCCTGAGGTCTTTCCCTGCGGAACATATTGCTGATATAAAATAATTTTTTAAGAGGGGATTCGTTGTACAAACTGTTTTCAATATAAGCCCTTATAACCGGAGCCGTCATTTCCGGTTTTAAAGTGAACTCATCCTGATTAAAAGAATACATTTCTTTTGAAACTATATCTGTTTCTTCGCCAATTCCTCTCCTGAACAGTGAAGTCTTTTCAAAAGCTGGCGTCCTTATCTCTTTATAATTGAAATCCGTAAAAACTTCTCTCAGATTTTTTTCAATGAAATTTCTCTGAAATGCTTTGTCAGGAAGCAGATCGTATGTACCTTTGGGTTTTTGTATAGACATTGTGCAAAAATAAATTATTAATGTCATTAAAAAAACTCATTAATTGCAAAGTAATGATTTAATAATCACATCCGTCCCGAACATTATCAAAGTTTAGACTAAATATTTTAAACGCTTGGGGCTATCCCAAAAGTATGAATAGAGTTAAATTGTAAATATTAAAAGCCGATTTACATTCTGGATTCCCGCATTCGCGGGAATGACATACAGGTATTTATGACTTTTGGGACAGCCCCAAGCTTTGCAAAAGAAAAATCTCCCGCCCGCCTGGCCCGCCTTTGGTTTACCTCGCTGAAAGCGGGCGAGGCATACCGGCGAGGCTGGCTGACGAAAAATTGCCTAAATTCTCTACGCATTCTGAAAGTGAAGTGATAGGTAAAAGTTCAGCATCTCTGCCTGACTCCAATGCTCAATCATACAATCTTCTATATATTTTATTTAATTTTTTAATCATGTTATTTATGATTAGAAAACAAATAATACTTTATTATTCAAAATTTTTAGATGGATATGAGAATACAATGTAAGATGTTTAAATCTGCTCTTTCAAAAAGACTTTAAAATCTTTAAATTAAATTAAAAATGCTGACTTTTATCGTCATTGTCTATACTGTTGTAGCTTTTATCGGTATTTATTTATTCTCAAAATTATTTTCTGCAACCCCCCCGAAATTTATTGTAGGAATTATTCACGGATCGTTGGGTTTGTTCGGAATCGCCTGTCTGATTTTCTATGTTTCATTCAGCAAAGGAGACAGTCCTGCAGTAAGCGTTTTGCTGTTTGTTTCCGCTTTGTTCATTGGCGGGGGAATGCTTGCAGCAAAAATGACAAAGAAAAAATTTCCGTTATGGATAGCATTACTTCATGCAGCATTTGCCGCAACCGGAATTTATTATCTGATAAGCTTCTGGTTAAATTGAAATATTACCCGACAGTAAAAATTTAATTGAGATTTATCATTCCCAAAATTCATGTATTCTTCGTTCCAATATAAATTTTAATTGAAATCACAAAATCATTTTTGCCAGATTACGCTGATTGAACTCTAATTAATAGAATGTAAATCAAATCAATTTGATTTCAGGATAAGCGATAATTTTATACTGAAGTTAATTACTGAAATTTGTGGCAAAGCTTTTTTTAATTTTGGAAGGATGTAAAAAAAATGAAATTTATGTTGCAAATATTGACTATTAGAAGTAATTTGTTGCAATCAAATTAAATTTATTAATTAAAGCTATTAATTTATGAAACTAAAGTTATATCTGATTTCCGGTTTACTCATCTTTTTTGCAGCGGGAAATTTATTTTCCCAGGGATTTAATGCTGTTCATACACCTGACGGTATTAATGTAATTGCCGTAGGTGATTCCGGGAAAATTTACCGGTCGACAAATGCCGGTTCTTCCTGGGCAAGTTACAGAATCTCAACAGATAATTTAAAATCCGTTTTTTCATTCGGAAATGATGTCTGGATCGGAGCCAGTAACGGGAATGTTTATAAAACAACCAAAAGCAATACACCTGTAGCACCTTATAATACAGGATCAACGGCTACTCTTAATTGTGTTTATTTTATAAATGGAAATACGGGTTATGCCTGCGGTGATGCAGGAAGTTTATACAGGACAATAAACGGCGGACTGAACTGGACCATTTCAAATTCAGGAATTACTTTTGAAAATCTCAAAGCTGTAAGTTTCAGCGATGAGAACAACGGAGTCGCAGTTGCAACAGGAGGCAAAATATTCATCACAACGAATGCCGGATCAGACTGGACAGCCACTACTGGCATTACGGCGAATGATCTTCTTGACGTAAAATACTTTAATGACGGGATTATTGCTGTAGGAACAAACGGAACTATTCTGACTAAAGAGAATGCCGGAAGCTGGAATACAGTTGTCACAAGAACAGAATCCGATATCAGGGGAATCACGGGTTCTTCACTTAACAATGCAAGAGTTTGCGGCGGCGGGGGTTTTATAAGGAACAATCTTAACAGCAGAAGCAATTTCTTTAATTTTGAAATTAATCCAATGATGGCTGATCTTGTAGATATTTTTTATTATGACGCCAGTACGGGATTTGCAGTGAGCAGTCTTAATAATGCAATTATCAGAACGACAAACGGAGGTCAAAGCTGGGACCTGCCTTCAGGAACTTCAGTATCATACAACTGGGTTCAGAAAACACCGAGCGGAAGCGGAATCGGAAATAATCTCTGCATGCATCCGAAAAATAAAAATTCAGCCTTCGTTGTTTACGGAAATAAAGTTTATGTAAGCAGAGACAGATCTGAAACCTGGACACAGATCGCAACCATCTCAATAGGAACAAGAGCCCACTCTTTTTATGTAAGTCCGAATGATACAAACATCTGGCTTGCTGCAATGGAATCAAGTCCTGACTGTATAGTAAGATCAACGAATTACGGAGCTACCTGGACAAATGTAATTGCCTATGATTTCAGCACATACGGACAGCCGCTCGAAATGGATCAGAATAATCCTTCGACATTTTATTTTGCACCATCAAACGGATCCGGGATCGGAGTTTATAAATCCACAAATGACGGCGCAAACTTTTCACTTATTTCTGCTTACAATAATTCGGCTATAAATCAGCCATGTGACCTTATCGTGATGTGGGACAGTTCAAATGTACTGTATATGGGAGACGACGGAGCGGATATATTTAAATCCACTAATTATGGTTTTAACTGGGTTCAGGTAAAGCCCGGTTCGTCATCAGAAGTTCCTTCAATGTGCAATTCGGTCTTCGACAAAAGCATCTGTTATGCTACTACATGGAGCAGCTCTCAGGTCTTTAAGACATCAAATTACGGTGACAGCTGGAACATTACTTCAAACAATTCCGGAAGCGGATGGGGTTCGGATCTCTGCCGTGAAGATCCGACACTTGTACTCACCGGAAATTACGGTTCACAGGCATATCTTACTACAAACGGCGGAGCTAACTTCTTTAATGTAAATACCGGATTAGGCGGTGCGGGAGCCGGGATTATGGTTCCTGAAAGAGGATATATGCTGAATATGCAGACAAGCTCATTGTATAAACTTAAGATAACATATACCATTCTAACCAATGTGAACGAAAACACTGTTTCATATATGAAACCTGAAGGTTATGAACTGTCACAGAATTATCCTAATCCGTTCAATCCATCAACAAATATTAAGTTCTCTCTGCCTGATGCAGGAAACATTTCATTAAAAGTATATGATCAGCTCGGTAAGGAGGTATCTTCTCTTGCAGAAGGATTCAGAAACGCAGGAACTTACGAAATCAATTTTAATGCTGCAAATCTTTCTTCAGGAATATTTTTCTACAAACTTGTTACAAATGATATTTCTCTTACTAAGAAAATGATCCTTATAAAATAATCCTTATAAAATAATAAGTGAGATTTCTTAAAAAATTAAAGCCGGCTGATATTCAGCCGGCTTTTTTGTTTTATACATTAAAGAATATTATAAAAACCTTAGACCGGTTTTAAACTTTTTATATTCAAAAGAAGAACATTTATTAATGCACCTGGTTCTGATTTAGCCATTTATCTCTTACAGATTTCAAAAATGCTCAGAGTGTTTATTAAATCTGATGTACCGGTTCGCCTTTTAACTGTTTGATTTCTATTTCATCTTCAATGATATTGAGCTCAGTCGAAGAGAAGTAAGAATAAATTGCAGGTACCATAAACAGCGTAAGAAATCCGGAGAATATTAATCCGCCGACTACCGTTATTCCGAGTGATATTCTGCTTCCTGCGCCGAATCCGAGAGCAATGGGAAGTATTCCGAGAACTGTAGCTGTTGTCGTCATCATAATCGGTCTGAATCTCTGCAAAGCCGAATGAATTACAGCTTCGGTTTTAGTTAATCCTTCTTCTTTTTTCTGATTTGCAAATTCAACTATAAGAATCGCATTTTTAGTTACAAGTCCGACAAGCATAATGATCCCAATCTGACTGAAAATATTTATTGTCATTCCGAAATACCACAATGATAGAAGAGCTCCCGCAAGAGCAAGAGGAACGGTAAGCATTATTATAAACGGATCTACGAAGCTTTCAAACTGAGCTGCAAGGACAAGGTAGATAATTACAATAGCAAACAGGAATACATAAAGCAGACTTGATGAACTCTCTTCAAAATCCTTTGACTGTCCCGAAAAAGCAGTTGAAAAACTTTCATCAAGAACTCTTGCGGCAATTTCTTTCATTGCGTCATTACCGTCACCGAGTGTATAACCCGTTTTTAATCCTGCAGATACAGTTGCGGAGACATTCCTGTTAAAACGGAATCTCGAAGTCGGGACTGCCTGTTCATCCAATCTGACAAGACTTTCAAGCTGAATCATTTTTCCGTCAGAATTCTTTACAAAAAGAGACTTAAGATCAGAGGGTTTATCTCTGTTTTCCCTGGCGAACTGTCCTATGACCTGATACTGTTTTCCGTCTTTAAGAAAATAACCCATGCGCTGTCCTCCGAAAGCAATCTGAAGAGTTCTTCCTATATCTTCAACGGATACTTTAAGATCTGCGGCTTTTTCCCTGTCTATTGTAAGTGAGATTTCCGGTTTATTAACTTTCAGATTCACATCAACGAACTGGAGTCTCGGATCTTTATTTGCTTCATCAAGAAATTCCGGAAGCACTTCTACGAGTTTGTCATAATTCTGCGCAAGAATAACTAACTGCACAGGCTGTCCGCCGAACCTGCTTCCTATTGTCGGCGGCTGTGAAAGAGATACTCTGACTCCCGAGTATTTGTTTATCTCTTTCGAAAGTTTCCTGAAAACTTCTTCCTGGGATTTTGTTCTTTGCTCCGGATCGGAAAGATAAATATTGACAGTACCGTTATTCACTGCGCCTCCACCGCCTGCCGCGATCTCCATAGGGAAAGTAGCTTCCGGAATCGAATCGATTACATACTGTCCTATGTCTCTCAGATATTTTTTTGTAAATTCAAAAGAAGATCCTTCGGGAGCTGTTAAGGAAATTCTGAGATTGGATCTGTCTTCAAGAGGAGCCAGTTCTGTTTTTAAATTCGAACCTAAAAAATATATCAGCACGGTGATCAGTCCCATTATCAGAAAACTTACCCATCTTACGCTCATAAAAAATTCAAGGCTTTTTTTATAGAGAGAATTTAGAAATGTGAAAAATGGTTCAGTAATTCTGTAAAAGAATGATGGTTCGTGTTTTGTCAGTAATCTGGAACTCAGCATAGGACTGAGTGTCAGCGCTACAAAAGCCGAGATCATTACGGATCCGGCAATAACAACAGCGAACTCCCTGAACAGTCTTCCTGTCAGTCCCTGCAAAAACATTATCGGAAGAAATACTGCGGCGAGAGTAACGGTAGTCGATATTACCGCAAAGAAAATTTCCTTTGAACCTTTATAAGCAGCCTGTACCGGAGACATTCCTTCTTCAATTTTGGAATAAATATTTTCAAGTACGACAATAGCGTCATCGCATACTAAGCCAATGGAGAGAATAATGCCAAACAGAGTTAAAACATTAATGGAAAATCCGACCAAATTCATAAGAAAGAATGTAGCGATAATTGAAACCGGAATAGCAATAACGGGAATGAAAGTTGATCTCCAGTCTCTGAGGAAAAGATAAATGATCAGCACAACAAGACCAAATGCAATGAATATAGTCTCTTCCACTTCTTTCACGGTTTTCTGTACAAAGGTAGAGAAATCAAAAACCACTTCAGCTTCCATACCCGCAGGCAATTCCTTTTTTATCTGTTCAAAACGTTTTTGAAATTCTTCAGATATTTTTAGTACATTTGCACCCGGCTGCGGAAGTATGGCTACATTCACTCCGATTACCCCGTTTCCCCTGACTTCATTTCTCTCATTTTCAGCTCCGTATTCGGCAATGCCTATATCACTCATTCTTACAATGCTTCCGTCCTGATGTTTAACAATTATGTTGTTAAATTCTTTAGGCGTGGATAATCTGCCGAATGTTTTGATCGTAAGTTCAGTGTTGTCTCCTTCGATTCTACCGGAAGGAAGTTCAAGATTCTCCTGAGAAAGCACTCTCTGAATATCCGACGGAGTAAGATTATAAGACTGCAGTTTGTCAGGATCAAACCTGAGCCGCATTGCATATTTTTTTTCCCCGAATAAGCGCGTAGAACTTACACCCGGGATCGTCTGGACTTTCTCGGCAATTACATTTGTCGCAAATTCATTTACATCAAATATATTTTTCGTACTGCTTCTTATGAAAACAATTATAATAGGAACTGCATCAGCATCTGCTTTTTCGATAACCGGATTTTCTATATCCGGAGGCAATTGCCTGAGCACTCTTGAAACCCTGTCCCTTACATCATTTGCAGCGGCGTCAATGTCTTTGCTTAATTCAAACTCAACTGTTATCTGACTCTGCTGTTCACGGCTTGTGCTGGACATAATCTTAATGCCGTCAATACCGTTTATAGACTGTTCGAGCGGCTCAGTTATCTGGGCTTCAATAACATCCGAATTTGCTCCCGGATACGAAGTTGAAACTGTAATTACAGGCGGGTCGATATTTGGATACTCCCGTACTTCCAGATTAAGAAATCCGGTAATACCGAATATCACAAGTATAATGGAAAGCACGATTGAAAGTACGGGTCTTTTTATGCAGACGGATGACAGACTCATTTTTTAATTTAGCTTATCAATCTTTACTTTAGAATTATTTTTCAGTTTTAAAATATTTGTAGTAAGCACCGTATCGCCAATGCTAATGCCTGAAGTGATCTGAATTTCCTTTTCGGATCTGAATCCTGTTTCGACATCCTTAAGGACAGCCGTACCGTCATTAAAAACGAAGACACTCTGACCTTTTAACTTCGGTATAAGAGCTTCAGTCGGAATCATCATTATATTGACATCTTTTTCAAGCTGAAGTTTGACTTTTACAAAAGATCCGGGCAAAAGCTTGCTTCCTTTATTCTGGGTAACGGCTCTAAGAATAATACTTCTTGTGCTTTCATTTAAATTCGGATCATAAGAAACAACTTTTGCCGAAAAGTCTTCACTGTATCCATCCATATTAAAATTAATATCCATTCCTTTGCTGAACATGCTTACATATTTTTCGGGAATTGAAAAGTCAATCTTTACCTTCCCGATATCCTGAACCGTTGTCAGAACAACAGCGCTGTTTACCAGACTTCCTTTGCTGACATTCCTGAATCCCGTAATTCCTGAGATTGGGGATTTGATGTATGTTTTGGATAATTCGATTTCAAGAATCTCAATATCAGCTCTGATCTTTTCAATATTTGTCTGTCTTATCTCGAATTCATCAGGAGTAAATAAACCCTTGTCAAGAAGCTGTTTTTCTCTTTCTTCCTGTTTAAGATTTAAATCTTCATCAATTCTCAGTTTATTAAGTCTTGCAACAATGTCGGCATCATCGAGTTTGAAAAGAAGTTTTCCTGCGGGAACAAAAGTGCCTTCATTAAAATAGATCCCGGTTATTTTCCTTGATAATTCGCTTTTGATATCCACCTGTTCGTTTGCGACGACAGTTCCGACAGTTGATATTTCATTTTCGTGTTCGCCGGATCTGACTATTATTGCATCCGCGGGTAATGTCTGATTTTGCTGGTTTTGATTGCCGGGACCGGATTCTTTTTTATCTGATAGCAATTTAGGGACTATTAATAGAACTCCGACAACAATTATCAGCAGTATTACAGAAATGTTTCGTACAGTTTTGTTCAATCGTATAAATAAAGTTTTATGTAATATACTCCTATTGTAAATTTAAATAAATGTTTAATAATTCCTCATTTATTATTAATCTGAAAAGTTACTAAGAAAGTCTTTGACGGATTTTGATAAAATATAATAAATGCCTTAGCATTTTTTTTACATAACCATAGCTCTACGATAAATCTATTTTGACATACAGATTATTTTTCATGCGATATTACACAGGATTAATCATTCATAATCATTCCGGTTTTCTGATCATGGAAATTTACAATGCCAATCAGATTATACTAATTAATTAAAATCCAAAAAATATTAAAAGAATCTTAACTAAATATTCGTTAATTTTGACAAAAAAATCATCATGAAAAAATATCTTCTGTTTATTTTTATTGTAATCAGTCTGAATTCAGTTAATGCGCAGTATGACTGGGAAAGATTATCTTATTCTCATTTTACAGGTTCAGGCGAGGACAACTCCAAAACTTACTATCTGATCAACATTGATAAATCTGGAAAAGGGAGACTTGAATATTTCAAATCCGGAAAGGTTCATGTTGCTGAATACACAGTCAGCAGAAAAAAATTGAACCACCTGAATGAAAAAATTGAAAAAAGCGGAATGTTAAAATTAAATCCGGCAGACCTGAAATCTGATAACCCTGTCAGCAGCAGTAACTTATATACAATGACACTTGTGCTTGAAAAAGATTTCGGTGAAGAACATGAAAAACAGACAGGCTCAAAAGAATTACATGAAAAGGAAAATGAAAATGAAAAAGAAAATGAGAAGGAAGAAGAATCTGAAAAGCCGCAGATAATTCCTGTGCCGGATAATTTAAAATCCGAATACAGGAAGATATTTTTTGATCTGTATTATGAAATTGAGAGGGTTGTACCTGAAAAAGCATGGAAAGATGCAGGATCAGAATGATCAGTATGATTATGTTCTTAGTAAATTTTTTGTGCTCAGTTACAAAACGAATATCATTTATTAAATAAATGAAATTCTGAAGATCAAAGATCCTGAAAATTAAAATTAAATTTAAATTTTAATTGAATAGAAAAATTTAATTAATTTCCCCACTTTAGTCACATTAAAAAATAATTCCCTTATTAATGAATAGAAGAGACATGATTTTAAAAGCGCTCCAGGCAGGTGCTTTTATAAGTTCGGTAAAACCCATGCAGCTATTTGCAAATGAAAAAAAAGATGCGCTTCTGACTGAAATGACAGGTAATCCTCTCAGATTTCCCCCGGTGTTTACCAACGGCGGAACGATGTCGCTTGCAACTGCAAATGTGAATGTCTGGCCCGGGCAGAATACACAGGTTCTCGCTATCAACGGTTCATACCCGGGACCGTCAGTAATAGTTGAAAAAGGTTCTGTATTTACTGCCCATTTCTCAAATCAGCATAACGAGCCTGCTACAATTCACTGGCACGGCATTAATGCTCCCGAGCTTATGGACGGACATCCAAAAGATGCAGTCCCTCCCGGAGGAAATTATACTTACACATTTCCGGTGTTAAACAGGGCAGGAACATATTTTTATCATTCTCATGCAGATATGCTGACAGCAGAACATGTATACAGGGGATTCGCAGGTTTTTTTATAGTTACTGATCCTGCAGAAATTCCGCTCGGACTTCCGCGGGGAGATTTTGATGTTCCTTTATGTATTCAGGACAGAAGATCAGCAAACATTCCTCAGTTCACTTATACTGCTGAATTGAATGATGTAATGTACGGATATCTCGGCGATGCGCCATTGATAAACGGAACACCCGATGCATACTTTGAAGTGAACAGAACATTATACAGATTCAGACTTCTTAACGGTTCTAATGCACGAGTATATAAAATCGCTTTATCCGATAATAGACCATTTCACATAATCGGAACAGACGGTGGATTAAAAGATGCCGCTGTACAGGCAGCTTCATTTTATCTTTCACCCGGAGAAAGGACTGATATACTGGTTGATTTTACTCCTTATACGATTGGTCAGAATGTAACTCTCAAATCACAGGCATTCACTGCTCCCGGAGCCGGAAGTTACAGGCAGGGCACTGAGCTTAATCTTCTGAGATTCGATGTAACGGGAAATACTGCTTCAGGAGGAATAGTACCGGCAACACTTCCGCCTATAACTTATTATAATCCGGCAGATGTAAAGATTGTAAGAAACTTTACTCTTACAATGAGCGGAAGCGGAATGAACATGCACAGGATAAACGGACTAACATTTGTAATGGACAGGATTGACTGGCAGACACCGCTCAATTCACTGGAAGAATGGAAGATATTAAACGCCAGCAATAATATACATCCCATGCACAGTCATTCGGAACAGTTCCAGGTGTATTCAAGGAACGGAAGTACTGATCTTCCGCCTGCCGACAAGGGCTGGAAAGATACTGTTCTCATTTATCCTTTTGAAACAGTCCGGTTGCTTGTAAGATTTACGGGATACCGGGGAATATTTTTATTTCATTGCCATAATCTCGAACACGAAGATGACGGAATGATGCTTAATTTTAAAATCACAGATCCTATAGGCATTAATGAAAATAATTCAAATGTAGCAGAAGGTTATGTACTGAATCAGAATTATCCGAATCCGTTCAATCCTTCTACTAATATCATATTTGAAATTCCGAAAGACGGCAATATTTCACTGAAGCTGTATGATCAGCTTGGAAAAGAAATTTATACAATGATTGACGGTTTCAGGAGAAAGGGAAGTTACGAAGTCAGCATTAACGCTGATCTCATAAACGGCGGACTTTCATCGGGAGAATATTTTTATAAACTTTCTGCTGGCAATGTACTGATCAGTAAGAAGATGATAGTAGTCAAGTAATTCAAAAAAACAAAAGTATAAAATATTTACAGGAATATGACTCAGGCACAATTAAAAAATGTCATGAAGTATCATTTAAGGAACTTCAATGATGAAGGTGTTACGATCAATGACTCCACAGTTTTTAATACAGTGCTAAGTGATTCAGACGGGTACGGGAATGCAAATTCAAAGTATATATTCCGGTCAGTAATCCGCTGGACAATGATAAATAATGGTCATGCCGATAAACCGTGGCCCAAGGACTGGTTTGATAAAAATGTTGAATATCTGTCATCCAAAATAATTTAATTCTGATGTCTTGAGGATATATAAGCACTGTTTAATAGTATTCCTGATCTTAATGGCATCACTTGCATCAGCTCAGGAAAAACCTCTTATAATATCATTTGGCAGCATAAAAACCGAATTAAAGAAAAGCGCATTTAATCTCGGAATTCAGTATCTGGTTTCACTTGACAGTTCTTTCAGGGAACAGGACATTCTGTACTGGGGGAGAAAATCACTTATTCAGCTATCACCTGAATTCAATGTTCAGACTGGTACAAATGATGCCTTCTCGGCAATTGAAGCAAAGATTACCGGTGTTGCATTGCTGTTTAAGACGATTAAAATTGACGGAGTTAAAACTGTTGATACTAAAAAGTTAATTCATGCTTTTCCCTTATCTGCAGGAATAGAAACAAATAATAACTTTGAATATGTAAACGGGATAATTGAAGCAGGTTATGTTCCGTGGTATCAGGCAGTATTTATGAACAAGATTCCCGGATGGCTGAAAAAAACAAAGATAGGAATATTCCTGCAGGGAGGATATAAATTTAATCTCGATACGGCAGATTCGCTCAATAAATCAGGCGGTGATGCAGATCAGAGCAAAGAGCAGACAGATAAAGCCATATTCAGATCTAAGGGAAGTATAGGAGTCAATACAGGGGAATTGATAAATCTTTCATTCCTTAAGATCGGACTTGCCGGTGATGCGCACGGCTGGTATGATTTTATTAATAAGACCACATATTTCAGACTTGAAGGCAAGTTCAGATTCTTCATTGCAAAGGACAGGTATTTTGACTTTGTATATCAGAAAGGTTCAGGCGCTCCTAATTTTAATCAGGGAGATCAGTACGGAATAAATCTGACAGTGGGGTTTTAAACGGAAGAATAGCTTTTACACTCAACAATCGTGACCATTCAATCCGGCAATTATATTCGACTGCCGTCATTTCTCACATATTCAGAAAGTAAGTCAAAGCCAAAGCGATCAGATATGATAAAACGCTTGTGATCTCGAATATGTATTTGTTAAAACTTCTTTTCATAATATTATTTTTAAGACCTGTCCTGACATTTTCCCGGACAGGTCTGATTTTATGAAATACTATCTGACTCTCGGTTTAGGTCTGGGAACTGTTCCGCATCTTTCAAAATCATCAGCGAGTCTGTTTGCAACTCCTCTTACAACTTCAGCAGCGACAGATTTTAATGCCTGATTGAATTCTTTACTAATGGTCAATCCGGAGATCTGTGTAAGAATGTTAGCGACCTGAATTTGTTCAGCTGAAGTAATTTCCTTCCATGGGTAGGGACCTGGCCAGGGATCCGGAACAGGAGGGAATGGAGGAAACTGTCTCCAGGGCGGACAAATATCATCGCCTTCTTCCCAGCCGTTTATTATTCCTGCTGAAGCTTCTTTTGACATCTTCTGAGAAAGTACGAACACTTTGCGGGATAGTTTTTTATCAGTGACTAACTTGCTCAGCTGTTTAACTGCATCAGCTAAAGCGAGTTCGCCGAAATGCCCCCAGCCCGGATCTTCCCAGTTCGGAATAAAGTGAGTGATGAAGAGAGACTTTACCTTTCTCCAGTCTGAAATAAATCTTTTGTTTGTTTTTGCCATTGTTTGAATTAAATTTTAAAGTTTTGCTTACTCTCTTTAAATTGTACGGATTTTCAGCAAACTCCGTGTTAAATTTTCTTTACAAAATTAATACACTTGCATATGAAAGATAATAGAGGCAGGCGCATTTTGTTGATGAGTAGAAATACTTATCAATTAATAATTAATTGGTAATTAACTGTTAACAGTCGAGAGATGAAAATTTATAATTATTTATCAAAAAGATTTTGTATTTTACTGCATTAATATTTTTATAAAGTTAATTAATCATTATGACAGATAAATATTTTATTGAAGCAGAAGCTACCTGGGAAATTGGAGCTGCCGAAGATGCACTGGAGCCGTTTATTGTGGCAAGAGTAAAAGATATTAACGGCGAACCGGTTACAGGTCTGAAAAAATCTGATTTCATAGTTTATAACATGGGATTTGGTTTCGGGAATACAGTCATTGCTGTTGTTCAGGAGATTGCAGCTGAAGCTCCGTCTTTGCCGGTAATGCCGGGAACATACAGACTTAAACTCAGAATCAGTCATATGATGACTGGTCAGTTTGTTTTTGCGCTTATCATAAAGAACCGGGTCAGAAGGAAAGGCGTGAAATCGCATTCTATTGCTCAGACACTTGTCTCTGCATTTAAATTAAAATAGATGCTTTTACTGAATATTTAGGCATAACTTTTCTAATCGGTCAGGTATTCCGGATTACCAACTTAAATATTTCTTTTAAGATATTATTTATTTTGTATAAAAAGTTACCGGTTGGCGGAATGCTACCGGCGGTGCACAGCTTTAGCTTTCTGATGATATTGTTACAGTATCTTCATGTTGTTTTAAAATAGTTTACTCCGATTCTAAATTCACAGACTGCTTAAAACTGTTTGGAATTTAGTTCACTCTGCAAAAAAAATGCTCCGTGAATATTTTATTCAGGTTATGATTTTACTTCTTGATTATCGCATGTGCAATAATTACTTTACCTTAAATAATTAAGGTAGCATTATGGCGCAGTCAAATAAAGTCTTCGAGCCGGTAGAGGCAATTGTTCATTTCAACAATAAAAAAGTAAGAATACTAAGATTTAAATGGAAGAACGATGTTTACAAAGTCACGGAAATGCTTCAGAGCTGGGATATTCCTTCGGGAGACAACTTTTCAACACACTATGTCGTGATCTGCGAGGATAAAAACATAATGTGCGAATTGTCTCTGAATTTCACAGACAGGAAGTGGAATTGTGAACTTGTGCAGTGGGACACTCTTTGAACAATGTTTTTACAAATTATTCGGGAAAAATTTCGGATTGAAAAGTTAGTATCAGTGTATACGCAATAACATCCCTGCAATAATACTATTTAATTCCTTGTTACTTCAGAGCAGTTTAAGTAATTTTGATGTTTATAAAAGTTCGTAAATAAAATCGCATAAAATTGGAAATAAAGCAAAACGATATCGATAAAAGCAAGCGTTCGATAGAAGCAGAGCTTTCATATGAAGAGCTTACCCCTCATTTTGACAGAGCTGCAGTAGAATACAAAAAGAAAGCAATGATACCCGGATTCAGAAAAGGAAAAGCACCTCTGAACATGATAAAGAAATTATACGGAAACGGGCTGGAATACAATGCTCTTGAAGACATTGCAAATGACGTATTTTATAAATACATCAGCGATAACAATGTGCAGATTCTCGGCAAAGGAGCTATCACTGATATGGATTACAAGCCAAAGGAGAAATTGAATTTCAAAATAGAGTTTGAGGTTATGCCGGAGATTAAAATTGACAAGTTCAAAGGTCTCGAACTCAGGAAAGTAAAATATGAAATTGATAACTCCCTTGTGGAAGACGAGATTCAGTATCATAAATTCAGAAATGCAACGCATGAAACAGACGGAATAGCTTCAGACAATGATTACATAATCACTGTAGATCTTCAGAACCTTGATGAATCCGGGAACATTCTGATCGGGCAGTCTCAGAAAGACCTCCGGATATATCTCGGAAATGAGGAAATCTATCCTGAATTTAAGGAAGGATTCAAAGGAATTAAAGAAGGAGAAGTAAGGATAATCAATTCAAAAAATGCGGAAGGCGGACCTAAGAAAGTTCAGGTGACTTGTACGAAAGTTGAAAAGATTATCTACCCCGAAATGAATGAAGAGTTCTTCAAGAAAGTTACCGGCAAGGATGGCCTGAAGACAACAGAAGAATTCAAAGCTGAAATAAAAGGAGAGCTTGAGAAAATATATGACGGTATTTCAGAAAGGAAATTAAGGGCAGACACGATCAGCGAAATGATAAAAGAAAATGAAGTGGAAGCGCCGGACATTTATGTGAATTTCATACTTAACTCAATGGTAGATGATCTGAAACATCAGTATCCAAAGCACGAACTTCCGAAAGATTTTAACGCCGAAGAATTCAAAAAAGAAAAAAAAGTAGACGCTATCATTCAGGCAAAATGGTTTCTGATAAGGGAGAAACTTATAGAAACTGAAAAGATTACTGTATCTGAAGAAGACTACAAAAAAATTGCCGAAGAAAATTCAGCAAAGTACAATATACCGGAAGACAAACTTATCGAGTCATATAAAGATAATGAAGATGTAAAAATGAAAATTATGAACGATAAAGTGCTGGATTTGATTATTGAGAATGCAAAGATAAATGAAGTTACGGAATTAAAGACTAAAGATAAAATCGAACAGGAAGATGATGTCGTTTAAGGTTTTATCCGGTCTGAATTTTATTTCTTAAGTTTTATTTTCAGCTAATTAAAACGATTTTTGAAAACTAAAATAATAACATGCACTATACAGATTTAATAAAAAAAAATGAAGGGTTTATACATCAGGGGCTGAATCAGATAAACAGTCAGCTGGTTCCCATGGTAGTTGAACAGACATCAAGAGGAGAGAGAGCATATGATATTTATTCACGGCTATTAAAGGAAAGAATAATTTTTCTCGGTTCTGCAATTTATGATGAAGTTGCATCTCTTATAATTGCACAGCTTATCTTTCTTGAATCTGAAGACCCGGACAAGGATGTAATGATTTACATTAATTCACCCGGAGGTAGTGTAACTGCAGGAATGGGTATATATGATACTATGCAGTACATAAGACCGGATGTCACGACAATGTGTGTCGGTATGGCAGCTTCTATGGGACAGCTTCTTCTGACAGGAGGTTCAGCGGGAAAGAGAATAGCCCTTCCGCATTCAAAAATTCTGATGCATCAGCCATGGGCCGGAGGACTTCAGGGACAGACTACCGACATACTTATTCACGCAAAGGATATGGAAAAAACAAGAGAAACACTTTTTCAGATTATTTCAAAACATTCGGGACAGCCGTTTGAAAAAGTTATGGAAGATGCCGAAAGAGACAATATAATGAATGTTGAAGAAGCAAAAAAGTACGGTCTTATAGATGAGATACTTACACACAGGGAAAAGAAAGAGAAGAAATAGAATATTATCTTAAATATTAGTAAAGGGAATGATCTTACAGGTCATTTCCTTTTTTTATAATCAATGCTGATTTTTGAAAAATTGTTTGAGTAAATATCTGATAATTATTTAAGCATTTTAATTCAGGGAATTTTAAATCATACAAACAAATTTTCATATAATTCTGATAAGAAAGCAATCCTTGGTAAGTCACATCAATTAAGGTTTATATCTTGAAAATCTTCGTAAATTAAAGTAATTTGGCTTTCATAAATTAAAATAAGTAAATGGATTTTAAACTAACCAACCGAATTTTTGCAGCATTTGTGTTTCTGTTTGCTACGATAATATATGTAATGACCGTTCAGCCGACATTTTCTTTCTGGGACTGCGGTGAATTTATAGCATGCGCTTTTACACTCTCAGTGCCGCATCCGCCCGGCGCTCCGTTCTTTACTCTTATGGGAAAAATTTTTACCATGTTTCCGACAGCAACTGATATTGGACTCAGGGTAAATTACTTATCAGTCATATCAAGTTCTCTTTGCGTATTATTGCTTTATCTGATATCAGTCAAAGTAATAAAAAGCTGGAAGGGAATTCCTAAATCATTGGCTGACACTCTGATAATCTGCGGCGCTTCAGCTGTGGGAGCTTTATCCTATGCATTCAGTGATTCATTCTGGTTCAATGCTCTTGAAGGAGAAGTATACGGGATGGGAACTTTACTAATCGGTATATGCATGTATCTATTAATGGTATGGTGGGAAAAAGCCGATGAGCCGGGAAGTGACAAATACCTGCTTCTGCTTGCCTATGTAGTAGGTCTTTCCATTGGAATACATTTGCTTGTTGCACAGTGTATTTTTCTGGCCGGTTTGTTTTTCTATTTCAAGCGATATGAATATACACCTAAAACACTTTTAATAGCTTTAGCGCTGTCTTCTGTTGCATTCTTTATTGTTTATCCCGGGATTGTAAAAAAATTCCCTCTTATTATGTCATCAAGCGTATTAATAGGAGTACTTTTAATAGGTTTGATCATCTTCGGCATATACTACGCCAGACAGAAGGCTAATCCGATACTTAGTCTTCTGACGCTCTCTTTATTTCTTATCATACTCGGATATTCAACTTATATTTCTATTCTTCAAAGAGCCAATGTCACTAATCTTCCTCTTAATGAAAACAGTCCGAGTAATCTTGAGACTCTTATTTCTTATCTTAACAGAGAGCAATACGGACAGCAGCCGCTTGTAATGCCCCGAAGATATTCACAGGAACCTCAGCATCAGGGAATTTATTCAAAATATTCCAGTGATATGGAATTTCTCTGGAAATATCAGATAAATCACATGTTCAACAGATACTGGTTCTGGAATTATATCGGCAGAGCGGGATATGACCAGAATGACGGAGTCGATTTTAAAAAATTCTATGCTATACCATTCCTGCTTGGAATGTTCGGACTATTCTATCTTTTCAGAAAAGACTGGAGGCTTGGTTTTATTTTTCTTATGATGTTCCTTATGATGGGAATTGTAACTGCTCTTTATCAGAATCAGCAGGAGCCGCAACCCCGTGAAAGGGATTATTTTTATGTAGGTGCCTTTATGGCGTTTTCATTGTGGATCGGAATCGGAGTAGCCGGTCTTATAGATGTAATTTCGGAAAAGATGAAAAACAGGAATTCACTTGTGCTTATAAGTTCAGTAGTATTGTTGCTGTCATTCGCAGCAGTTCCTGTCAATATGCTAAGAGTGAATTATCCGTATCTTAACAGAAACGGGAATTTTCTGCCTTTTGATTATGCATACAATCTTCTTCAGAGTGTTGAAAAAGACGGAATCCTCATAACAAACGGAGATAACGATACATTCCCCTTATGGTGTCTGCAGGCAACCTATGGCATAAGGACAGATGTCAGGGTTATTAATCTTTCACTTGCCCAGACTGACTGGTACAATCTTCAGCTGAAAAATGAAAGACCCTACGGAGCTCTGACTGTTCCTATGAATCTTACAAATGAACAGCTGAAAAGACTTCAGCCTGTTCAGTGGGATGAAAAAAAGGCAGTGTCTTTTGATGTTCCGTTAACAGCTTATCCCGATTCAATGAGGTCAAAACCTAATCTGCCTACTAAAATAACCGTCAATGTTCCGCCGTCTATAAGACAGCAAAGCGGTTCACAGGTCATCACAGCCTTAAAGGCAAATGATCTTTTACTTATTGACATTGTAAAAGCAAATAAATGGGAAAGGCCAATTTATTTTTCAGTAACAGTTTCAGAAGACAATTACATCGGACTGGGAAATTATCTTGTAATGGAAGGAATGGCTCAGAGGCTTGTACCTTACAAAACAAATGATTCCGGCTCTGAAGCGGTAAATACCGAAGTTATGAGAAAGAGTCTGATGGAAAATCCTGCTGAACCTTCAAAGACACCTAAATACGGTTTCAGGTTTACAGGATTAAATGATAAAAACATTTTCTATAATGAAGATCAGACACGGATGTCTCAGACATACAGAACAGTTTTTCTGCGTCTGGCTTTTGATTATGCAAATGATTCCTCTACATATAAGCAGGCAGAGGAAGTGCTGAACAAAATGGAATCGGCTATTCCGAGAGATGTAATAAAAATGGACTACAGGATTGAGTATGATGTTGCTATGCTTTATAACAAGATCGGGAACAAGCAGAAGTTCAACGAATTTTCGGAAGATGTAATAAACAGAGCTGAGAGTGAGCTGAAAACAAATCCTGAAAACATACAGTCTTATTATAACCCTTACAGGATACTTCTCGATTTGTTTGAGACAAGAAAGGAATATCAGAGAGCTCTTGATCTTCTGAATACTCTGCAGACAATGAGTCCGAATGATCCAAACATAAAGCAGAAAATCGAATCCATTAAGCTTAAAATGAGTAATCCAGGATTAAAATAATTTTCTAATAAAAAGAAACGGTTCCTGAACGAACCGTTTCTTCTTTATATCCCGATGCCTAAAAAGCCTGAAAAAATCTTAATAAAAAAACCGGTCTCTTCATCAGTAAACGCAGTTACTTATGGTTTACTGACAGCTTTATCAGTCATATTTATTTTTATTTGTCTGAATAATAAATTCGTACAGGATGATGCTTTCATCAGCTTCAGATATGTACAGAATTTCGTGGACGGAAATGGTCTTGTTTTCAACATCGGAGAAAGAGTTGAGGGATATACGAATTTACTTTGGGTGCTTTTAATGAGTTTGTTCGTATTTTTTAAAATGAATATACAAAGTCTGTCTCAGATACTGAGTGTTCTGTTCGGTACACTTGTCCTTTTTATGACTTACAAGATTTCTGATCTGATCGAACTTAAGAATGAAACAAAGACAAACAAAAAAATAAAAACTGCAGATTCAGATGTTAATGTAAATTATTTCAATCTCATTCCTTCCGTAATGTTAGTCTTCACGGGTTCATTTATATTCTGGTCAATAAGCGGCATGGAATCTACAATGTTCATTTCGTTCGTACTTCTCGGAATTTATTTTTATCTTAAAGACAGCAGAGGTGAGTTTATAAGTTATAAATTCTCTTTATTTATTTTTCTAGCAACGCTTACACGACCCGAAGGTCTTTATTTCTTCGGACTGATAATAATCCACAAAATATTTTTTGCACTCAGAGAGTATAAATCCGGCGCATTAAAAGTCTTATTCTCAAAAAATAATCTTATAACTTATTCAGTCTTTGTTATCCCCGTGATATTTTATTTTCTGATCAGGTATAATTATTACGGTTATCTTTTTCCGAATACTTATTATGCAAAGACAGGATTATCAACTGACTATCTGAATTCGGGAATAGAGTATTTTATGAAATTTCTTAAAGCATATCTTCTATACGGAGTTGTTCTCTTTGCTCCGTTATATCTTTTCAAACGTAAGGAGAATATTTTTGAGATCTCATTAATGTATCTTCTGACAATAAGTTTTATAATTTATGTAATTTCCGTCGGCGGTGATGTGCTTAAGCAGAACAGATTTTTCCTTCCGGTGCTTCCTCTTATTTATATTCTTTTTGCAAAACTGCTTACAGAGATATACTTTTTGTGGAAAAGAAAAAGCGTGAATTCCGGAATTGCTTTCCCTGCTGTTCTTGCTGTTACTGCCGTGATATGTATTTATTACTACACTTCCCAGAAGGAAACACTTGACAAGGACATACAGAGTGAAAACGGATTAGTCGACAAAATGAAGATAGCGGGAAACTGGTTCAGGTTAAAACAGCAGCAGCTCGGAAGACCTCTTAACCTTGCTGCAACGACAATAGGATCCGTATCATATTTTGCCGGACACGAAGTAAACGTAATAGACCTTCTCGGATTAACAGACAGGGAAATCGCTCATAACCCTCAGATCATCCCTGAAATATCCAATCAATCCATCGGCTGGAAAGAAAGAAATTACAATGCAGGATATGTAATGGAAAGAAAACCTGATTATGTTTATTTCTCCACAGGAGTCAAGCCGAGCGCTTATGCCGAGAGAGCTTTATATACCACGCCTGATTTTAACAAATACTATTACTCTTATTATTTTACGGACAAAGCGAATAATTTTACTGATGTGGTTTATAAAAGAAAATCCGAAGATGAAGTAAAAGATATCAGATTTGATTTTCCGGGAAATCCGAATTACAAACCTTCGTTTGTTAATATGTTCAATCAGGCAATGAATTCTTCCAAAGACAAATCACGTTCGCAGATTGCCATAAATGAATTCAAGCAATCAATTGAAACAGGTCCGTCAAATTTCGGACTGCCTTATCAGTACATAGGAGATATTTATATGCAGTCCGGAAACAAGGAACAGGCAATCGAGTCATATAAAAAATCAGTTGAGATAAATGAATATAACATTCTTGCAAGTTATCAGCTTTATCAGATTCTGAGTGAAAAAGGCGATACAGTGAATGCAAAGATCTATCTTCAGAAGATACAGAAATATGATCCCGAACTGTTAAGATAAGGATATTTAACTATGAAGATCCTTATAAATGCTCTTTCCGGTAACGGCGATGCTTTAATGTTTTCCCCTTCGATTCGGTTGCTCAGAGAAAAACTTCCCGATGCTGAGATTGATATGCTGGTTATGTTCAGATCAGTTAAGGAAATGTATGAGAATAATCCGTTCATAAACAGAATTTATTTCATAGATTTTCTCAAACAGTCTAAACTCAAATCACTTTCTCAGATAAGAACACTCAAAAAAAATAATTACGATTATTCCATAAACGTATATCCTTCAAACAGGCTTGAGTACAATATTGTCAATGCATTCCTCGGAGCAGGAAAGAAAATTGCGAAACACTATCTGCATTCCGGATTTTCAAGGGCTGAATTTGTTAATGATATTCTGATTGATGAAATAAAAAACAGGCATAACGTACTTCAGAATCTTGATCTGATAAGACCGATTTTGGATGTTAAAGATGAAGAAGCAGGTCCAATGGAAATATTCATTTCAGAAAAAGATAAAACAAAAGCTGATCTCTGGATTACTGAAAATAATCCGGACAATAAATTTGTCGCAGGATTTCACCCGGGATCATCGATACTCAAGAATCATATTCATAAAAGATGGGACAAGAAAAAATATGCCGAACTCGGAAACAGATTAATAAATGATCACAATGCAAAGATCCTGCTGTTCGGAAATGAATTTGATCTGAATGCCGAATTAAATTCCATGATGAACGGCCGGGCAGTCATTGCTTCCACTTCAGACTATATGGACTCCATTGCAAGGATGAAGCACTGCGGAATTTTTGTTTCAAACGATACGGCATTCATGCACTCTGCCGCTGCTCTTCAGATACCTGTTGTAGCAATTTTTGCATATACTAATTACAGAGAACTCTTTCCGTGGAAGACGAATCACAGAATAATAAGAAAGGAACTTGACTGCAGTCCGTGTTTTTATAATTCTCCTGAGCCTGTGAAATGTATTTGGAGAGGGGATGAAGAGTTTAAATGCATGATGCTGATAGAAACCGATGAAGTGTATAATGCCTGTAATGAACTGATATCTGAAATGAAATAATCATACTTCAATTAAGAAAGTCCCACACAATTGTAAATCTTGAGATTGAATTGACAAATCCTCCGAGATCGTCAGCAGGATAAAGAAGAGTATCGTAGTAAAATGTATTAAAGATATTTGCAATAGTAAGGTTTACATTCGCATGACCTATTCTTGCGCCGACATAAAAATCTGTCTGAAACCCGCTCATTTTTACATTTCTGCTTACAGCATGATAGAAACTGTAATTACTCTGAGAGTATTCGTAATAAACATTTCCCGAAGAATTTTCCGGAGCGCTGAAATATTTTATGTTAAATCCTGTCCTGAGCCTGAGTTTATTTTTAAACAGAAAATTATGATATGAAATATCAGATTTTATATTATGCTTCGGAAAGAAATCAGAATTAATATAATTGTAACTGATATAAGCATCAGCAAAAGATGAATAATAATTAAGAGATGTATTCACTCCTCCGGCTGATCTGTACCGGCTATAGAATAAATTTTTTCCGTTATGGAAATAAAAAGATTTAATATCAAGTTTATCTTTGATGTTGAACTCAAGTCCTGACTCTAAATACTGATAATACTTTTTATTGGTATTTTCTAAGAAGATTCCAGCATTAATCAGAGTCTGTTCATTCTGATAACTTATATTATTTACGCCCCCGTATAATTTCAGAAATTTATTCTTGTCCAGTGTAAATTTATAACCTGCTTCAGCTCCCGTATTAACGTTAGTATAATTATTCTTATCCGATAAGTTATTGTAAAAAGGCAATGATACATCTTTCTTCATAGCATTTGCTTTTACAAATACTGATAAAAACAGATTTTCAAATTTAAAATCAGATTTGAGTTTAAGTGAGTAGATTTCACTGTACAGATCATTAATGTAATGATTAGCATAATTGTAATAATTCAGATAAACATTCCCGCCAAAAATAAATTCAAGAGAGCTTTTACGGGAAAGTCTGTAGTTCAGATTCTGACTGAGATCGGCAGCATACTGAATGTAATGATATTTTGCTGGCGGAGAAAAATAATTGCTGGTGCCGACAGTTATTGTATCCGAATTGGAATAATCTCTTATCGTATTATTTGAATAAAGTGTAAGCTTTGTAAGTGAGTTTTTATCTTTAAAAAATCTTCCCGTTAAGGCGATATTATAAAAATAATTTTCAATGACCTCTCCGGATGAAGGATTGACAACGGCTGCTGATTTTTGTGAGAGGGAATCTTTGTCGGAAGTAAAAATCAGACCTTCATTAAGTCCTCTGGTAATCTTGCTGAAATTAAAGTCGGCTTTCAGATTAAATTTCGGGGACAGGTAATAGCTTAGCCTTGTTCTTGCTCTCCAGACATCAAATCCGGAATTTTCATATCTGCCGTCAACGGAATGTTTTGTAATTCCTGCCATCCAGTTAATCTTTTTTGAAAAAGGAAGATTAAATACCAGATCTGCATCAAGGGAATTAAATCTATCCTGTGAATATCTGAACTGAGAAAAAGGTTTTGTACGGAAAGCATCTTTTGTAATGATATTTATTGCTTTACCGGGTGTATTGAATCCGTAAAAAAATGAGGACACGCCTGAGACTTCCTCTGTCTTATCAATTTCATTCACGGATATGTTCTGAACATCAAATCCGCCGAAAAGAATATCATTGGACTGAATTCCGTCACGGAATATCCCGATATCAGAAGGAGAAAATCCGTTGAAGTTTATGAGATTCCTTCCGCCCGGTCCGAAATTATTTATGAAATATCCCGGACGTTCATTCATTATTTCGGAAAGACTCCGCTTATCGTTCCAGATATACATAGAGTCATAACTAAAAATACCCGATGAATTAGATAAGAAGTAACTGTCTTTGATTTTGTTATAATCGAAAGGTAATGAATTGGAAGAGTCCTTTGTTAAAGATTGAGAAAATAAATTACTTTCCGAAATAAAAAGTAAAAGAAATAAAAGGATCCTCATTATTTGAAGTTAAAATTTATTCCTTCTGTTTCAGGTTCTCAGGATCCTTACTGTGCTTTATGATTTTTGCATCAATAAGGAAAATCACATCTTCTGCAATGTTAGTTGCATGATCAGAAAGTCTTTCAATGTTTCTTATAAGAGTCAGAATATGAGAGCAGGGGACTATCATTTCACTGTTTTCCTTCATTTCCTGCGTGATAAGATCAAAGATAAGTTTGTCCAGATGATCCACTTCCTCATCCATGAGAATGATCTTTTTAGCAAGTTCGGCATCGCTGTTTACGAAACAGTCAATTCCCATCTTCACGATCTTTCTCACTTTATCGGACATTTCATCTACTTTTACTTTCTTCAGAAGATCACTGTATCCGAGCAGCGGTTCTGCTCTTTCAGAAATATTTACAGCGATATCTCCCATTCTTTCGAGATCGCTGTTTATCATAAGTGCGGACATTATCAGCCTGAGATCGAAAGCTACCGGCTGAGTAAGCGCAAAGATCCTCTGACAGTGTTTATCTATCTTAATATCATATTTATCCACTTCATCATCTCTGCTGATTACGGTTTTTGCAAGATCGAGATTGCCTTCGAACAAAGACCTGACCGCTAATTCGATCTGCTCTTCGACTAAGCTTCCCATTTTAATTATTTTCGTCTTAAGCTGTTCAAGCTCTTCTTCAAGGTAATGATACATTTATAAAAGTTAAGAATTAGTGTTACAATATATTAAAGAATAATCATAGATCAAAATAAATATTATCCGAATCTTCCGGAAATATAATTCTGAGTTTTTTCATTCTCGGGTTTAGTAAAAATTCTTGCAGTCTCGTTGTATTCGACAATTTCACCCATGAGAAAGAAAGCGCAGCTGTCACTGACTCTTGCCGCCTGCTGCATATTATGAGTAACAATAACAATTGTCAGGTTATTTTTCAGTTCAAACATGAGATCTTCAATCTTTGCGGTTGAAATAGGATCAAGAGCGCTTGCCGGCTCGTCCATCAGTAAAATTTCCGGATCCACAGCCAGCGCTCTTGCAATGCAGACTCTCTGCTGCTGTCCGCCCGACAATCCCATAGCGGAATCATTCAGTCTGTCTTTGACTTCATCCCAGATAGCAGCTCGTTTGCAGCTGTTCTCGACAATCTCTTCGAGATCAGCTTTCTTTTTTATGCCGTTTATTCTCGGACCGTATGCTACATTTTCGAAAATTGATTTCGGAAAAGGATTTGATTTCTGAAATATCATTCCCACTTTTTTTCTTAAGGAAACCACATCTACATTTTTATCATAAATGTTCTGACCGTCAATATTAATATCGCCCTGAATGAATACATTGTCAATAGTATCGTTTAATCTGTTAAGCGTTCTTAAAAATGTAGATTTGCCGCATCCGGATGGTCCGATCAGGGAAGTGATCCTGTTTCCCTTTATGTCAATGGAAACATTTCTCAGAGCATGATTTGCTCCGTAATAAAGATTTAAGTTTTTTGTATGTATTTTATCGTGTTTCAAACAAGAATTCCCTGAAAGTTACTAAAGTTTTTAAAAAATTTGTAATTACAATATAACTTTTCCGTCATGAAGCTTTATGATCCTGTCGCATCTGTTTGCAAATTCCTCATTATGAGTAACAATTACAAATGTTTGTTTATGTTTCTTCCTCAGGTCAAAAATAAGTTCAATTACCGCTTCAGCATTTTCAGAATCAAGATTCCCCGTAGGCTCATCGGCAAGTATCAGACTCGGAGAGTTTATCAAAGCTCTGGCAATAGCTACTCTCTGCGCTTCGCCTCCTGACAATTCCGAAGGTTTATGCTCCATTCTTTCTTTTAATCCTACTTCAGCAAGGACATCAGCTGCTTTTGACTTATCGGCTGTTCCTGATATCATTGATGGTATCAGTACATTCTCCATGGCTGTAAATTCGGGAAGCAGATGATGAAACTGAAAAATGAATCCGATCTTCCGGCTTCTGAATTCGGCAATCTGTTTTTCCTTTTTCAGAAATATCTCTTCGCCTTCAAAAAGCACTTTCCCGGATTCAGGCTTATCAAGTGTTCCGAGTATGTGCAGAAGCGTGCTCTTGCCCGCTCCTGACTTGCCTACAATTGCGACTATCTCTTCTTTGAGAATATTCAGATTAATTCCTTTAAGAACTTCCAGTCTGGTATCGTTTGTAACAGGATAAGATTTCATCAGATCCTTTACTTTAATAAGTATTTCTCTGCCTGTCATACATCTGTATTAATAAAGAAAATTTTTTTAAAAGCATTAATATAAAATATTTTATTCCCATCTTATCGCATTAACGGGATTAAGTTTTGCCGCTCGTCGCGAAGGATAAAGAGAAGCAAGATAGCATAAGATCATGGCTGCAAGAGGTATATAAATGAAATCCGTGAATCTTAATTCCAGGGGCAGTGCAGTGATTTTATATACTGTCGAATCAAGTTTATAAAATTCAAAATACTTCTGCGCTAAAGTAATGCCGAGTCCGAGAATGGTTCCGGTAATTACACCCGTTATTCCGACAAATATTCCTTCCAGAAGAAAAATATTTGTGATCATTTTATCGGAAGCTCCCATTGCCATGAGTACTCCTATGTCCCGTTTCTTTTCTATTACAGTCATAGTAAGCGAGCCAAGGATATTAAAGGATGCAACTGCTATGATCAGGCTTAAAATTACAAATGCAACCCATCTTTCCACTTTCAGAAGTGAATAAAAATCTTCATGAAGATCATACCATGTTGATACTTTAAAGTTATCTCCCAGTGCTTTGATTATTTTTTCTTTTTCCTTTTCGGAATCATTGATATTGTCTAATCTCATTTCCACTCCGTTGACTTTATCATCAAGCTGAAAAAGATCCTGAGATCTTTTAAGTGAAATGTATGCATAATTTCCGTCATAATCCTTGTTATCGGAATCATAAACTCCTGTGATAATAAATTTCTGGGAGCGGGGATCTACGAACTGAGTAAGCGAGCTTTCCAGACCGGAAGGGCTTAGAAGGGTTAAAGTATCACCGGGTCTGGTTTTAATCTTATTCATCAGAGAGTAACCGAGCACAATCCCTCCGAATTCACCGTAATCAGAAAGATCGAATTTTCCGAATTTGACCGCATCCTTTACGCCTGAAACATTTCCCGCGTCTTTTTCTTCCACTCCCTTTATCATTATCACTTCATTGTTTCTGGCATTAGCTATCATTCCTTTATTCAGTGTATAAGGTGTTGAAGCTTTTATTCCGGCATCCTGAATTTTCTTCTGAATGGAACTGTAATCAGTCAGTTTGTTATTTCCCGTAGCTTCAATCCGGATGTGCGGATCAAAGCTTATCAGTATTCCGGTAACCTTGTTGCCGAAACCGTTGAAAACGGATAAAACAATTATCAAAGCCGCAACACCTATGGTCACACCTACAATAGAGATGAGGGAAATTATTGAAATGAAATTAAATTTCCTTCTGGAAAACAAATATCTTCTTGCAATAAAATATTCAGGGCTCAAATTCCGGGTTAAATTTTATTCGTCAAATACAATTACAGATTCCTGATATTGTCTGACTTTGTTCTTGTCGATTTTGTCCGTAAGCAGCTGCTTAAGTTCATTCTGTTTTTGCACTATGTTCCTGTCACTGTAAAGCTTTTTAATCTCATATTTTACATGAAGCACCCTGTTTACTATTCTGTGTCTTGATATGCCTGCAGGAAGTCTGTATCCGTTGTTTGCAATGCTGACAATATGGTGTTTTTGAAAATACGGGAATTCTATAAGAGTGCCTTTTCTTCTTGTAAATTTTTTCAGATCAGAAAATTTTATATCGCATTCCGATCTGTCAAACTGGAAATGCCGGAAATACAGCTTTGTTATACTGTCAAGCTGCTTAATCATCTCATCAAAATTTGCAGAAAGTTTTAAAATGATATTATGGTCATCATAAATGTCTGATGCCATAAGATAATGAAATTTATTCCTGAGAATTTCAGAGCCCTGTGAATGAGAAACTTTTTTAAAATCTATATTATTTTTCTGACTGAAAGTGATAAGCCTGTCAAGATGAAAATCGTAAACAAGGTGATTCCATTTATCTAATTTCAGGGACCTGTCACGGTAATTCAGAACCTGAGCAAGAATAAGTCTGCATCCTATTTCTTCCAGTGAACCGTATCTGTTAGCTCCGTCAAGTAATATGAGATCATTGTCCTGCCGTCCTGCAATCACCGGATTCATAAGATATTTTGACTTGGATATTCTGTTATAAATATTTCTAAGACGAATATTCTCCGTTGCTTCATGAAGTTTTATCTCTGAAAGCTTCAATAATTCTAAATTGAAATAGTTGTCAGTGTAATTTATCAATAATGAAAATAATAAAGTTAAAGGTTTACTTCCGCTTTACTGAAAATTCAATAAGACCCCGGTTATCCAGATTTACTTTTATGGTATCTCCCGGCAAAAATTCTGCATTGAGGATCTTTTCAGAGAGAATATTCGTAATATATTTTTGTATAGTCCTTTTCAATGGTCTTGCTCCGTAGGCTATGTCAAATCCAAGCTTGCCAAGCCAGTCTTTTACTTCATCGTCGATATCAAGTTTCATCTGATTCCTTTCAACTTTACTGACCAGATACTGAAGCTGCAGGTCTACAATTAATCTTATGTCATTTGATGTCAGCGGTTTAAATAAAATGATTTCATCAACACGGTTCAGAAATTCTGGTCTGATAGTCGCCTTAAGCAGATCCATAAGACTAACCCTGAGTTCATTCATTATTTCATCTTTATTTGAATCATTTATAAGATGTAGTCTTTCCTGTATGAGCTGTGAACCGAGGTTGGATGTCATTATTATGATCGTGTTCTTGAAATTCACTGTTCTTCCCTGTGAGTCGGTAAGTCTTCCTTCATCAAGCACCTGCAGCAGAATGTTAAACACATCAGGATGAGCTTTCTCAATCTCATCAAGGAGCAAAACGCTGTATGGTCTTCTTCTTACGGCTTCAGTAAGCTGTCCGCCTTCTTCATAACCGACATAACCGGGAGGCGCACCTATTAGTCTCGAAACTGAAAACTTCTCCATATACTCGCTCATATCAATTCTTACCATTGCCTTCTCATCATCAAACAAAAATTCTGCAAGAGCTCTCGCAAGTTCAGTCTTACCGACTCCGGTCGTTCCCATAAAAATAAATGAACCAATCGGCCTGTTCTCATCCTGAAGTCCGGCTCTCGATCTCCTTATGGCATTCGATACAGCAATTACGGCATCTTCCTGTCCGATAACCCTCTTCATAAGATTTTCATCCATGTGAACGAGTTTTTCTCTTTCACCTTCCAGCATTTTTGAAACCGGAATGCCTGTCCATTTTGAAACAATCTCTGCTATATCCTCAGCATCCACTTCTTCTTTGAGCATCTTGTCATCCTTCTGAATATTAGCAAGCTCTTCTGTTTTCCGGTCTATGCTTTTCTGCAGTTCAGTCAGTTTGCCATACCTTATCTCGGCCACTTTAGCCAGATTGCCTTCTCTTTCATACTTTTCCGCATCTGTTTTCAATGATTCGATCTCTTCTTTGGAAGAACGAATGGATCTGATCAGATCTTTTTCAAGATTCCAGTGAGCAGTCAGTGAATTTTTTTTCTCTTTCAGCTCAGCAAGCTCCTTTTCGATTTCATCAAGTCTGATCTTTGTAGGATTTATTTTTGCAGAACTTTTTGCCATGATAAATTTTTTTTTGTATTTTGGAAATTAATAAATTTCAGTTGCAGAAACTATGATATTAAAGATACGTTTCTAAAAAATATTTTCTTAGTTCAAAAATCCGGGTTTTTGAACTTAAGAAACGGAATTTTAAATTATTATTTTATTTGATAAACCGTAAAAACAGGTGGGCAAAACATAATGTTAGGTTAGATTTTTTTTATTGATTCGTGTAATAATATAGCAAAATTAATTTTCGCTGAAAATGTCAATCTGGGAATGCAGTATTTTATTCTTTTTAAATACTTATACACTGTTTAAAGAACATGATTTTATTTCAATACAAGATTAAAATCTATTTTCTTTGTCTCTTTGTTTACTCTCATTACTTTGATTTTCACTTTCTGTCCTGCCCTGAATGTCTTTCCACGTCTCCTGCCTCTTGCAATATGATTTTTATCGTCATATTCATAATAGTCATCTTCAATATCCCTGAAACGGATCATTCCCTCGACAAGTATTTCCATTATTTCAACAAACATACCGTACTGTACCATTCCGGAAATAATTCCCTCGAATTCTTCGCCTATATGCTTGTTAATATATTCACCCTGGAATAATTTTATTGATTCTCTTTCCGCCTGCTCGGCGTTTTGTTCCATGATGGAACTCTGCTTTCCCGCCGCAGGGATTATTTTTTTATAGTGCTCAGCTCTGTTTAAAATGTTTTTTTCGTCATAAATATAATCATACAGGATCCTGTGAACTAAAAGATCAGGATATCTTCTGATCGGAGATGTGAAATGTGAATAATCCCTGAATCCTAATCCGTAATGCCCGATATTCTTCTCAGTGTAAATGGCTTTTGCCATGGATCTTATAAGAAGATTATTTATTATAAACTCTTCAGGTTTTCCTTCTATAGCAGCAAGAAGTTTCCTGAGTGAATTCTTTTCTTCAATGTTTATTGAGTAGCCGAACTGCTTTACAAATTCAGCGAGCTCTTTCATTTTATCCTTATTCGGAATGTCATGAACTCTGTATATGAATGGAAGTTTTATCCTCAGCTTTTTTGAAAGATTGTTCACGAATACCGTTGCGCATTTATTTGCAAGCAGCATAAACTCCTCTATGAGTCTCATGGAATCAAGTCTGTGCTTTACTACTATGTCTTCAACATTGCCGTTTGTATCGAAAACAAACTTAACTTCATTGGAATCGAAATCCAGGCTTTCTTCCTTTAATCTCTTTAATGTTATTGATTTGCTTAACTTGTGCATCAAAAGCAGTTCTTCCGCAAAATCTCCTTTCTTTGTGTCAATTATCTCCTGCGCTTCTTCATAACTGAATCTGCGTTTGCTTCTGATGACTGATTTTCTGATCTCGAAACTTCTGACAGAACATCTTTTGCTCAGATTTATAAATACGGAAAAAGTCAATCTGTCTTCTCCGGGTTTTAATGAACAAATGTCATTTGAAAGTTTTTCCGGTATCATCGGGATTACATTCTTGACGAGATAAACGCTTGTAGCTCTTTTGAGAGCTTCTTTATCCAGTTCTGATCCTTCCCTGACATAATGCGAAACATCGGCAATGTGAACTCCCAGAAGATAAGTTCCGTCTTCAAGTATTTCTATTGACACAGCATCATCAAAGTCTTTTGCATCAACCGGATCTATTGTGAAAATGGTTTTATCCCTGAGATCAACTCTCTCTTCAGTACTGACCTCTACCCTGGCTTTTCCGGCTTCTTCTTCCACTTCACGCGGAAACTCCTTAACAAGATTGAACTTTCTGATGATTGATTTTTCCTCAGTCGATCTGTCGCCTGATTTACCCAGAACTTCTGTTATCTCACCTCTGAGGTCTGAATTTTCATCTTTCAGATTTTCCGGATTTATGATCTCCAGATATACTTTGTCACCGTTGCGTGCATTGCCGAATGCTTCCGGAGATATAAGTATTTCTCTTTTTGTCTCTCGCGAATCAGGAAAAACTATTCCGTAGGAACCGTGATTTTCGAATTTTCCGCTGATAAATAATCTTTTATGATCTATGATTTTTTCTATCCTTGCAGTCTGTCCTTCGGGGGAATTTACCAGAGCGAATTTCACTTTGTCACCTACGGCTAATCTGTATGAACCGCTGTCGGATATCTTATAGGTTTTTTGACTGCCGTCTGTTTCATCAGAGAGCTTAACGACAATTCTTCCGTCTTTTCCGAAATCAATTTCACCGGATAAATTTTCCCTTGTACTTTCTGATCTGTGTCCGGAAATATATTTTTTTTTCATATTTGAATGTGAATTTATTCTGTAATACTTTCCTTCTTTGATAATTTTATTCTGCTCTGTCAGTATATTCAGTTCTTTTTTCAGAATTAACCTTTGATCAGGTTTCAGGTGCAGTTTCTTTAATATTGAATTAATTTTTAGAGAAGTACCGGGACTTTTTTTTAAGCAGGATAATATTTCAGATTGAAATTTGATTTTAATCAGAATTTAAATTTATAATATACCAGAGCGCCTGTTCTCGTTCCGCTTGTATTTGATACATCACCGTTTTCAGAAAACGGATCATAAACTTTTTCAAGCCTTATAAAAAGATTATTGGATAAGGATTGTACTTTCAGAAGCTTATTCAGAGGATAATCAATCACAATGTCCGTGTTGGCAATTCCTTTGAATATCTGACCACCGAATCTTACAATTGCATCACCGATTGCGGCTGTAAATCTTATATCGGCATTATTTGCCACATTACCGTTTTTGGAATCTACATAGTTAATATTTGTATTTATTATCCATGGAAGAATATTTTCAATGGAAGAGGAAAGGAAATTTGACAGGAAAGATGCTCCTATATTTGCTCCGAGACTTGTACTCTGGTCAAATGAAAGCTGATCCTTGAATGTTCCGAAAAGCAGAAACGATATGGCATCACTTGTTGCGTTGCTTCCGGATTCTTTGCCCTGTCCTCTGTCAATGGTAACGGATAAGACGGGATTGACTGCATTTCCTTTTACAGTCAGATCTATTATAACATCCTGAAGATTCTGCTCTCCGTTCGCTCCGGTTCCTGAAGTTGCATATCCTTTATATGTAGCGGCAATATCAAGTTCCGGATTGGATACAGGTCCGTTGAAAACAGCTTTTCCCGTAGCATCGAATTTTCTGAAAAATTTATAATAACAGTTGTCTCCGAGATATACTGTCCCTCTGCCTGACATCTGGTAATTTTCCTTATTATCTACATACAGATCAGTTGTTATCTCGCCGAAAAATTCCTGCTGGGATTTTTCGTTGACTATGAATTTAAGAAAAACATTCTGCTGTGTGGTTATATAAAGATTGTAAAAGAATTTTCCTGATTCACTCCTTGCTCTTTTTTTCAGTGATGAATTGTTACTCGTGTAAAGTATCTTCTCAAATGGGTTCAGATTCAGATTTTCAATTACTACATCACTGTCCTGCCTCTGCATTATAATTTTACCAAGTGGATTTTTTTCAGTTTTAACCGAATCAATTATGACTCCGTAATTGAAGTCATCTGAATAAACATTATATGCCTGCTGAATGAAAGGATTGAATACAACATTTCCTTTTACGAGTATAAGATTTCCTGTTAGATCAATTCTGTCGGAATTTCCGAATATCTTTAGCATCGGAGTACCGCTCCCGACCCACAGATCTCCGGAAATTCCCAGTTCGGTCATTCCGTTTTCCTTTGAAAATGCTTTCACATCACCTGTCATATCAAGATTTATTTCATTCATTATCAGATTTGTAAAATCTATGTACCCCGTAGTTGTTATGTATCTGAGCGGTTCTTCAGCTACAAAAACTCTCGAATCGGAAATCAGCAGTTTTTCATCAGAAGTGGATAATGTAGCTTTAAAGTCATAATTCATTTTGTTTATTGTGACAAAAAACTTTCCGCTGCTGATATCCATGTTTCCTGTCAGAACAGGTTTCCCGGATGTTCCTATCAGTTCGATCTTGCCATTCAGAATCCCTTCAAGACTATTGGTGTATGGAAGGAGCTGCTGTAATACTTTTAACTGAAAATTATCCGCAACGGCATTCATTTTTACGGTCTTGTCCCCGAGCAGTTCAACTCTTCCTATGCTGTCAAGTTCCTTTCCGTTCAGCGGATTTATGAATGGAATGTTTCCTGTGAGTTTGAAACTGCCTGCATTGTTCACGTTATTGAATGAAATATCGGGTACAAGATCATTATCTTTGTAATTTATAAACGCATCAAGTCTGCCTATTCTCGTTCCTCCGATTCTAAGCATATCAGAGTTAGCTTCCAGATGCAGATCAGGATCTTCCCTGGTTCCTTTATAAGTAATTTCCATCCTTCTTAAATTGCCTGAAACAATATCCGTAGTATCAATGTTTCTGTTGAACAGTATCTGATAAGTGGCAAGTTTTACATTATCGGCGGATATTTTAAGATTACTGCTGTCAGTAAAAGAATATTTACCGTAAACTGATAGTTTCTGATTTAAATTATTTAGGGAAAACTGTCTGAAGTTCAGCCAGCTGCCGTTGTCAGCAGTATTGTATTGTACAATAAGATCTTTGTTGTTTGTCAGTATAAAATTCTGATACATTGCTGACAAAGTATCAAACACCGCAATTAACGAATCATTGATACTACCGTCAGTATAAAATTTTAAAGTCGAATCCTGTTTCGAAGAAATCACAAATTTATTCTTATTGTCAAAAAAGTTCAGGCTTAGTCTTGTGGAATCCAGGGGGAATTTACCGATCAGTAATGTGTCAGCAAAGATATTTATGTTTGTCGTAAAATCCTTTAATCCCGCGCCGTATATTTTATTCCTCATATTAAGACTTATAAGCCCGTCTCTCGCGATTATGACTGTATCTTTGTATGAAAAGTATTTGACTTTGCCTTCTGATGTCAGCGCAAACAATCCGCAGCTGTCACTCAGATTACCGTTTATCTTTCCTGTGAATTTTATGGAATCATTTCCCGTGAATGTATAAAACGGCTCAAGATTTTTCATGTCAATTGTATAGTCCATGTAGATATTTTTACAGGAAGTTGAAGATCCGGAATACTTCTGATATGAATCAACTCCGGAACCAGGAATGAATTTTGCTTTAAGATCATTTGATAACTTACCGATATTGGCGGAAAGTACATTTCCCAGTGCAGTAAAATCAAAAGAACCATTTAAAGATAAATCTATAAAATCAGATTTCATTGAAACTTTCCTTGTTGATCCGTCATTTCCGATCAGCACTTCCAATGGTGTGGCAGGTATCAGAAAACCCCCGAATTCAGATTTGTTCATATTGATTTTGTAATCGCCTGACATTGCGTCAGGATTAAACCCTCTTCCGTTAATTACAAAGTCGAAACTCAGATTGCTTTTCTGTGAATTGTCTTTTGTAAATGAAGCTATATTCAAATTCGAAGCAGTACCCTTCACATCGTAAATTATATTGTTAATATTCGAAATATTTATTCTGCCGGCGAGTTTTGTGTTTAAGCCATCAGAATTGTAATTTACATCTAATCCGACATTTCCTCTGCTGAAATTAAGCTGTCCGTCTGAACGCGAAATGTTTTGTTCAAAAAATTTAGTATTGCTGATTTTGTAATTCAGCCTTCCCGTAGATGTAGCGTAATCAAATCCGTCTGTATCTATTATGAAATCTCCGTTAATATTGCTTTCAAGAGTTTTATCTTTTATGATTTTTCCTATGTTAACATTGGTTGCTGTTATGTCTCCCTTGTACTTTGCAACATTCTGAGTAAGGTCAATAAATGCCTTTCCGGAAACATTCCCTGCAGAAGTTCTGACGTCCAGATCAGAACTGAATCTGTCCGGCTCGCCGTTATATGTAATGAAAGGGATTCTCACCGTTCCCAAATGAGTGTAATCCGGTATATCAAGTCCGGGCAGTACGGTTTTTATGTCATAAGGATCGATCACAATATCTTTTCCCGTAACATTAAAGAAAAGTTTTTCCGGCTCATCCAGATTCTTTACCTTTCCCGAAAAAGAATAAAAAGAATTCGGAGTTTTCAGATCAAGCTTCCTGATCATAAGATCTTCATATTTACCGTCGGCTATAAGATCAAGTGATACGCTGCTGTCAAGAAAATCCAGATCCGGCAAAAAGAATTTCAGGTCATCAAAGTTGAAATTCTTTGTGCTGAAATCAATTCTTGTATCATTGCCGTCAAAATTTTCATAATCAATCCCGGCAATCGGATCCACCTGCGTCATGAAAACTTCATTGATCTTCACGTCAGATCTGGCGGTAATCAGAGACATATCTTTTATCTGTGTTACCGTATCTTTTTCATTAATAAAAGCTTTCAGTGATAGTTCTTTTAAATTGAACTTTGAATTTGTATTTAAGCTCAGCTTTTTTAAATCAAGTTCTTTATAATCGGGAAAATATTTAGAGGATAGTTTCAGGTTAATTTCATTAAGATCAAGATATGAAAAATTCAAAGTATCAGTATTCCTCATTTTTATCTGACGGACAGGGGAGTCAGAGTTTTTATTTTCGAGAAATCTGACCGAACCATTTTCAATTTCAACGTTCCCGGCAATTATTTTCCAGTCAAAAACTGAAGCTGAAGTGTCTATAGGTTTGTCTGATGAAAGGAAATAATCCAGATTCCAGACCAGGCTGTCATTTTTATCCTTTATTTTTGTGAGATTGATCAGAGGTTGTTTAATAACAAGATTCTGCACGGAGATCTCATGGTCAAGAAGAGCTAAAATATTATATTGAGTTTCTAAAGAATTGAATTTAATCAGAGTATCATTTTTAACTCTTATACTTCCGTCTTTTAAAATTATTCCTTTAAAAATATTTCCTTCAAGGGATGCAGCGTAAATTTCCGAATCCTTATCTTTCAGTGATTCATTTACTTTATCAAGTACAAACCCCAATGCAATTTTGTCAAATGTATCTGTCTGAATAAAAATGAAAATCCCAAATATCAGCAGTAAAAGAACTGCAAATAATATAAAAAACCATTTTATGATCCTTCTGAATAAACTTTTTCTCGGAAGAGGATTTGAAGTCAGGCCGGAGTTTTCAGAGTCTGAAGGATTGTTTTTATCAATATTTGAATTTTCCTCTGGCATTAAAAGTAATAAAATGTAAGATCAGGATTTTCCGCTGCTGATTTTTTTAAGCAGGTTCGAAGTGGAATAATTATTTACAAACTGAAGACTTATAACATGTCCTCCGTGATTTTTAACTATATCAGAGCCGACTATTTCTTCTTCTTTCCAGTCGCCGCCTTTGACTAAAAGATCCGGAATAATTTCTTTTATAATTTCATATGGAGTATCTTCATTGAATATCAGTACGTCATCTACTGCTTTCAGGTTGTCAATTACAAATGCCCTGTCAGATTCATTATTCACCGGACGGTCTTTTCCCTTTAGTTTTCTGACGGAATCATCTGAATTTATTCCGACTATTAAATAATCTCCGAGAGTTTTCGCCTGGTTGAGATAAGTGACATGCCCTTTATGAACTATATCAAAACAACCGTTCGTGAAAACCATTTTCTTGTTTTCGTTTCTTATCTTTTCCCGAAGCTTTTTAATGTCGCTTAAATTTCTTATCAATTCTGCTCCTTTAGAATATTTTCAATAAGATCATCTCTGAAGATCGGTACTATACCGACTTCCTTAATGACAATTCCTGCTGCATAATTGGAAATTATCGCAGCATCTTTAATATCTGCTCCTCCTGCTATGCAGACTGCTATTGTAGAAATTACAGTATCACCCGCTCCTGAAACATCAGCTACTTTCATGGCTTTTGTATCTATCTTGATTTTTTTCATGTTTCCGTTGGTGTTTTCATAAATTATCATTCCCAGTTCGCCGAGTGTCAGCACAAGATTCTCACAGTTTATTTTCTTTATCAGTTCGTTTACAAAATCATCAAATTCTTCTGTAAGCTTTGCTTTTCTTCCGAATGCGTCTTCCAGTTCCTTTCTGTTCGGCTTGAAAAGATAAGTATTCTTGTATTCAAAGAAATTATCAAACTTCGGATCGACGAGAACCTTTATTCCGTTTTTCACGGCGAAACCAGTAATATCATTTATAAGATCTTTTGAAAGAACACCTTTATTATAATCCTGAAGAATAATTACTCCGATATCTCCTGAATGATGATTCAGATAATTTATTATTTTCATCTTTGAAACAGAGCTGATGTCACTCTTGGATTCACTATCAATTCTGAGTAAGTGATGTGAATCAGATATAACTCTTGTCTTGCAGGTTGTAGGTCTGGAATTTTCAATTATCAGTCCGTCAGTATTAAGCGACAGCTTTTCCATTTCTTCCTTTAACAGCAATCCTTCCGGATCTTCTCCGATAATTCCGATAAGAACCGGGTTTGAGCCGAGAGTTTTTACATTATAACCTACATTTGCAGCGCCTCCGAGACGGTACTCGCTTTTTCTGATGTCAAATACCTGCACCGGAGCTTCAGGAGAAATTCTGGTAACATCACCGAGCAGATATCTGTCAAGCATTATGTCTCCTATTATAAAAATCTTTTTGTCCTTAGACCTGCTGAAAATATTTTCAAGAAATTTTCTGTCCATAAAACAAAATAAAGCTAATATTCAGGTTTTTCAATGTGAAAGAAATTATTGCGGCTGATAATTCCGGTTTGAATATCTAACGGAAATAGATTCTGTTCCTGACAGTTTCTTTATCTTATTTTTCATCTGCTGAATATGTTCATTCAAAATAAACTCCGGATATATCAGAAAAACAATATTTAAATCAGTATACGGTTTCAGTGAGATAAGTAAATTTCATGAGAATATTTCAGAAGGGATTTTTCTTATATTAATTTGTCTTAATATGCTTGCACCGGAATTTATGGTTTCTGATAAGACTTATTTTTTTTCCCCCAGACAGATTTTTTCAATACATAAATATAATTCAGATATTTCTGCTCGCCATAGTAAAGCATTTCTTTTTGTCCGGTTTTCTCTGCTCCGAGTTTTTCAATAGCTTTCTGAGATCTGATATTAATTTTTCCGATTTGAAAGTAAACGGTCTCCACATAGTTAAACGCATGGTCGAGCATCAGTTTCTTTAATGATCTGTTAAATGTATTTCCCCAGCAGTGCTTTGCAAGAAATGTATAACCAATTGCAATTCCGTCAGTAATTTCCGGTAAATTGTAATACCTCGAGCTTCCTATTATCTCACCGGTTTTCTTATCAGTAACAAGAAATGCTCCCTTAGATTTAATTGCACCCTGAAAAAATTTTATAAATACATCTCTTTTATAACGCTCTTTATTCGGATGCTGAATCCAGATTTCAGGATCAGAAGCAACTTCATACAGACCCTCAAAATCATCTTCTTTAAGCGGCTTGATAACGATTAATTCATCCTGAAGTACCGGCTGCATATCAATTGTTTTTATATGTAAATCGTCCATTCTGTTTAACTTTATATTGGTTTTCAGCAAAATAAATTCATCAGACCTGACTTGCAATGAGAAAGTAATCGGCGTTTATTAAAAAATAACACATCCTTCCAAATGTCGAATTTAAAATTTTTTAATAATTTAAAATTTGTTCTTTCCTTTGATCTATCAAAATAACAGCGTTTAAAATAATCAGTCTGTATATTGATAAAGTGTTAGACGGAAATGAATCAGATCAAAATCAGAATTTATTTTAATGTTGTAAATAAAATTAAGAATTTATATTATGCAAACAGTTCGCAACAACAATATGATCAAATCAATCAGACATAACATTGCTTTAAAATTAGATTCAATTGGTTTTATAGCATCCACCGTATGTGCCATACATTGTATGGCAATGCCTTTTATAATTCTGTTTTTAACCCTTTACGGATTGCAGTTCATTGCTAATCCGATATTTGAAATTACATTTGTCTCTGTAAGTATGGCGATTGGTGTTTTTACTTTCAGACACGGATATTTCAAACATCATAAAAAAATATATCCATTTATTATATTTGCCGGAGGACTGATTATAATCACAGCCGGACATTTTCTGCATGACCACAACCATTCGGAAATAGAAGGTTTCAGCGATTATTTGTTTTTGATGATCTCTCCCTTAGGAGCACTTCTTATAGGTCTTGGACATTATTTAAACAGAAAGCTGACGAAAATCAGCAAAATTAAAAACTGTAACTGCTGAATTTACAGTTTGGTTTTTTCAAATACTGTTTAACCGGACTCATTTTAATTTATATCTGTGACTATTAATTCTTTGCAGTGATTCAGCAGTTTTGTAATATTATTGTATTTAATACTGCACTTGCAAAAATTTTTAAGATGTATCTTTGCTTAAGCATTCCATTATAATCATTTGCATATAGAAGATTTGATTTACTTAGTTTACAATTTTCGTGAATAAGGTTTCGTATTTTTTTTCTCTGAATTGTAAAAATAAGTTGCAACTAATTATCAATAATTCTATTTTGTATACACTCTTCAAAAATTCAATTAATAAATTAAACAAAGGAAAATGACAAAGACCATTTTTACTGCGGCAATTTATTGCCTTCTCATTTCTGTATTAATTTCAGGAATTACTTACGGACAAGGTTTTAACAGTGTGACAACTCCGGACGGAGTGAATCTGATAGCTGTCGGAAATAACGGAAAAGTTTACCGTTCAGCTAACAGCGGCTTGACCTGGTTCAATACTGTATACGGTTCAGCTAATCTCAATTCCGTTTCTGCTTTTGCAAATGATGTCTGGATAGCTTCAGCCAATGGTAATGTTTACAAAACACTGAAAACCTCTTCGTCTTACACTTCATATAATACAGGCAGTTCAAATAATCTTTACGGAGTTTATTTCATTAATTCAAGTACCGGATTTGTGTGCGGAGAATCGGGATCAGTTTATAAATCCGTAAACGGGGGTATAAACTGGACTTTAAGCAATTCCGGAATTTCTTCAGTGAAATTGAATTCCATAAGTTTTTCAAGTGCTTTAAAGGGCAGGGTTGTGGGTAACAATGGCGTAATTTATTATACAAATAACGGAGGTTCAAGCTGGAGTATGGAAAAATCAGGCATAACGTTTAATCTGCTCAAAATAAAACAATTCAACGACAGCGCTGTTGCAGTCGGAGAAAACGGAACTTTACTCGTGAATACCTCAGGTGGATGGACTAATGTCGCTTCCAGAGTGAGGACTGATATAAGAGGAGTTACCGGTACATCAATGAACGATGTTCATTTATGCGGAGGCGGAGGATTTATCAGGAATAATAAATCAGGAAATGCAAAGTTTTCTAATTTTGAACAGAATCCGATGCATGCAAATCTTGTGGATATTTTTTATTATGACATTAATAAAGGCTGGGCAGTCAGCAGTTTGAATTCAGTTATAATTTATACAACAAACGGCGGTACAAGCTGGAATATGCCTGCAGGTTCGACTTTAACAAGGACATGGGTTTCAAAATTAACTGCCAGCGGAGGTATCGGGAATAATCTTTGCGAACATCCGTTTGACAGGAATACGTTGTTCGTTGTTTATGGCAGCACTGTATATGTGAGCAGAAACAGGGGTGACAATTGGACATCCATAGCTACTATCCCCGGCGGAGGCGCAGCACACTCATTTTATGTAAGTCCGCTTGATACCAATATCTGGATGACTGCAATTACCGGTTCTCCTGATAAGGTAAAAAGATCTACAAATTACGGCGCAACCTGGACAGACATTGTTTCACTGAATTTCAGCAACTACGGTCAGCCGCTTGAAATGGATCAGAATAATCCGAATAATTATTATTTTGCTCCGGACGGCGGTGGATTTTACAGATCAACAAATAACGGCGCGAGTTTTACGGAGATAAGCGGAAATTATCCTTTCAGAAGTCCGTGTGATATAATTGTAATGTGGGACAGTTCTAATGTAATTTATTTAGGAGACGGAGTAACAGGCAGCGGTCAGGCAAAAATATTCAAATCCACTAACAACGGAGTCAACTGGACAGATATGTATACTGTAACTTCAAGTGAAACTCCTTCTCTATGTAATTCTGTATTTGACAGAAGTCTCGCTTATGCAACAGAATGGAGTGGTAGCGGATTTTATAAGACTACTAATTATGGAGTTAACTGGTCATTAGCCGGAACAACAGGCAGTTCAGGCTGGGGATCTGATATTTGTCACGAAGATCCGACAGTTGTTTTAAAGGGTACATACGGTTCACCTCATTATCTTACAACAAATTCCGGTCAGTCGTTTGTATCAACCAGCCTGGGCGGCGGTGCCGGAGCCGGCATTATCGTGCCTGACAGAAGTTACCTGATATCAATGCAGACAGGCGGACTTTTCAAAATGACATTTACATATACAGATTCATCAGTATCTATGGTCACTGACGTTCAGGCATTATCAATCGGAAATTCCGGTACACAGTATTTTCCGACAGCTACAATTACACCGACAGGAACCGTAAGAAATAATAACGGCGTTGCAAGCGCAACATTTAATGTAACAAGAAAAATTACACCGGGAAATTATGTAAGCACAAAGACAGTAACAAATCTCGGAGCAAATTCTACCGCGAACATAAATTTTGATCAGTTTACATTCAATTCCGGTACTGCATATACTGTAAAAGATTCAGTTTTTATTTCAGGAGATGAAGTTCCCGGTAATGATGTTATAACGGCATCTTTTACTCCTTATGTTGGTCAGGGCGTTACAAGACTCAGCGAAGGATTTTCGGGTACATTTCCTCCGACAGGCTGGTCATTTGATTTTACAGGAACTAATTACTGGCAATATTCATCTTCCGTAAGCAGTTACGGAAACGGAACCGGCAGCTCGTTCTTTAATTTCTGGAATGCTGCAAACGGTACGATTCAGTCTTTACTTACTCCGGCTTTCACTGCTTCTGTTTCGGGAGATTCAATTGGTTATGATTATGCCTATGGAGCATATTCCAGCGGAACAGATTCAATTATTATAGAAACTTCCACAAACGGAGGTTCATCATATACAACATTGGTAGGACTTTACGGAAATGCTTCTTCTCCGATCGGAGGATTATATTCAATGAGCACTGCGCCTGCCAGCGGATCTAGATTTACACCTGCTTCAAATCAATGGCTTACAAGGAAATGGGCTCTCCCGGTCGGCACTACTAAAATAAAATTCAGGGCAAACAGCGGTTTCGGAAATGATTTTTTTCTTGACAGCGTAAGAATACTCGGAGGCTCGGCCTATACACAGGTAAATCTAAAAGTAGCTCCCGAAGGATTTTATAACGGCACCGGACTGAATATGAAAGATACAGTAAGAGTCTATCTGAGAAATACAGTTTCACCTTTTGCAAAAGTTGATTCTTCAAAAGTAATCCTGGACGATATAACTCTCACGGCAGCTGCTGTGTTTATGAATGCACCAAGCGGAACATATTATTTTCAGATAGAACACAGGAATGCAATTGAAACCTGGAGCAAAGCGGGCGGTGAATCAATTACGAGAGGTGTATTAAAAAATTATGATTTTACATCCGCTCAGAGTCAGACTTACGGAGGAAATTCGATTCTTAACGGCTCCAAATGGCTAATGTACAGCGGCGACGTTAACAGAGACGGAGTTATTGACGCCTCGGACATGAGTGATATTGATAATAACGCCTCAAATTCCGTATTCGGATATTTCAGTACCGATCTTAACGGCGATGACGCTACAGACGCTTCCGACCTCTCAATTGTGGATAACAATGCTATGAACTCAATTACAAAAGTCACTCCACAACTATCTCCTTCAGACATTATGAACTTAAAATCAGGAATGAAGATAAAAAATGATGATTATAAAAGAAAATCTTCTTCACTGAAATAATTGTATATTAAACTTTACTAAAAAGACAGTCTTATTTAAGGGCTGTCTTTTTTTGATATATACATAATGACATTATAAATATTGTGCAGTTTAATTTTATATAAAAAATTATTTAATTAATCTAATCTATTACAAAATGAAAAAAATCATTTTTGTTTTACGTTTATTTCTTCTGAGTATAGTACTTATTAGTTCAGGGAATATATTCGGACAAGGATTTAACAGTATCACATCACCGGACGGAACAAATATTGCAGCTGTCGGAAACGCCGGCAGACTTTACAGATCCTTTTCAGCAGGAGTTTCCTGGTTAAGTTATACAAACGGAACCTTAAATATGAACTGCGTCACTTCGTTTGGCAATGATTTATGGATCGCTGCAGATAACGGAACTGTCTACAAAACACTTAAAACATCATCACCTGTAAGTTCCTACAATGTAGGTTCGGCAGTTAATCTTTATTCCGTTTATTTTATAAATTCAAATACCGGATTTGTTTGCGGAGACAATGGAAGTGTTTTTAAATCAGTAAACGGCGGAGTGAACTGGACATCATCCAATACAGGGATCTCATCTGTTAAACTAAATTCAATTAATTTTAAAGATGCAAATAACGGAACGGTAGTCGGGAACAGCGGAACTGTCTATGTTACAACTGACGGAGGTGCAAGCTGGACTTTACAGTCATCAGGGACTTCATATAATCTATTAAAAGTAAAATACTTCAGCGACAGTCTTATTGCGACAGGAGAATACGGGACTCTTTTAAAGAATACTTCCGGCGTATGGACGGGAATTTCCACCAGAGTAAATACGGATATAAGCGGAGTGAGCGGTACAAACATGAATGATGTGCATATCTGCGGAGGAGGAGGTTTTATCAGAAATAATAAAAGCGGGAGTTCTGCTTTTCTTAAATTTGAAATAAATCCAATGATGGCAAATCTGACTGACATCTTTTTTTCGGATAACAATAAAGGCTGGGCGGTCAGCAGCCTTAATTCTGTAGTAATTTTTACAACAAACGGCGGAACAAGCTGGTCAATGCCTTCGGGTTCATCGGTTTCACTTAACTGGGTTTCAAAACCCGGAGCAAGCGGCAATTCTCTCGGAGATAATATCTGTGTCCATCCGAATGACAGGAACACAGTGTTTACAGCTTTTACAAGTCAGATTTATGTGAGCAGGAACAGGGGTGAGACTTGGTCTGCAGTCGGCGTTCCTATGCCTTCATCAAATACTCCGCATTCATTTTTTGTAAGTCCTGTTGATACAAATATATGGCTTTGCGCAGTTGAGGCAGCCACAGATAAAATAATGAGAACGACTAATTACGGAGCTTCCTGGACTACACCTCTTACTATGAATTTCAGCAATTACGGTGAACCCCTTCAGATCGATCAGAATAATCCCGGCACATTTTATTTCGCACCTGATGGCGGAGGTTTCTACAGATCGACTGACAATGGAGCGACATTTACCGAGATCAGCGGAAATTATCCGTTCAGAAGTCCGTGCGATATTATGGTAACTTATGATAACAGCAATATGCTGTTTCTTGCTGACGGAACAACCAGTTCAGGTGTTGCTGACATTTTCAAATCCGTAAACGGAGGAATTAACTGGACAAAAGTTTTCACTAATCCATCCAGTTCTGAAATTCCTACAATGAGCAATACAGTCTTTGATAATACTGTCGCCTTTGCGACCAACTGGCCGGGCAGCGATATTTATAAAACTACCAATTCCGGTGACAACTGGTTTTTAAACAATACAAACAGTTTTTCAGGATGGGGATCTGATATCTGCAAGGAAGATCCGAATGAAATAATGTCAGGAAGCTGGAGCGGAGGCAGTTCAAGTCTTTCCACAAACGGTGGAGTAAACTGGATCAGCACAAGCGGACTATCAGGAAGCGGCGGAGTAATGAGACTGATTGAAAGGGGATACATAATAGCGCAGGCCGGTAACAATGTTTACAAGCTTAATATTACATATACAGATTATTCTGTTCAGGCAAGCACAGATGTGCAGCCGGTTTCCCTGGGTTATACTGGAATTCAGAATTTTCAGGGTTCCACAATTATTCCTTCGGGTACAGTTAAAAACAATAACTTAGCCGAACCGGCAACTTTTTCAGTGACAAGAAAGATAAGCCCCGGAGGTTATGTAAGTACAAAAACTGTCACTTCTTTAGGACCAGGATTGTCGGCAAATGTAAATTTTGATCAATGGACATTTGTTTCAGGAACCGTTTATACAGTTAAAGATTCTGTGCATATCACAGATGATGCAGTCACTTCAAATGATGTTTTAACCGGAAGTCTTACTCCTTATACTGGGCAGACAGCATATAACCTGGACGAAAATTTTTCCGGCGTTTATCCTCCTGCAAACTGGAGTTTTATATTCACCGGAACGAATTACTGGAAGTACAATGCAGTCAGCAGTTATGGTTCAGGAACCGGATCAGATCAGTATGACTTCTGGAATGCTCCTTCAGGAACAAATCAGTCAATGATAACTCCCTCATTCACTGCTGCTGTATCAAGTGACAGTTTAGTTTACGATTATGCTTATGCACCCTTTACTGCCGGAACGGATTCACTGATAATAGAAACTTCAACAAACGGAGGTACAAATTACACCACTTTTAAAAAACTTCAGGGAAGAGCACAAGATACGATAGGAGCCGTCAATTCAATTAAGACTGCAAATACTTTATCTTCGGTTTTCACTCCCAATTCTTCACAGTGGCTTACAAGAAAATGGGGACTTCCGGCAGGAACTAACAAAATAAAATTCAGAGCCAGAAGTGCCAGCGGAAATAATCTGTATCTTGATAACATACGGATACAATCGTCATATCTGTTCACACAGTTTAATATAAAGCTGGTTCCTGAAGGATTATACAACGGCTCAAACAAAGTCAGAAAAGATACGGTGAAAGTATTTCTCAGAAATATAAATTCTCCCTTTGCTGCAGTTGATTCTTCAGTAACATTTATAGATGATGCAAATCTTAATTCAGCGTGTGTTTTTAAATACGCTCAGACAGGTACTTATTATCTCCAGATTATTCACAGGAATTCAATTGAAGTCTGGAGCAGAACCGGCGGGGAATCTCTTATAAAAGGAGTAACGGGAAATTATGATTTTACTTCAGCCCAGAGTCAGACGTACGGAAACAATTCAGTTCTTGTAGGTTCAAAATACTGCATACCTGCCGGCGATGTCAATCAGGACGGAATCATAGATGCGTCGGATGTCAGCAATGTTGACAATGATGCTTCAGTATCGCTTTCAGGTTATGTGAATTCAGATCTGAACGGAGATGACTTTGTAGATGCAGCAGATCTATCACTCGTAGATAACAACGCTTTCAATTCGGTTAGCTTAATCAGACCGTAAAATTAATTTTTTTATTAAAATTAAAACCGGTGATTCAGGTCACCGGTTTTTTTTGTTTATAATAAAATATTTATATAAGTAAATGATTTTCTGACTGAATTTATTTAAGACCAATAAAACAGAACTATTATCAAATGAATTTTATTTATATAATTTTGTATGCTGAAAAGTTAATTTATAAAAATCATTTTAACAAATAACAGCATTCAATTAATAATCAGACAAACAAATTTAATATGCCGAAGATAATTCTTATCTCTCTGTTCTTTTTAATTTTTCTGAGCAGCCCTGTGAAGTCACAGACAACTGAGGAGAATACAATTGCAGGAATAGATCTTATTTATCATCTTAAGTTTGATTCTGCGGAAAGCAAATTCAGGGATATCATAAAAGCTGACAGCAGGAATCCAGCAGGATATTTTTTTCTTGCAATGATAGACTGGTGGAAGATTAACATTAATAAGGAGAATCAGTCGCTTGATGATGTTTTTTTCGGAAAAGTGGAAAAGGTCATTGAAGTTGCAGATGAGAGGCTTGATAAAAATGAAAATGACGACAATGCAATGTTTTATAAAGGAGGAGCGCTGGGATACAGGGGGCTCGTAAAAGGACTTCGTGAAAGCTGGCTGAAAGCTGCAGAGGACGGAAGGGAAGCGATTAATCTGCTTCAGAAGGCAAATGAAATTAACATGAACAATAAGGATGTTTTATTCGGAGTGGGACTCTATAATTATTTTGCAGAATATATTCCTGAAACTTATCCGGTAGTAAAGCCGCTTATGATCATATTTCCGAAAGGTGACAAAGTCAAAGGGCTTTCTCAGATCAAAGAAACACTTAACGGTTCGAAATATGCTAAGACTGAAGCTAAGTATGTTCTGGCTTATCTGAATGTGATTTATGAAAAAAATTATTACGAAGCTGAGTTATACGCCAAAAGTCTGACGGAAGAATTTCCTGAAAATCCGGTGTTCGAAAAATATCTCGGTAACAGCTATGTAGGTCAGGGTAAATGGAATGAAGCATTGTCAGTATGGAAGTCTGTTATCGAAAAAATCGACAGTAATAAAACCGGATACGGAAGCGTATTTCTTAAAAGGGAATCAAATTACTATACTGCTTTATGTTATCTTAAATTGAACAGCATACTTGAAGCCGAACCTTATATTGAGAAAGCTCTGGATATCACTCAGAAAATTGACAAAGAAAATAATGATGCTTACACATCATACATTTACCTGATCTGCGGAATGCTTAATGATGTAAAAGGAAATAAATCGACTGCGGGTGTATTTTATGATAAAGTCCTTTCAATGAAAAATTACCAGAATTCACATCAGGAAGCTGAAAGATTTAAGAAAGATGGTTATAAACAATTCTGATCTGTATCATTTTAATTCATAATATATCAGGAATATCAGGGAAGTCGTGTATCTCTGTTAAATAAATATACCTGAGCATTAAAATAAGATAATAAGTATCATTGCACAACAATTTTTTCTCTCAAATTTTCACAGATTTTTTACTCAAACACTGCTTAAGGAATTGATCACATTGTAAAGAGTACGATAGTATTTCAGTAAAATGTACCTATCAAATATAAAATAATTGTATTAATTTGCTCAACATTATAAATATCTTTTTTAAAAATTTACCTAATATAAAATGTACGGTGGCGGTTATATTTTTGAAGAATCAAAGAACACGGAATCAGGAACGGAAGATTCCGTTAAGTTAAAGAATTTTGAAGACAGAATAGCAGCAGGCGAAAAGATAGAGCCGGCGGACTGGATGCCGGCTGAATACAGGAAACAGCTTATCAGAATGATAGAACAGCATGCGCATTCTGAAATAATCGGAGCATTGCCTGAAGGTACCTGGATCACACGAGCTCCCGGATTCCGGAGGAAACTTGCCCTGATGGCGAAAGTTCAGGATGAAGTAGGGCATGCACAGCTTTTATACAGTGCTGCAGAAACTCTGGGAAAACCAAGAGAAGATATGATCAATGATCTGATCACCGGAAAATCAAAATATTCTAATGTTTTTAATTATCCTGCAGTTACCTGGGCAGATACAGCCGTAATTGCTTGGCTGATTGATGCAGGCGCGATAATTAATCAGGTTGCAAATTCCAAAGGTTCATACGGACCGTATTGCAGAGCTCTTGAAAGAATCTGCGTTGAAGAATCATTCCATCTGAAATACGGACACGATAATGTTGTTTTCCTTGCAACAGGAACGCCGAAGCAGCGAGAAATGGTACAGGAAGCATTGAACAGATGGTGGCCGCCGATAATGCATTTTTTCGGACCTTCCGATAAAATATCCGTTCATACGGAAACACTTATGAGATGGAAAGTTAAAATGGCTTCCAACGATGACATGAGACAGAAATTCCTTGATATGTATGTTCCTAAAATATGGGAACTGAAGCTTACTATTCCGGATCCGAAATTAAAGAAAAACGAAGAAACCGGAAAATGGGATTATACGGAACCGGACTGGGATGAATTTAAAAGAGTGATCAATGGCGACGGACCCTGCAATAAAGAAAGACTTGCAGTCAGAAGAAGAGCTGAGGAAAAAGGAGAGTGGGTGAGAAAGGCGCTTATGAGACCTGATGAAAGATATACTGTTCCTTTATCCTGATATGAATCTGTTCAAAATTTTACGGAAATTACAATGTCAATTAAATCCATAGATCCCAGAATTACAAGGGAAGAGCTCCCTGAAGTTCCGGATAATTCCCCTTTAAAAGAAATACATCACTGGCAGACCTATGAAGTTTTTCATCAGGCGAAAACCGGAGATCATCATGTTCATGTCGGATCACTTCACGCTCCGAATTCAGAAATGGCGCTTATTCTAGCAAAGGAGCAGTATGCAAGAAGATATAACTGCGTGAATCTATGGGTAGTGAAGACTACGGATATATTCCGAACTTCAAATGATGAAGAGGAAATTTTTCAGACTACGCCTGAAAAAATCTATCGGGAAGCAGGCGGTTATAAAGTGATGGACAGAATTAATAAATTTAAAGGGAAGTAATTTACAAATATGAATTACAGCGATGCACAGATTTCAGCAATAAAAGATCTTATATTCAGAATGGCAGATGATCAGCTGATTCTTGGTCACCGGAATTCAGAATGGACAGGGCTTGGACCTATTCTTGAAGAGGATATCGCATTTTCATCAATGGCTCAGGACAAGCTCGGTCACGCTCAGGCATTGTATCAGATCCTGCACAGAATGGGAGAAGCAGATCCGGATTCGCTGGCATTCGGAAGGAAGGAAGACAAAATGCGATGCTGTCACTTCGTCGAATATCCTATTGGTGAATACAGCTTCAGTCTTATGCGTCACTTTTTGTTTGATGAATCAGAGTCTTTGAGATTTGATATGCTCGGAAATTCTTCATTTGAAGATCTTTCAAATACCGCCAGGAAATTCAGGGGAGAATTGAAGTATCACACAATGCATGCTGAAACATGGATAAAGCAATTATCAAACGGCAATGATGAAAGCAGGATAAGAATGCAGAATGCTCTTAATATTTGCTATCCTCTTGCGCTCGGATTGTTTGAACCCTGTGAATCCGATGAAATGCTGATTGAATCAGGTGTTTTTCCCGGTGAAAAAGCGTTGCAGGAAAAATGGAGCGGAAAAATAAATATGATACTGTCAAAAACAGATCTCAAAATTCCTGATGTAAATGACATAAAGATCGGATACGGAGGAAGAAAAGGAATTCATACTGAATATCTGAAACCGCTACTTGATGAGATGACGGAAGTTTATAATATCGATCCTCACGCCGAATGGTGATTAAGAAAGTTGAAAATTACAATTAAAAAGAATTTATTTTAAGATTATGATCAGTGAAAGTGAAATATGGGAAACATTGCAGAATGTAAAAGATCCGGAGATACCTCTTATCTCTGTTGTAGATATGGGTATTATTACCGGAGTAAATGTCTCAGAAGACAACTTCGTAAATATAAAAATGACGCCTACTTTTGCCGGCTGTCCCGCCGTAAATTACATGAAGGAAGATATTATTGACAAAGTCAGTTTGCTTCCCGTATCGGGAGTAGAAGTCGAAGTTAGCTATGATGTGCAGTGGAATACGAATATGATAACGGACAAAGGAAGGGAGATGCTTAAGGAATCAAAATTCGCGCTTCCTCAGAAACATAACGGTCTGATTCAGATAGAAATGCTTGAGAATGTAGAATGCCCTTTTTGCCGGAGCAAAGATACGGCTCTGAAATCCTCTTTTGGTCCTACGCAATGCCGCGCTATTCATTATTGCAATAATTGCCTGCAGTCGTTTGAACAGTTCAAACCTGTCTGAATCTGTAAAATGTTACAAGTAAAAAGATTTATGTACTGCTTTAAATAATTAATAAGTCAGATATATAAAATTCCGATAAATGTTTTATAATTATCAGTTATATACTGCTGAAGTTTTTTATTATTTTAATTAAATTTATACAAATAAAAATATTCAATGAAATTAGAAGATCTGACAACAGAGCAACAGGAAAAGATTTCGGAATTCGGGCTAAATACCTGGTATGTGCTCGAACTCCTCGGGCAATATAATAATGATCCTGATTCTGTAAGCGATAACTGGAAAGAACTGTTCAGAACTCTTAACATAAATGATAACGGAAATAATAAAAAAGTTAAGACTAAGCAGCAGCCAGCATCAGCTCCAAGCACCTATCAGAGTAATATCAGCATGCCTTTGCCTGCTGAAGGTGATGAAGCTGTTGTAATAAGAGGTGTAGGGGCAAAAGTAATAGAAAACATGAACAGCAGTCTGTCCGTTCCTACCGCGACTACATTCAGAACAATCCCAGTTAAAGTGCTTGAAGAAAACAGGAGAATAATAAATGAACATCTGAAAAAGAACAGAGGCGGCAAAATATCTTTTACTCATATAATCGGCTGGGCAATTGTAAAAGGAATTGCTTATGTACCTGTAATGAATAATTCGTTCACTGTCATTAACAGTGAACCGAATCTTATAAGGAAAAAAGATGTGAACCTTGGCCTGGCGGTTGATCTTGAAAAGAAAGACGGAAGCCGCTCGCTTATTGTACCGAATATAAAGAAAGCCAATCTTCTTGATTTCAAAAAGTATTTTGAAGCGTACAACGATATAATCAACAGATCAAGGAACAACAAAATTGAAGTTTCTGATTTTCAGGGAACAACAATATCACTTACAAATCCCGGTACTATAGGGACAGTCGCATCCACACCGAGACTGATGATTGGTCAGGGAGCGATCATTGCAACCGGAGCAATTGACTATCCGGCGGAATATCAGGCCGTAACCAATGAAGTAATTACCGGAATAGGTCTCAGCAAAATAATGAATATCACCAGCACTTATGATCACAGAATAATACAGGGAGCGGAATCAGGATTGTTTCTGAAAATACTCAGCGATCTTCTCAGAGGCGAGGAAAACTTTTACGAAGATATATTCAGGGATCTCGGAATTCCCATGTCTCCTGTGAAATGGTATGTAGATAAAAAGGAAGAGGATTTTGGAAAAATTGAAAACATAGAAGAAATTGAAAGACAGGCAAAAGCTATTCAGCTTATAAATATGTTCAGGGTCAGAGGACATCTGCTGGCTAATCTTGATCCTCTGTATCTGAAGGTTCAGCATCATCCGGAACTTGATCCTGCAAATTACGGATTCACGGTCTGGGATTACGACAGGGATTTTATTACTGACGGACTTGCAGGACTGAGAACAGCCACGCTAAGGAAAATTCTTGATATTCTTTATCAGACTTATTGTGATAAAATCGGTGTCGAATATAAGCATATTCAGAATCCTGAAGAAAAGAAATGGCTTCAGGACAAGATGGAACC